>ONYW01000007.1 GCA_900322215.1 uncultured Eubacteriales bacterium | reverse complement strand
TTTTCTCTATTCTTTGCCACTTCGCCTTTGGGACGCTCCGCAACAAAATGTCCCAAAGTCTCGTACTGAGTGCAGACCGAGGCACTCCGGGGACTCCGCTTTGCGGAGTCGGTTCCGTCTTCGAACGAATGAGTCGGGACTCCGGCGCGTCTCCGAACAGCAAACGTTAAAAACCGCGATATTTAGATGAAGAGCGCGAAAAAGCCCATTTGCGAGAGATGAGCGTACCGACGTACGTGACCCTCGAACAAATGGGCTTTGACAATGCTATTCGCTAAATAGCGCGGTTTTTTAATAAACGACTTTAATCAAGCACAACCCCCTCGCCGGCAAAGTCTTGCCTGCCATCTTGCGGTCGCCCGTCTCGATGATTTTTTCAACGTCTTCGGGCGTCAGTTTGTGCAACCCGACATAGACCAAAGTGCCTGCGATGATCCTCACCATGTTATACAAAAATCCGTTGCCAGTGACGGAGATTTTTATCTCGCAGTCAAAGGCTTTTGACTCGTCAAAATGTGGCGTTAGAATGCCTGTTTCGGCAAAAGTTTGGCTCGCCGTCGTCACCTCTAACGGAGCGCATTCTATTTGTACGTTATAGACCGTTCTGACAGTAGACTTGACGACGCTTCCGCTTGCCTCGAAGCACTTGAAGTCGTGTTCGCCTTCAACAAATTTCGCCGCCTCTTTCATGGCATGCAAATCGAGCGGAACGACTATATGCTCATGCGTTGGTTCGAGCATCGGGCGCGGGTGTTTTGAAAGATACAAGCTGTACCTGTACGTCTTGCGCTTTGCGCTGAACCTTGCGTTGAAATCGTCGTCTACCACCTCGCAGGAGAGCATGCTTACGTCGCTCGGGAGTTCGGTGTTGACGGCAAACGGGATTTTGTCGGTCGGAATAGAGGTGTCCGCGTCAAAGTGGACGACCTGCCCCTCCGCGTGTACGCCTGCGTCCGTTCTTCCGCTCGCGGTTGCGCCCGTCGGCACGCCGAAAGTTTTTTCAAGAGCGGTTTCAAGCACCTCTTGGACGCTGAGTCCGTTGAGTTGGCGTTGCCACCCTACGTACCTCTCTCCGAAATAAGAAATCACCGCGCGGTATCTCATAGCAGGTCTCCGAAAATCCAGTAGTCTATCGTGATGCCGACCGTCCCGAAATAATAGCGGTCAAGCAGTATCACGGTTGCAAACGAGAGCATAAAGAGGAGCGCGACTATATCGCCGAGACCTATCTTTGCCTTTTTCATCTTCGTGCGCTTGTCGGTGGCATTGTAGCACCTTGCGTCCATGGCAAAAGCAAGTTCGTCCGCGCGCCTGAATGAGTTGACGAAGAGCGGAATGAGCACGGGCATCATAGCCTTTGCCTTTGCAAATACGTTGCCCGTGTCAAAACTCGCGCCTCTCGCCTTTTGAGCGGCGATAATCTTGTTCGTCTCCTCAAACAGCGTCGGAATAAAGCGGAGTGCGATGGACATAATCATCGCTATATCGCGCACGGGGACTTTGATCAGCCTTAGCGGCGACATGAGACTTTCCACCCCGTCAGCAAGTTCGACGGGCGTTGTCGTAAGAGAAAGTATGGACGCGCCCGAAATGAGCAAAACGAGCCTTAAAACCATCTTTATGGTCGTATGAACCCCGACTTTGGTGATTGTAAAGATTTTCCAACTCACCAAAACTTCACCTTGCTTTATGAAGAACAAGTTGAGAATCGAGGTGAACAGTATGATGAATATTATGCCTCTGACCGATTTCAAAACCGACATTATAGGCACGCGTGCGGAGAGGATTATCACCGTCAGCACAAACGCCGTCAGCATAAATCCGAAATAGGATTTGATGAAGAATATGACCACGACAAAGAGGATGGTGAGCAAAAGTTTCACTCTCGCGTCGAGTTTGTGAACGAGCGAGTTTGTCGGATAGTATTGTCCGAATGCGATGTCTCTAAACATTGGAGGGCTCACCTCCTTTCGTCTTGTCGCCGCCAAAGGTGCCGTTCTTTAGAGCGACGAGCGCGGCTTCCAGCTGCTTTGGCGTTACTATGCCGTCGGGCAAATTCAAGCCTCTTGCGACCATCATATCTCTGAGCCTCGTCGCCATAGGCAAATCGAGCCCGATTTCCGCAATTTTTTCTCTTGCGCAAAACACTTCGGACGGAGTGCCGTCAAGCTGCACTCTGCCTCCGTGCATGGCGATGATTCTATCCGCAAGGACGGCGATGTCGTCCATATTGTGCGACACCATGATGATAGTCGGAGACACATCCTTTTGAAGTTGCTTGATAAGGGCGAGAATCTCCGCCCTGCCGACGGGATCGAGTCCTGCGACGGGTTCGTCAAGCACCAAGACCTTAGGCTCCATGGCGATAACGCCTGCGATCGCTACTCTTCTCTTCTCACCGCCCGAGAGTTCAAACGGACTGCGCTCCGCAAATTCGTCGTAGTCAAGTCCTACGACTTCAAGAGCATGGCGGACGCGCCTGTCTATCTCCTCCGCGGGGAGCTTCATATTTTTAGGGCCGTACGCGACGTCCTTTTTGACCGTGTCTTCAAAGAGTTGATATTCGGGATATTGAAAGACGATGCCCACTTCAAAGCGGAGCTGTTTGAGCGTCTTCTTGTCCGTTGCCGAAAGTCCGTTCACTACGACGGAAGAGACCTTTTTGTCCTGCACTTTGATGAGCCCGTTGAGATGCTGTATGAGCGTGGATTTTCCGCTTCCCGTCTCGCCGATGATGCCGACAAAAGAGCCTTCCTCGATGGAAAGGTTGATATCGTCGAGCGCGCGCTTTTCAAATGGCGTCTTCTTTGAATAGATATAGGTGAGGTGACTTATTTCAATTGCCGACATACGCCCTCCACCAATTCTTCCTCAAAGAGTATTTGAGACGGAAATTCAAAACCTGCGGTTTTCAAATCCTCCGCGACTTGCAAAGCGGGAGGAAGCGTCAGCCCGCACGCCTCCACGAGTCCGGACGCAAAAGCGTCCTTTGGCGGGGCGTCGATGACTATTCTACCCTTGCGGAGTACGAGAACACGGTCGGAAATGACCGCTTCTTCCATATTGTGAGTGATGTTGATTATCGTAATGCCCTGACTGTTCAACTCTTTTGCGATGTTCATGACTTCGCGCCTGCCCTTCGGATCGAGCATGGAGGTCGCCTCGTCAAGGATGAGAATGTCGGGTTTCATCGCAAGCACGCCTGCGATTGCCACGCGCTGTTTTTGTCCGCCCGAGAGTTTGGACGCGGTGCGCTTTCTAAACTCCTGCATGCCTACTGCGTCAAGAGCATAGTCGACGCGCGCAATGATTTCTTCTCGCGGTAGTCCTATATTTTCGGGTCCGAAAGCCACGTCATCCTCGATTATCGTCGCGACCATTTGGTTGTCCGGGTTTTGAAACACCATACCCGCACGTCTTCTGACCTCAAACGTGTTCTTCTCGTCCTTTGTGGAGATGCCGTCTATAAGTATCTCGCCGTCCGTCGGGACAAACAAGCCGTTCAAGAGCTTTGCAAGCGTACTCTTGCCCGAACCGTTCATGCCCGCAAGCGTGACAAATTGACCTTTCTCTATTGTGAATGAAAGGTTTTTGAGTGCCTTTATCGTCCTGCCGTCGCCGACGGTATAGGCATAGTTTACGTTTTTGAACACGATTTGCGACATGAGTTCAGTATAACACAACGAGGCTCTCTTGTCATTTGTTTGCGGGGACTTCGTCCCGTTATATTTTTATTTTCCTCAAACAAATAAAAAATAGTTGGAAATTGGCAATCTTTTGTTGATGTTTATTATTGACTTAATATTCTTAAAAGTTTATAATAATCGTATCTATGCGCGTATATTGCGCGCAATTAACAAGCAGATAATTATTTGGAGGTTTTTCCCGATATGAAAAAAATGACCATTGATGGCAATACCGCTGCGGCACATATCGCCTACGCTTTTAGTGACGTTGCGGCAATCTATCCTATCACACCGTCATCTCCTATGGCGGAAAACTGCGACGACTGGGCAGGTCAAGGCAGAAAGAACATCTTCGGAAACGTTCTTAAAATCGCAGAAATGCAATCCGAAGCAGGCGCGGCAGGCGCAGTTCACGGCTCCCTTGCGGCAGGCGCGCTCACAAGCACGTTCACGGCATCTCAAGGTTTGCTCCTTATGATCCCGAACATGTACAAGATCGCCGGCGAACTTTTGCCGTCAGTCTTCCACGTTTCAGCAAGAAGCCTTGCGGGACATGCACTCAACATCTTCGGTGACCACTCCGACGTTATGGCATGCCGTCAAACAGGTTTTGCAATGCTCGCTTCAAACAGCGTTCAAGAAGTTATGGATTTGAGCCTTGTCGCTCACCTCTCCACTCTTGAATCCAGCGTTCCGTTCCTCTCCTTCTTCGACGGTTTCAGAACGTCTCACGAAGTCAGCAAGATCGACGTTATCGAATACGACGAGATCAAAGGACTTGTCAACTTCAAGAAAGTCGACGAGTTCAGAGCGCGCGCATTGAATCCTGAGCATCCGCATCTCCAAGGCACGGCTCAAAACCCGGACATCTACTTCCAAAACAGAGAAGCGTCCAACAAATACTACAACGCAGTTCCCGCTATCGTTCAAGAGCAAATGGACAAAGTCTCCGCTCTCACGGGCAGAAAGTATCACCTCGTTGACTACTATGGCGCGGAAGACGCAGACAGAGTTATCGTCATTATGGGCTCCGGTGCCGAAGCAGTCGAAGAAACAGTCGATTATTTGAACGCACGCGGTGAAAAAGTCGGTCTTGTCAAAGTCCGCTTGTTCCGCCCATTCCCTGCAGAAGCACTCGTCAAGGCGATCCCCGCATCCGTCAAAGTCGTCACCGTTATGGACAGAACGAAAGAGCCGGGCGCACAAGGCGAACCGCTTTATCTCGACGTCGTCTCCGCTCTCAACGAGTACGGCGTAAGAAAGGAAGTCCTCTGCGGCAGATACGGCATCGGCAGCAAAGAGTTCAACCCTTCAATGGTCAATGCAATCTACAAGAATATGAACGGCGAAAAGAAGGATCGTTTCACGGTCGGTATCAACGACGACGTGACGTTCACTTCTCTCGAAGTTTCCGAGAAAATCGACGCGGCGGATCCGTCAACGGTCTCCTGCAAGTTCTTCGGTCTCGGCTCTGACGGTACCGTCGGCGCAAACAAGAACTCTATCAAGATCATCGGCGACCACACGGACAAATATGCACAAGGCTACTTCGCATACGACTCCAAGAAGTCCGGCGGTATCACGATTTCTCACCTCCGCTTCTCCGACAAGCCTATCAGAAGCACCTACCTCATCGACCAAGCGGACTTTGTCGCTTGCCACAATGAGTCCTACGTTCTCAGATACGACATGCTCTCCGACCTCAAGGACGGCGGTACCTTCCTTCTCAACTCTCAATGGGCGCCTGAAGAAATGGACACGAAACTCCCTGCGGCAATGAAGAATATGATCGCAAGAAAGCACGTCAAGTTCTACACTCTCGACGGTCTCAAAGTCGTCACGGAACTCGGCACGAAGAAAGGCGTCAACACGGTTATGCAAGCCGCATTCTTCAAACTCGCAAACATCATTCCTTACGATGACGCAGAGCGTTATATGAAGGAAAAGATCAAACTCACATACGGCAAGAAAGGCGACGCGGTCGTCGCAATGAACTATGCTTGCGTCGACAACGCAATCGCAGGCCTCAAAGAAGTCAAATACCCTGAAAGCTGGGCAACGACGACAACCGGCGCAGCACCTCTCAAAGTTTCACAAGACGAATATTTCCAAAAGTTCATCGCTCCTATCACCGCACAAGAAGGCGACAAACTTCCGGTTTCGGCATTCAATCCGAACGGCTCCGTTCCGACAGGCACGACCAAGTTTGAAAAGCGCGGTATCGCGGTTATGGTTCCTGCTTGGGATCCTGACAAGTGCATCCAATGCAACCGCTGCTCTCTCGTTTGCCCGCACGCGGCAATCCGTCCGACGCTCGCAACTGCGGAAGAACTCGCTTCCAAGCCGGAAGGCTTCGTGACAAAACCTGCAGTAGGCGTCAAGGGCTATGAATTCAGAATGCAAGTCAGCCCGTACGACTGCACGGGTTGCTCCAACTGCGCGGCTGTCTGCCCTGCAAAAGAAAAGGCTCTCACAATGGTTCCGCTCGACGACGCTATCGCAAGCGACGCGGACAACTGGACGTATGCGGAAGGTCTCAAAGAGACTTCGGCTCCGATCAAGTCTATGAACGTCAAGAACAGCCAATTCAAAAAGCCTCTCTTCGAGTTCTCCGGTGCATGCGCAGGCTGCGGTGAAACACCGTACGTCAAACTCATCACTCAACTCTTCGGCGACAGAATGCTCATCGCAAACGCAACGGGTTGCTCCTCTATCTACGGCGGCAGCGCTCCGACGGTTCCTTACACAAAGAACGATAAGGGCAGAGGTCCTGCGTGGGCAAACTCCCTCTTCGAAGACAATGCGGAATTCGGCTACGGCATGAACCTCGCATACGAAGCAAGAAGAAACGTCCTCACAGGCGTTGTGAAGAGCGTGCTTGAACTCGAAGGCATCTCCGACGACTTCAAGGGCGCACTTAACGCTTGGCTCGACGGCAAGAACGACGCTGCAAAATCCGAAGAAGCAAGAGACGCGATCGTCGCACTCCTCCCAGCGGAAAAGAAGAAAGCAAGCGGCCTTACGCTCGAACTCCTTGACAGACTCGAAGCGGCAGAAGATTGCCTCATCAAGAAGTCCATTTGGATCGTCGGTGGCGACGGCTGGGCATACGATATCGGCTACAACGGCGTCGACCACGTACTCGCATCTGGCGAAGACGTCAACATCCTCGTCCTCGACACAGAAGTCTACTCCAACACAGGCGGACAAGCGTCCAAGTCTACGCCGACAGGCGCTATCGCAAAATTCGCTGCGACAGGCAAACGCACGAAGAAGAAAGACCTCGCACTCCTTGCAATGGACTACGGCTACGTCTACGTCGCACAAGTCTCTATGGGCGCGGATATGAACCAAGTCGTCAAGGCTATGTCCGAGGCTGAAGCATATCACGGACCGTCTATCGTCATCGCTTATGCACCGTGCATCAACCACGGCATCAAAGGCGGCATGGACAATTCTCAATTGGAAATGAAGAAGGCAGTCGACTGCGGCTACTGGCAACTCTTCCGCTACAATCCGGAACTTCTCGGCAGCGGCAAGTCACCGCTCACGATCGACAGCAAAGAGCCGACCGAGGACTACCAAGCATTCCTTATGAACGAAACTCGTTATGCGTCCCTCGCAAAGATGAATCCGGATGCTGCAAAGAGCCTCTTTGCAAAGAACGAAGAAGACGCGGCAAAGAAGCGCGCATTCTACGTCAAGAAAGCAGAGAGCTACAACGAATAATCTTTCGTTTGACAAAAAAAACTTCCCGTCTCATTCGAGGCGGGATTTTTTTGTCCTTTCAATTTTTCAAAGCAACCGCTTATATAAACGAACGTATTTTCTCTCGTATACCACCATTCGACATATTTCGACAAAACTCGACAGACAAATAATGCATTTCGTGTTGACTTATTTTTCAACAACAAATAAACTATGGTTAGACACTAAAACTATAATCATTTTGATATACAAAGGAGGGACATTATGGAAAAACTGCTGACTCAAATAGGCGAACTGGTAGCAACCGAAATAGACGACGTCGCAAACGTAGAGTATGTTGACAAAGAAATGGGATATATGTTTTATATCACGTTAAAGGACGGCAAAAAAGTCCTCCTCTCCCTCATCGACGCCGAGATATAATATTCAGAATAGGATTAAAAAATGCGATAAAGCAACGAAAAACGCACTCATATTGAGTGCGTTTTTTAGATTATGATTTTTACGTTAGAGCCTTGCGCGTCTTGAACGTCTACGAGCACGAAGTGCCCGTTTGCTTTTATGTATTCTTTTAGAGCGTAATATATTTTGCGCGCGACAGGGTAATACTTCATATTGTCAGAATACTTGTAAAATATTTTCCACTTCACCGCTCCGAGCGGCAAACGAATGGAAATTCTCGCTCCCTTATTCTCCGAAACCTTGATTTTCATCTTATTCCACCAATATATGAATGTTGTCGCCGTCCGCAGACTCAACCGTCACAAACTCTCCGACGGCACCCTGCTCTACGAGTTCTAATATTCGTTTGAAATCAATGTTTTTGAGCGCAGCGTTGCCGTTTATCTCAGGCATACCGATTCCGCTTTCGACAAAAATCCGCACTATCGCCATGGGCAAATTCAGTCTCACCTTGTCGCCGTCCGCGCTGTCCACAACGATTTTAAGCGTCATCTTGTCGATATCTTTCTTCTCAAGGTTTGGAACGTACTCGACTTCTTTCTTTGTTTCCTTTCCCAGCAACTCGTCAAGAGTTGTGCCGAGGATCTCGGAGAGTTCCACGAGGACAGATATGTCGGGACTTGTCAAATCGTTCTCCCACTTTGACACCGCTTGCGCGCTGATATTGAGTTTTGTCGCCACTTCTTCTTGAGTAAGACCTTTCTCTTTTCTAAGTCTTTGTAATCTTGTTCCGAATGTTTCCATTTTGCAAATCTCCTTTTGTTTTGCTACCCAAATTGTAGCAGCGATTTGAGAGAAAAGACAGCGACTATCCGTTGAATTTCCCAACCAATAAGTTGATTTTCGCTCAACCAAACGTTGATTTTGTGAAAAACGCACGATTTTCGTGCGTTTTTTGATTTTTGATATTGTTCTCACTTTGCTCGAGTAATTGCGGTTAAATAGAATCAATTCTTCCGCAACTCCTCACTCCTCATTCCTCATTCAAGCGACCACGGCACGCAGTGCCAATTCACTTATTACGGCTTGCCGTGTATATCATCAATGCGTAGCATTGCATATCACCACCGACAGGTGTATGTTTTATTCTTCCGCAACTGAGGAGATTTATCTCCGAAAACTCGCTGAGGTTGCTTGCAACCGAGAACTCGCTGAACGAAGTGAAAATTCACGACACGCAGTGTCAATTCACTCCCGAAGGCTTGGCAATTCTTCTCCCATCTCCCAAATTGAACTTGTAAACCCAATGGTGCTTGTCGTGCCGATGACAAAACTCGCGTCCGCAAAGTTTGCTTTGTCCGCCTCCGTGCCGAAGACGTTGCCGTCCACGTCTTCACCGCCGAGTTTTAGAGTCGTATCTTTTGCGTACCAAGCGGATTTTATCGTGACGTTGCTCGGCATATCGCCTATGAGCCTGCCGAGGTGCGTATCGCCTGCGTTTTGGGCGGTGATATTTACGACCGCAAAGGATTTTGCGATGTTGGTCTTGTTGTTCCTGCCCGTAAGTCCGCCTGCATACACGAGGGCTTTGCCTGTTGGCGTTATGGTGACGTCGCCCGCCGCATAGGACTCGAGGACGGTGCCCATTCGCGTGTCGTCCGACTTATAATCCGATTTTGTTGAGAAGTTGTTGCCGACGATACCGCCGAGATACACGACGTCGTTGTCCTTTTGTGCTGAAACGTTGAGGTTTTCGCGCGCAAAACTGTATTGTACGTATCCCTCGCTCTTGCCCGTAAGTCCGCCGACGTTTACGTTGCCGCCGACAAGCGCGGGAGCAGTCGCCGTTCCGAGGCTGACGGTCACTTCCGTCTTTATGATACCGCCGGAGAGCGTTGCCGCCGCACCGCCGAAGTCGAATGCGTTTTTGCTCTCCGCACCGCTCACGGCAAATTCAAATTTGCAGGACTCGATGATACCGCCGTTTCCGCCGACGATACCGCCTATCTTTGCATACGGGAGCCCGTCCGCCGCCATATTGTTGTCCACGCACTTGACATCAGTCAGCGCGATATTGCCGACTATATCCGAGATTTTTCCCGTATTCTCTGCCGCCACACCGCCAAAGACGAGACTTTCGGCAAGGACAGAGCCAAGCGTCAGGTCGGCATTGCCATCCATGATTTTACCGCCTGTGTTCTTTGCGACAAAACCGCCGAAGACTATGCTCGAGAGTCCGTCCACAAGGTAGCCGTTCTCTATCTTTGCTCCGTCGATATTTATCGTTATATCGTCAAATTTTACGTTGCAGTTTGTGATAATTCCGCTGTTCTGCGTGGCGATCGCGCCCGCCATAAACGACTTGCCCGCTTGCTCGGGTACGCCGAATTTGAGTCCGACGTTCTCAAAGTCGAGGTTTTTGACGGTGCCCGCTACGTTGCCGAACACGGACGCGCCGTTGTCTTGTCCGAACACACCGCCCGTAAGTTTCGCGCTTCCCGTGAGGTTGCCGTCAGCGTCATACACTCCGCCGTCTATCTCGCCCGTAAACTTGTGTTCGTCGTCAAAGAGGGGTTTGTACTCCTTCGTGCCGAAGTTTATCGTGCCCGCGATCCTTATGATGGACTTTTGAAGAGCCTCTTTCTCCTCGTCGGTCGTATCTTCGCCATACATCTTGTCATAAAGTTTTTGCTCGAAGTCCGCGACGGACGCTATGGATACAAGCGGTTTCCAGTCCGCATAGAGGGTGAGCGTTCCGTCTTCGAAGACGCTATCAATTCCCGCCGCGTTTGCGGGGAGAGTCGGATTTGCGCCCGTCTTCAGGGTGTCGAAATAAAATTCCTTCTTTGTCGCCTCGCCGTCGATTTCCTGAATATAATACCAACGCTCGAACTCATAGCCCTCTTTTGCCTCTCGCATATCGGGGGCGTCCGTGTCGAGCACGTAATCGGTTTGCGCGTACTGTTTTGAATCATACACGGTATCGCTCAAAGAATCCTTGTATTCCACCGTGACCGTCGGTTGCAAGGAATACCACATAGCATAGAGGGTGAGCGGAGCGGTAAACTTGTAGGATACGAGTTGCGACACGGTTTGCACGCTATCTGAAGACGCGGTTGCCGTCGTTGAAAACTTGACCGGCTCGCCGCTCTCGTTTATATAATACCAAAACAAAAAACTGTCCGTAGAGTCAACGCTCGTAGGAACGGCAAGCGTGCCGACTGAAGAGTTGTAGGTGGATTTGAGTTCCGCACCGGCGGGCATAGCGCCGTTTTGATACGCTCCCGTCTCCACGCTGTACGTCGTCTTGCCGTCCGCCGTCGTCTGCACGAGTTTTGCCGTGATGTCAACGGTATGCGTATAAACCTTTGGCAAATACACCGCCGTAAGCGTGAGATCGCTTTGTACTGCGGTTGTCAAAAAGTCGAACGCCTCTTTGCCGTCAGCCGACCAGTATGCAAACGTATAACCCGTCTTTGTCGGTATCGACGGAGTGCCGTCCGAATTTTTCGGCGCGGAGATAAAGGTTCCCGCCTCTACGTCTTTAAGGTTGAAGGAGGAATAATCCGTCGGACAGTCGGACTTGAACGTGACCGTGTAGGTCGCGGTCTCATACTCTATAGGAGCGTCCTGCTCCTGCTCTTGCTGTTGCTTGTTGCAAGCGACGACAAAAATCGCGAGCAACACCGCAAGACAAACTATAAGGATTTTCGGAAAAAGTTTTTTCATAATCTATGCCTTTTATCTTTTGACGACTATATATATTATACAATTATACGCGGATTTTTATTTGCCGACGTCAAGAGTCGAGCCTGCGAGAGACACGTATCTCTTTGCGAGTTCGAGTGCGGTATAACTCTCGCTTGCGGCTCTGCCGTGCGCTCTGAGATACGCGACGAGTGCGCCCTTCGTCTCCGTGTCGCAAATGAGCGACTCTATCTTTGCCGCGCTTCCGTTCGTATCTATTGCGCCGACGACTTGAACCGCTATCATACTCGCAGTGTTGAGGTTGTCAAATTGTGCCGAAACGACCACTTCATCCGTCGGATTTGCGCTGTAAAGTGCGTTTATTGCCTCGCCGACCGTTTTGCCGACGACGTCCTCGTTGCGGACGAGTGCGTCCGCTCCGCCGCTCTTTTCGGTTATTGACGCGCTGACGGTGCCCGCCTTGTTCACGACAAATCCGTACACCGCGTCTTCGCCGACGCTGACTCTGACATAGCCGTATTCTTCCTCTCCGGGCTTTGTCGGCATGAGCCAAATCGCGGAGAGTGCGATCACCGCGACGATGGCTATCGCAAAAGCGATAAAGAGCATACGGTTGACCATCTTGCGCTGGAAGGCGTGGACGGGATCGGAAAGCAGGCGGTTTATCGGCGCGCGCTTGACGCGAGCGTAGACGTCCGGGACGACGACTTGTTCGCTTTCTTTCTTGAGATTTTTCTCTATGTCTTTAATCTTCATCCCGCGCCTCCTTTTCAAGTTGCTTCTTCATCTTTGCGAGAGCGTTGTTGTATGCCCACAGTACCGTACCGAGCGGTTTGCCCATCATTTCGGCTATCTCCCTATGTTTGAAGCCTGCGATGACGTGCAGGGTGACGATTTGTCTCTCCTCGTCGCCGAGCACCTTGTTCATGACGGCGATTATCGGCGAGCCCTCCTCGTTCATCTTGTAGGAGCCGTACTTTGACATATCGTCGTCAAAGGCGGACACCTGCTCTCGCTTTCTCCTGTTGAGTTCGTTGAGAGTGACGTTTTTTGCTATCGTATACAGCCAGGCATACGCGTTCGAGCCCGCCTTGTAGGAAGATATCGTGGTACGCAGTCGTATATAGGTCGTCTGCATCATATCCTCCGCGGTTTGGTAGTGCCTGCATATAGAAAGAATAAAAGCAAAAAGCCCGCGCTTGGTATCCTCGTAGATTTCCGCAAACGCGTTTTCGTCTCCCTTTTGGAGTCTTAACATTTTGAGATCGAGCTCTTGCTTTGTCATACCTTATAGTTTATCACATATCTGTGGCTTTTACAAATACAATTTGTAAAACCTGCCCTCATTTTGCCTTTTACAACAAAAAGGAGTTAAAATAGGCACACAGGGAGGCGGTTTTTGATACACTTGTATTCACATTTTCTCTTCTCCCCTCCCGCGCAAAAGGAAAAGTATGCGAGCAAATCCGCCCGCATACTTTTGAGGCTATGCCCCGCAGTCACACGCCGTGTGCAAGTTATGTTCAGCCGAGTTGTCTGAAATACACCACTTCGTCGCCCTCTTTTGTCGGGAAGGTGAGATCGGGATTTTGCGCGAGTATGTCGCCCGGCATCGCATAAAGCGCCTTGCATACGTCAAGCATACCCTCTCCCTCGCCCGCAACGTACAGCGACAAGGCGGATGTGTTTTTTTGTCTCTCTTCGCCGAGTTCTACGCCCGTTATATATTCGCACTCGATTTCTTCGTATTTTGTCAGCGTAAGGGCGAGGTTTACGTCGATTTCAAACTCCCTTTCCCTTCTCACCTTTGCCGATATGCCGGTGACAAGGCACTCGGCTTTGTACTCTATTCCTTCCTCCGCTCTGCCGAGCATGACGGAAAACGGGATTTCCGTTCTTACCGAGTTATAACCGTTTTCGTCCGTATAGATTATGTCCGTGTTCACGACGCCTTCCGCCATGACTTCGCCGTCGTCCGAAACGTACGTCTTTGCAACGTACCCTCTTGCATAAGGTAGCGCGACGACTCCCGTCGCCACAGGACGGTTGTCTCCGAGAAGCGCGATTCCGCTTATCGTCTCGTCAAGATACTCGCGTGAGACGAGCGTCTTTTGTCTCGTCTTGTCACGCTTCACGACAAGTTCGTTCGAGAGCATAAACATATCGTCTATAGTCTCGATTTCCGCCGTTCTATACGCCTGAATTTTGTATGCGACCTCGCCCTCTATGCGAAGCGTATTGTCTCCCGTCACGCCTGTAAGCACGACTTTTGCACTCTTTACCATAGGCGTAACGAGCAGGATGTCGCCCTCCGCCACACCGTCGAGGTTGATTTCGTCTTCAAGCGGGATTTCAAAATTTTGAGTGGTGATTTCTCCGTCTTTGACGTATGTCACGATTGCATACAGCGCACTCGCAACCTTTGCGCCGTTCTCGGTGGCGACGGCGGATTTGACCGCAGTCACGGCGTTTATGGACAACACGCCGTCTATCTCTCCGCCCACGTTCGCCTCGTCAAAATACTCCGCAGTCCACGCCTTTTGCGTGATGAACGTCGGCAATTTGCTTGCCTTTTTGGAGGTGTAGCAGTCCTCCGCCGTCGTCAAGAGATCCATATCTTCTCTTCTCGTGCGCCCCGCGACGATTTCGAGCACCGCGGTGAGCGTTAGCGAGTCCTCCGCTCTCACTTCCGCTTCCTCGACGTGAATGTTCGCAAAAACGTTGTCGCCCTCTTGCCACTCGCCATCGACTCGCGCGGTAAAGTCCGCGTTGTAGTCGACGCCTTTTGCATTGTTTTCCTTGTCAAGATATATGAGCCTGAAATTTGCTCTTCCCGAGATCTCCGCATAGCCCTCGAATGCCTCCGCACCCTCGCACTTTGCGTCTACCGCGAGCGATAAAACCTTTGAAATATTCTCTACGTCTATGCCGTTTGCGGAAAATTCTATCACCTTTTCGACAGACGGAGCGACGTAAAATCTTGCTGAACTGAACTTTTCAAAATCAAACATAACTGCCTCCATTTTCAACAAAATCTATGCCGTCACCCACCCTCAATATGCAAAAGACGCAAAATTTGACAAAATTTCCGCCACTAAAACCTCTCTTTTTAGGCAATAATCCACTCATGCGAGAAGTTGGTCAAGATATATCGGTTGCAAAACAAAAAGTCGCGCGCCTTGTAGGCGTTCCCGCACTCATAAAGATGAAAGGTGCGCGCGGAAAGGTGGAATCCGCAAAGGGGCAAGTTGCCTCAACCTTTCCCGCCGTCTTCACAATCTTGTTCGAGGACGGCACGTCAAAAACTTTCCCATACGCCGACGTCCTCACAGGCAATGTATTATTCCTACGCCCAAGGTCTTAGACCTTGCAAAGCCTTAGGCTTTGAGGGTTGTTAGGCTACTGCACGAAAGTTAGAAAATTTGCGGTTCGCATCATAAGATAAATAGTTTGCATTTATGTGGAAAAAAAGAAAAGCAGTTGAGACACAACTGCTTTTTGTAAAATACATTATTTATTTCTAAAATTTTATTCGGCTTTTGAAAGATGTTTGCGCTTGTGTACAGAGAAAACTATTGCGAGTACGGCGCAACCGACAACAAGCACTCCGCCGACGACGATGAGAGATATATACAGTGGATTTGAGACGGTCGGCTTGACTGTCAGTTTGAAGGTGTACGCGCCCGAAATCGGCAATCTGTCGTCGTACTGCGCGGAAACGACGTACTCACCCGCCTCGTTTGGCGCAAACTTGAACGTAGTGCCCGTGTAGGTTTGCTCGCCGTTTTTCACTTCCTCGCCGTTCACGAACCACTTGATAGGACGAGTTTTGTCCACAAACTCTATGCCCGTGAGCGCAAACGTGACGTCATCGCCTGCGTATATCGCACCTTCGCTCGGTGCGTCGGCGACGTATTCGCCCTCGTGTCCGAGTGTTGTGACTCTCACTTCTCCCGCAAGGTACGGCAGGTATTCAACGTGGACTTTTCTGAAAGTCGTAAGTACCCTTTCGCCGTATTTGAGTCTTGCCTCGACCTCATAATCTCCGCCGTGCGGGGCGACAAATTCATATCTTATCCCGTTGCCGACTCTCGTCTCTGACAACGTCGTATCTTCAAATTCTCCGATTTCCACCTCGCGCACATACCACTCCACCGCCTCTTCGAGCGCAGGGTTGGTCTTGCCGATAGGCTTGATTGTTGCGAGAAACGTAAGCGTCTTTATATCGTTCGCACGCATGACATATGTGTCGGAATACTCCTTTTCACCAAGCGTACCATCGCCTGTAACGGTGATTTCCGTCGGCGGTTGATACTTATAGTCCGTATGTTCAAAGTCCTGCGTAAGCACTTTGTCAAACTCTATCGTGCAATACTCCTGCTCTCCCTTTGAGACCTTTGCGGATTCGAGATTTGAGAGCATTGTTTCAAAGTTTACACCGCTCGGCTTTTGCTCGCCGTTCTCAATCGTGAGTTTGCCCTCGACGATATAACGGAGTTTTAGGAGCGCAGCCGCAACCGACACGATAGGTGCCGCCGCACTCGTGCCGTTGAAGGCGTTCTTGTCCATATCAGTCACGGACGTATAAGTAGATTTGCCTGAGAGCGAGGTGTATATTCCTCTCTCGGGAGCGACTACGTCATAGAGGTCGCCGTAGTTGGACGTAGAATACATCTCTCCGCTCTTGCCATACCCCATAACACCGAGCACGCCGTCGTGCGCCGCAGGGAAAAACGCTTCCGTCTCGCTTGACGAACTGTTGTTTCCCGCCGCCGCTACGATGACCGCCGTTTGAGACGCCTTTGCGAGTCCGTATTTAAGTGTCTCGTTCGTCTTCCACACGGACGTCTCTCCCTTTTCGGAAGCGGAGAGCGACATATTGACGACGGAGGCTCTCACTTTGTCGCCCGTCGCCCAGTCGAGCGCGTTGACAACCGAGTCGATAGGAAAACTATCTCTCGTCGGAGTGTTCGCCTTGATAGGATAGATCTTGATATAATTTTGAAGTCCGAGTTCGCGAATGAGCATCGCCATAACGCCCGCGACTTTTGTGCCGTGATAGGAACTCTCGTCCGTCAAATCCACGGTGTCATAAACTTCCCCGTGAATTGCGGCATACGAGTTGTAGCCGAGCAGCACTCCGCTCTCGTTTCTCGTGAGCACGCCGTCAAAGAGTTCGTGTCCTGCGGTGATACCCGTGTCTATGCAAGCGATGACGACGGGACTTGTCACCTTTGTGAGGTCCCACTTTGAGACGATTTGCTTTGCCTCTGCGATATTCAAGTTGTCGTAGTACCAAAGCGATTCAAACTCCACCCCGCCGTACGAATCCGCATAGGCGACGTTTGCTCTTCCGAGCGGCAAACAAAAGACAGCCGCAACAAGAATTGCGACGAGAAGAACAAAAAGTCTCTTTGCTGTCTTAGTCATAGTCCGCCTCTATAAGACACGTGCCTGCAACTATGTGCAGAACACGCGGTTTATCATGCTATTTTGTGAATATAAACTTACTTTTCAAGCAGTTCGAGCGAGAATCTCATACGGCGCAATGACTCATCTTTGCCAAGCACCTTTGCAAGTTCTATCGCTCCGCCCGGTGTGACAGGCGCGCCGGAGAGTGCCACGCGCATGCTGAACATAACTTGTCCGCCCTTCATGCCCGCCGCCTCTGCGCTGCTCTTGATTTGCTCTTTGATAGCCTCGTCCGTCCAGTCGTCGAAGTTTTCGAGGGCGTCTATTGCCACTCTCACCGCTCTCTTTGCGACGTCAAGGTCCACCTTCATCTTTTGATGAACGTACATATTCAGGTCATACTCGCCGAAGTTGTTGAGGAAGTCTATCTTCTCGGGAATTTCGCCGAGTACGTCCACTCTCGTTTGCATGAGATTTGCTATCTCTCTTAAGTCGAAGTCCTGCCCGTGGAGACCTTTTTCTATCCACGGTTTTGCGACCTCGAAAAACTCGTCCGGAGTCATCGCCTTCAAATACTCGCCGTTGAGCCAACGCATCTTGTTTTCGTCAAAGATAGAACTCGAATGCGAGATGCCGTCCGTGTCGAACTCCTCTATCATCTCTTGCATCGTCATTTTTTCTTTGTTGTCCTTCGGGCACCAGCCGAGGAGAGCGATATAGTTGACGACTGCTTCGGGCAAATATCCCTTTGCGATGAAGTCCTCGAAGTTTGCGTCGCCGAAGCGCTTTGAGAGCTTTCTCGTAGCATCTTTCATGATAGGCGGCAAGTGCATATAATTTGGTCTCTCCCAGCCGAACGCGTCGTACATAAGGTTGTACTTTGGCGTAGAACTGAGATATTCCGTACCGCGAATGACGTGCGATATTTTCATGAGGTGATCGTCCACAACGTTTGCAAAGTTGTAGGTCGGAAGTCCGTCGGATTTGAGCAAAACGCCGTCCTCGATGTCCGCGGTGTCAACGGAGATTTCGCCAAAGACCATATCGACGTACGAACTCGTCGTATTCTCGGGAACTTTTTGACGAATAACGTACGACTCGCCTGCCGCAAGGCGTCTTTCAACCTCTTCTTTTGAGAGGTTCCTGCAATGCTTGTCATAGGTGTGCACGCCGTTCTCGTCCTTTAAGCTCTCGAGGCGTTCCTTGTCGCAGAAGCAATAGTAGGCACCGCCGAGGCGGACGAGTTCTTCCGCGTACTTCTTATATATCCCCATACGCTCGGTTTGCACGTAAGGACCGTATCCCCCGTCTTTGTCGGGACCCTCGTCATAGGTGATACCCGCGGTTTCGAGCGTGCGGTAAATCATATCCACCGCGCCCTCCACCTTGCGCTCTTGATCCGTATCTTCGATGCGGAGAATAAAAGTTCCGCCATGCTTTTTTGCAAAAAGATATGCGTACAATCCGGTACGCAGGTTGCCGATATGCATAAATCCCGTAGGAGATGGAGCAAATCTTGTTCTTACTTCACTCATAAATTATTATACCTTCTTTGAAAGTTTTGTTGATGTTTCGTTTTACGTCCGCGATCTTTGCAAGCCGTCCGCTCTCCTCAAAGGAGAAATAGTCCGAACCGCTGAAGATATAGTGATCTTCGAGGGTTACGCCTATCGCCTCGAGAGTCGCGTATGCGTCCGCCGTGAGGTCTATATCCGCTTGAGACGGGGCTACCGTTCCGCTCGGGTGGTTGTGCGCGATGACTACGTTCACCGCTTTGTGTTTTATCGCAAAATTGACTATGTCTCTCACGCTCACCGTGACGCTTGCGCCGTCGCCGTAGGCTATGGACTCCTGCGCGATAAACTGGTCCTTTGCGTCCAGCGCGACCGCCACGACCTGCTCGACTTGCCTGCCGTAGAGTTCCGCCCCGAGGTATTTCCTTATCACGCCCCTACCGCTCAAATTGAGTTTTTGGTCGTCAACGTTTTTGAGATATACCCTAAACACGTCGGGAAGCGAAGCGAGAAACACCGCGGCGTTTTTCGTCATACCATCCACTTCAAGAAGCGCCGTAACGTCCGCGTTCAAAACGCCGGCGAACGTGCCGAACTTTGAAATGAGCGTATGCGCTATGTCGTTTGTATTCTTTCTCGGGATAAACGCAAAGAGCAAATACTCCAAAATCTCGTGATCTTGAAGGGATGCAAGTCCGCTTTTTAAAATCCGCTCGCGCATTCTGTCGCGATGTCCGTCGTGTTTTATCTCTTGTGCCATAAAATCAAAGTTCGGGGTATTGCTTGAACACGCTCTCGTCAAGTTTTACAAGGCGAACAAGCATCTTGAGCGCGTCCTCTTCCGACTCGAAACCGTAGGTTTTGCCGATGAGTTTCCAGGCGCCGTACGCATGCAAAAAGTCATACCAAAAGTAGCACTCGTCTTGAAGTTGGAAGATCTCGAATTGACTGAACGACTCAAATCTGCTCCACTGCTTCAAAATGTCGATGAGCGCGTTGACCTCCTCGTTGGTGTCGTAGCGCGCGTGAATAAACTGAAGCATATACTTCTTGACTTCCTTAGAGAAAGTCATAACCCCCTGCTTAGCGTTGTCTATATCCTTGATAATCGCCGCGATTTCAGGGTCGTCCTTATGCCGATTTAGTGCCTTCTGGCAAGGGTATGCGAATGCGTTTGTCATAATAATAAATTATAACCTAAAACCGATTATAAATCAAGATTATATGGCAAATAAATATTAATAGTTAAAATATAAGTGTAAACTTTAATATTAAATGCGAAAGGAAAATGTAGCCGTTCGCATTTTTCTTTTTGTTCCTTCTTTCGGACGTGGGACGGAGCCGTGAGTGGTGGCAAATAACCACTCCCCCTTTGATACAACGGCATATAGCCTTGTAAATATATATAAATAGCCAATTAGGCAAAAGGAGATTTTTATGCAAGTTGAATTATTCCAAAAGACAAACACGTACAAAGACAAAAACGGCGTTAAAAAGACCGCAATCAATTTTTCGTTGCTTTGCGGAAACGAACTCATTCCGATTGAAGTCCGCTATTTTGAAAACGCAGAAGGTCACGACCCACAGTATCAAAGCAGAAAGAGTGTTTTAAGAGCATTCGCAGCCCCATTGCCTCCAAAATCGAAAGATAACGTATAAGACATTTTTTTTGTCTTTGTTTTTCGTTGAAAGTATGAAAAAATTTCAAATCTTGGAAAAACGTCTAAAACGTCTAAAAGCAAAGACACCAATAACGTAGTTATTGTTCACCGCCTTAGGGCTTGTCTAAGGCGGTGAAAAAAAACGTCTAAAACGTCTAAAAAAGTGCAAAAGGGGTTAAAGAAATGCATTTAAGACAGTATGAAATAGTCATGGACGTTGACAAGTTGAAAGTTGACTTGCAAGCAACGTTTATGAAATACAAAACGATTAAACAATGGGCGTATATCATACACGACAAAGACGATACTCGTCCACACTACCACATATATATCAACTTCGGGAAGTCGAGTTGCGACAGCAAGATTGTTGCGGAATGGTTTCAACTTGGCTATACGGACGAAAACGGCAACGTTCATTCGGGTGAAAACTTTATCGAAAAAGTCAAAGGCAGAAAGGCAGATATGCTCTTATACCTTACGCACGAGAACGAAACGCAGAAGTATAAACACGTTTATGACAGGTCGGAAGTCCACTCGAATTTTGATATAGGTGTCGAGATTGAGCAAGCAAAGATTGTCGGCAATTTCGAGCAGTACAGTTATGCACAACAGTTGACGTATATCAACAGTTTGCCTGCAGATGAAAAAGTGCCTTTGTTCAATAAGTTAGAAAAACTATGGAAAATCTATTGTCAATCCCTTGTTTTGAATACGGAAAGGCATTTGGAAGTCGTTTTCATCTGCGGAAAAGGCGGCGTGGGCAAAACGTACTATGCAAAGAAAATGCTTACTGAAATGGAAATGGATTTTTGCATATCTTCTTCTAGCAACGACCCATTTCAAGACTATTTAGGACAACGAGCAATCATTTTGGACGATTTGAGAGATACGTCGTTTGAAATGGAAGATTTGCTGAAAATCCTTGACAATAACACAAGTTCGTCTGTTCGTTCACGTTTCAACAATAAAGTGTTCAACGGTGATGTGATAGTGATAACGTCGTCCGTTCCGTTACGATATTGGTATCCTTTGAAAAAAAATGGCTACGGCGGTTATGACGGATTAGAGCAACTATATAGACGTATCGGACTGTATGTCGATATATCTACGGACAAAATAAGACTCTTTAATGAGTTAGACAAATACGGAAATCCTGTTGGCGCGTTTTGTGAATACATAAACGAAGTGCCTGCACTCAAAGAACAGGAACACAGCAAACGAGATTTCTTTTCAGTATTCAACAAAATGTGCAAGACGGCGGATTTGCCGTTTTGAAAGGGGTAAATAATGCCAAGATATTATTTTATAAACAAAGAGTGTCCGAAGTGTCATTCAAAGATGATTCCGGACGATAGAGACTACAATTTTGACGGCTGTCAAGATGAATGGTACGTTTGCGAAAACGAAAACTGCGAAGTGTCGGCTTTTGTAAAAGTGCGCTACGGCAAAATATGCAGAGTGATTTGGCGTGACGGTGAAACGACTATTTCTTTATAGGTGGCGTATATGAAAATACTTGTTGCCTGTGAAGAGTCTCAAAGAGTGACGATTGAGTTTCGCAAATTGGGACACGAAGCATTTTCTTGTGACTTGGAATTTTGCTCGGGCGGTCACCCCGAGTGGCATATTTGGGCTGACGTTCTTCCGCTCCTGAACGGAAAAGCAAATTTCCGTACGTGTGACGGTCAAAAACATTACATTGACAAGTGGGACTTGATTGTCGGCTTTCCGCCTTGTACATATTTATCAAAAGCAGGCTCATGCGTTCTTTATCGTGGTGGAAAAATAGATGCTGAACGCTTTGAAAAAGGACAAGGCGCGCGAGATTTTTTCTTGGCAATATGGAACGCAGATTGCGACAAAATCGCGATAGAAAACCCTGTGCCGATGAAAGTTTTTGAACTTCCCGAGCCGTCACAAGTGATTGAGCCGTTTTATTTCGGCGAACCTGTGACGAAGAAAACTTATTTATGGCTTAAAGGATTGCCGTTTGTTTGTCCAACGTGTGTTGTCGAGCCGACATATACGTTTGAGACATACCCCCTTTTCAAAAATAGTTTTGGAAAGTATAGACAAAAGAATCGTTCAAAGACATTTTGGGGTGTGGCTAAGGCAATGGCATTATCTTGGGGAGATGAAACGTAGCGAAAGAGCTGCGCCGTGTTCCTGGGTCAAAGTCCGGGGCGAAAGCCCTTTGACAATAAACAAATAAAGGTGGTGATTTATGAGATAATTCTTTGTTTTTCCCCTTATAACTCAACAATGAACCGATACGGCGGAATCCGTAAATAAAAAAATGGGAGATGATACATTACTCTATGGCAAACTATCAACGTAAAAGACATAACTACGGCGCAATCATAGCAGTTATTATTGTTATGTTGCTTGTTCTCGCAGTTGCGGTCAGTGCGGCACTTACGCAAGGATTTACAACGGCAGACCCGTACGGCTGGCTTGCAAAGGCAGATGAGAAACTGCACAAGCAAGAAGACAAACAGCAAGAAGAGTCCAAAGAAGAGCAAGGCGAAGAGAATCAAGTCGAAGCATACGTCAATGACTTCGGCGGTTTCGCTTACGGTCTTCTTTAATCACGACGTAGCCGTCCGCGTATGCTGACGGCTACTTTTCTACCGACACGACGGATTTCGTGAATAAAATTTAGGAGATTAAAGAAAAAATGGCAAAAAATAGAAAACAACTTTTCGGCATTTTTGCTGTCATCATCGTTTGCATTTTGATTTTGGGCGTTTGCGTGAGTGCGGCACTTACACAGGGCTTTACGAACGCAGATCCATACGGCTGGCTTTCTAAAGATAAGCAAGCCGAGCAAGGCGAAAACGACGGCGAAGACACGGCGAATATGTTTCTCGCAAGCGAGACATATTCGCGTGGTATGCTTTTGACACTTGGCGAAGCAACGACTGCTTCCGATAATGTCATTGCATCTAAAACGATCAACGCAACGGTAGATACGGCGAACGATTCATATAAAGTTGTCGATTGGGCTGTGCGTTTTGACAACGAAACAAGCACTTGGGCAAACGGCAAGAACGTAACGGATTTTGTTCAAATTGTTCCAACTTCTGACGGCAGTACAACTGCGACAATCAACTGCTATGCTCCTTTCGGCGAAAAAATCATCGTTGTTTGTTCGTCAAGAATAAATCCTGCACTTGAAGCAGAGTGTACACTTGATTATGCAAAGAGAGTCGTTGATTTTACTGTTTCCGTAAGCAAACAAGGAACTGTTGTCAACGCAATCGACTTCGGCGATGCTGAACCTATTTATTCGATTTCCGCTACTCCTGTTTGGAGTGTAGGAACTGTTGCTGAAACAGCACAAGGAACAGTTTCCGTTTCTTTGTCTTCTGCGTTTACAAGTCATTTGAAAAATGAAATCATGACAAAAGGTGGTTTGACAGTTGTAAACGACCCAATTACAAATGTCACTTTCAATGCGAAATATAGTCAAAGCGGTAACGCTTTTAAATTTTATTTCCTTGATATGACGGGTATCGGTTTTGATAATGAATCAAATAAACAGTTTGGTTTCTTTACTGCTTATTTTAATCAACCGCTTACTATGGGCGCATCTTCACGCTATTATACAGCTTTTGTTAATTCAATTCAAAATGCTTGCAAGGCAGGAATCAATTCATATTCTGGGAATATTTTTGACGTGACATATTCTTTTACTGGCACATATTCAAATTATAGTGCTACAAAGCATGTTCCAAAAGGAACTGTTTCTTATTCTTCTTTGTCAGTATCAAGCGTTTCTCTTTCTACAACGTCAATCACGTTTTAACAAGGCGGTGAACTATGAGCAAAAAGAAAAATAAAAAAATCACAGTTATTGTGTATATCGTTCTTTTGCTTGTGTTTGTTGCACTTGTTGGAGCAGTAGCAATTTTTACAAACGGCTTTAAGAATGATTTCAAATCTTTTTATGCTGTTGTTGACAACAAAATGATTTTGGACTCTGTGGGCGGTTATATCGTAGCGGACAACAATCCGCTATCGGTTGACGTGAAATACACTTTCGGGGCATTTTCAAAAGAACAAACGGGCTATTCCGTTAAGATTGTGCCAAACAGCAATGCAAAAGATTTTGACTTCACCGTGGACGGTGACGTGTATAGTTTTAAGGCGGAAAAGGACTATACAAAAGGTTTCAAAATTGACAAACAACAAAATTCGTTCTCTGTTTCTCTCCTTGGACAAGGTTTGTTGTCAGTTCTTCAAGGCGTATTCCCTGAATCAGTTGTTGAATTGGATTCCGAAGTCAATTTTGAAAATCTTTTTACGATTGTCATAACGTCCTATGACGACAGTCAAAATGTTTATGTTTCTTTCGGCGTTGAAAATGTCATCGGCGTAAAGGGTATTGTACTCGACCATTCGGAGATTATTCTATGAAACTGACAAAAGAATATAAAATTTTTTTGATATTCGCTGTCTGCATTATGGCATTTTGCACCGTGTTTTTCACGGTGCAGAGTGTCGTAAATGTCGCTTATGCTGACGACGGAGTGGCTTTTGACAAAACGAGCGTTCTTGAAGATTTGCAGTCTTCTACAATAAACGGACAAGCGTTCGATTTGAACGAATATCCTGCCGACGAAAACGGAAGTGTCAAAATCATCAATTTTGTTGAATATTGCTATTCCGCAACGAAGAATATGCATGAAAACTACGGTTTGTATATCTACGTATACAATCCGCAAAAAATAAATTTCTCAACGACTTCGCAACAAAACAAAATTCAAATTGCTGTTGCGTATGACGAAGACGGCAAAGCGATTCGCTATGAGAAATTTCATCTTGTTTTCTGCGACAAGTCCGACGGAGATCATAGAAATCTTTTCTATAAATTCAAGGTCGAAGACAAGCAGATAGACGGCACAACATTCGCAGATAGAGTTGACTCGTCGGCACGTAAATATGACGTGTCGGGCGTTGAACTCTTGACGTATGGCAAGCAAAATGCAGTTGAGTACACCGTCGGTGGCTCATATTGCTTTACTGGATTTGCAAAGGGTTATGGCTCTGACGAGTCCACTCTTGCGTGTGTCGTCGAAGACTTGGAGACGTGCAAACTTGACGTTTATCATACTTATTTCAGGACGGACGGTGTTTCTTCGCTCGGTGCAGGACACTATAATGAAGTCAATACGGTTTATTTTGAGTTGCCTAATCACTTTTTGAGAGACTACGGCAAACTGCAAAAAATCCGTGCTGAATGGTGGGAATATAAAACAAGAGAAATGTTTGTCACGTCAAACGCAGACTTTTATCAACAGTTGTTGGAATACGTCGGCAAAACCGAAAAGCCTGACTGGGCAATGTGGTATGGCTTTGAACACGCTGAAACAACGTCTCAAGGTGTCATCGGAGCTGTTTTTCACGTATATGATACATACGAGTGGGCATACAATATTGCCAATTCTTATGAGAGTTTTCCGAACGGTTCAACCGATAGAACAACAGTTTATAAAATTTGCGATATGCTCCAATATGCTTTTTATAGTGAAGCTGTGCAAAACGTTGAAACGCTCTTTTCATTTTTGTATAGCAAGCCTATCGCAGGAAATGTCGCAGATTCCGTCGTGCAAAAGTGGGTTTATGACTATATAGATACATACGGCTCGGCAGATATGCTCACGATTGACAACGGCAGGCAAATTCCTGCTTGCTTGTTTGAAAACTATGTCGATGACGGTCGCACTATCGGCTACAACGATAAGACGATAGATCTTGCGGACACTTTCGATTTGAAATCTTATGACAGCAATCACAGTTGGTGGGACAAGTTGTGGACTTTTGGCTTTTCTTGGCCGTCCACAAACGAAGAATATGCCGACGTTGCGCCGATTTATATTTTGAAAGCGGAAGACTTAAACCCCGTTTTGCCTGCAAGCACAATTTCAAAGAATTTGCTCATAAACGAAAATGACGTTGCGGATTTGCAAACGTTGTATGCTCATGCGGAACTCAATGACTGTTCGGTCGTTCTCTTCCGTTTTGCGAATACCGATTATTTTGCAAAAGCGGTTGGACGTACAGGCGTTGCGGAAAAAGATGCGGACACGTATCTCGCACAAGAAACAATGTTTTTTGATTTTGACATTATAGAGTTGACATTCAACAAAGACGGCGTTTACAAGGTCGTCCCGGTTGTGTCAAATCCTATTGACTTAATCAATGGCATAACTGCTCCGCCACAAACACTTGATTGGTGGAAACTTGTTCTTATGCTCCTTGCTCTCGTTCTCTTTTTGATAATCCTTGCGCCGATTTTGCCGTATATCGTCAAGGGTGTGGCGTGGCTTGTGTCTGCTCCATTCAAGGCGGTTAAAAAGGCAACCGCAAAGGCTAAAACAAGCAAAAAGACAAAAACAAAATCTAAGATTAAAAGGCAGGTGAAAAAATGACTTATAACGAAAAAATGACAATCAATGTTGGCATTATAGTTTTGCTGTTTTGCCTGCTTTTGTCAATGTTTGTTCCTATGTTTGTGTCTGCGCCGACGTATGACATAGCATTTGCGGACGTTGGAGCAACCGAAGTTGTCACGGCAACAGTCGAAGCGTCTGCGCCGTTTTTGCAGGAAGTCGAGTGGACTCTTGAATGGGACAAAGACAAGACAAACAGCGTTGTGTATTGGGCATTGTCAGACAATAATCCGTATGACTACATACGCCTTGATATTGACGGTCTGACTTGCACAATGACACTTCTCAAGTACAACAAAGGTTTAGGCATAAAAGTGACAGCTTATTTGCTGTTGACCTGCACAAGCGTTTTCGACCCTACAAAGAGCGCAACGTGCAGTATTAAACTCGGCTAAGGAGATTTTATGGCAAAAAAGAAAAACATAAAGCATAAAGAGCAAAACAAACCAAGTAAGCATATTTCTGCCCCATATCCGCACTTTCGATATTATCGAAAAAACCGACACCCTGCTTTAATAGTAGGCGAGCAACCTGTCGAAGAGTATCAATATCGTAAAGTTATGCATAGTGAAAAAGACGGTAGACATTTGAATGAAAAAGTTTTTCCAAATCCTAATTCTAAAGATAAAAAACCAATGTATATTGCGAAAAGAATTAGGCATGACAAAAAAACAAACTTTGAAGACCGTCCACTTCCATGGAAATATAAAAAATAAAGTGGAGAATTATTTTTCTCCACTTTTGTGGCGCCCGTCAGGATTTTGACATAAGTCTCACCGAGATTTTGTTTCATTTGAAACTCACGCCCTAAGAACTTGTGTTCTTTTATATTTCAAATTATATGCACTAAATAGACGAAAGTCAACTGTTTTTTACAAAGTTGTCACGCAACGTAGCGAAAGAGCTGCGCCGTGTTCCTGGGTCAAAGCCCGGGGTTAAAAATAATTTTTGGAGTGATTGCACAATGAATAAAAGAAAATATTTTGTGACGTTCCGCTCTGGAACGAAGTTTGAAAACAAGTTTGTTCATATTTTGGCAGATAACAAAGATATGGCATATAGCCAAGCGTGCGCCGTGTACGGCTTTTTGAACGTCGGCGGTGTGTATGTCGATAACGACTACAACTATAAAGCACTTGCGGTTAGGGGGCTTAAAGAACTTAAATGAAAATCGTCAAGGGCTTGATTGCAACACTTGTTGTGTTGATCGTTGTGGCGGTTATCGGCTACATAGTGTTCACGGTGAAACAAATATGAGAAACTTTTTGAAAAAACTTGATTATAGGCACTATATTTGTATCGGATTGACGGTCTTGTTTGCACTCTTGAGCGGTCTGCTCGCATGGAAGTCGTACGCACGAGCCGGCGAAAGTGTCAAAGACTTTGGACTTTCCGTCGCATATTATGTCAAAACTCTTTTCAGATTGCCTGCGGACATTCAACCGTCCGTTGGCAATTTGTCAAAATGGTTTGATAGGATTGATTTTCCGTTTACGTTTGCAGACTTCAAAGTGGACTGGCAAGCGTTTTGGCAGGCTTTTGTGTCAAAAGCAAATTTCAGTTTGTATTTGAAATTTTTGGGACAACTGTTATATCATATTTTCTTTTATGGCATAATCGTTGTTATTCCCTTTATAATGGCGGTGATTTTGTTGTTCACATTGCATTTTAAGGTGGAAAACAACGACTGGAACAAGGACAGCAGACCTTTGATTTTGCACAAAAAAGCGTCTAAATGGCTTTATACGCCTGTTAAACTTTGGATTGAAGTGTTTATCGGCTTTGTCAAGGAAAACAGCGTATATTGGAAATTATGGCTTTGTTTGTTCCTTGTGTCATTCAACGTCATAACGGTAGTTGTGGAGTTTTTCGCATACTATTTTTATTTTGCGGTTTCGCTTGATTTTGTGCATTTGTACCGTCAAATGTACAAATTTGCGATTGACGTGTCTCCGCTCTTTACAAAAATACCTTTTGTCGTTTGGCTCGTTGCAGGCTTGGTCATCTTTGACAAATTCCGTCGCAGTATTGCATACAAACGTCTTAATCACAACGAAATGAAAGATAGGGGCTTTATAAACGAACGCCCTATCGTCTTTATGGTTTGCGGTACAATGGGCAAGAAGAAAACGACGGTTATAACGGACATAGCACTCTCGCAGGAAGTTATGTTCAGGGACAAAGCTCTCGATATGCTCATATCAAACGATATGAAGTTTCCGAACTTCCCTTGGATTAACCTTGAAAAGACTCTGCAAGAAGCAATGCGCCGTCATATAATCTACAATCTTGCCACTACTCGCAAATTCATAAAGCGACTATATACATACTGGTGGGTGTCGTATCAAATACCGTCTTATAAAAAGTCTATACTTCGGCATTTGAAAAAGGCATTGCCGTTTGCCTGCTTTGACAATCTTTTGTTTGATTATGACTACAATCAATATGGGTTTGAATACGATGACAAACTCAAAGTGCAAACTATTTGGGAAGTCATTGAGACATATTCACAATTATATTTCGTGTACGTCATTCAAAGTAGTTTGATAATCTCAAACTATTCAATCCGGACGGACAACGTTCTCGAAGATAACGGAAATTTTCCGCTGTGAAATACGGATTTTTTCCGGCGTGATTCAAAAGAAGTTGACGTGTCGTCACGACATAGTTATATCTTGGACTTTGACACTCTCCGTCTTGGTCTCAAAGTGCTTGAAGACAACGAAAATGCGGACAACTTCGAGTTCGGTGTCATCAACATTACGGAGATAGGCAAAGAGCGTGGAAACGTCATCGAGCTTGCGGACAAAATCAAAAAGGCTGAAACAGCAAATCAAAAAAACGACTTGTTCAATTCTTGGCTTAAAATGGTGCGCCACTCCGCAACGATTGACAACTTTCCGTTCGTGCGTGTTGTCACGGACGAACAACGTCCTGAAAGTTGGGGACTCGATGCTCGTGCCTTGTGTGAAATCGTCAGCATAAAGAAAACAAGCGATATTCGTTTGACAATGCCGTTTTTCGCTGTTGAAGAAATGCTGTACAGCGTGTTTTGGAGCAAGTTTGTAAATCTCTATTTGAAATATAGATACAATCGTGGCGACAATACGCTCACTATGCACGTTTTGAAGATGTTGACGACAAAAATTGTGCACTACTACACAGGCATATACAATCTTTTCGGGTATAGTCTTTTGAATATACAAGTTGAAAGCGGAACACAGGACGGAGCAATCGAAGAAAGGAAGTATTTTTTGAGTAGTAAAAAGATATACAGCAAACGTTTTTCTACGGACTGTTTTTCTGACTTCTTCACGGAAAAATCTCTGCGGAGCAAATTCGGAATTGACGATTTGAAAGAATATGCTACGGAAAAAGCGACTCTCGAAGAATTACAAGAGCAAAACAGTTATTTTGTCAATGATTTGACAAAAACTTTCAATAAAAAATAAGGAGGTGATTTTATGAATGATTATGAAAAAGGCAGACGTTGGGGTTTTGCAATTTTTAGGAACAAAGTCAAGGTCTATGGCGAATATGGTATTCGTCAATGCGATAAAGCAAGTATGATTTGTGAAAAGTATCTTAAAGACGGACGGCGCAAAAATAAAAAACTCACAAAGAAAGAACGAGAATTTTATAAGGGTGCTGTCGACGGCTTTCAAGAGTTTTATAATAAAAGAATTTTGAAAATAAAATAAAAGAGCCGTTTGGCTCTTTTTTTTAATTGATTTTTAGTTTAGGTTTTAAGCAACCTGCTATGCTATTTAAGTCTTTATCGTCCATTATAATGACCTTGAAACCTAATTTTTCGTATAAGTTTTGCGTATACTCTTTCTTTTTTAAGTATGGTTTATTCGTGAGTTCGCAATATTCGATATAAATATCATAGTCGGGCAGATAAAAATCTGGGTGCAGAGTTTTGTTAGTTCCGTCTTCTTCATAGTAAATTGTTTTTTCATATACTGAACGTATTTTGTTGTTATAAAAAAAATTACTGATTAAAGCTTCTGCTCTGCTTCTTACTTTTCTGCCGTCATCACATTCTATTGTAAGGTTTCCGTATTGGTCTAAAACTTCTGTTTCCGAACAATTATTTATTCTCAAATCAATAGATTTGTCTTTGTATTTTTTCCAGCAATCAAGACAGAAATGTTTGCCATTTGATGGTTTACCGCAAATTAAACATGTCAATTTTTCTGAATTGTGTTTTTTGCATTCGCATTCTTCGCTAGCTTTGTGCCATTTGCCACAATCCTGACATTGTTCAATTAAACCGTCTTTAAGTTCTTTTGCGTGCTTACGGCAAAGATGGTCTTTTCTTGCATTTCCCATATATACGTTAGTAGGTTCGCCACAAATCGGGCATTTTAATTCTTCCATAATGTTGTTCTCCTTTCAAAGACTGGCAATATAATAACATATAGGATTTTTAAAAGCAATAACAAAGACATAAGAAAAATAACACGGATTGACAACAAGCGGTTTAGCGTGTCAACCGTGTTTTTTCTTTGGCTTTGCACAGCTGCGCCAATCAGCGCCGTCAAAAATCGAAGTCACATTCCTGGGTCAATCAACGTTGTTTGTTTCTTGCTTTATAGTTGGTCGGCGGTCAAGTATTTTGGAAAAACTTTTTGCTTGCAAAAAATTTTCGGTATCGGAATCGAAAATGCTTGACGGCTGAAACTGAAAGATAATCTCTCGTCAGAGAGCAGGCATTTGTACTGCTCTCCCTGCCTGTATGGCGAATATTCAGGGGTTTGGGGTTGACAACCCCAAGCGGTCAAGGTGGCAAACCTTGAAATAATTTTTGTGTATTTGCTTGACTTTTTGAAGTCGTTTTTGATACACTCTCGACTGGGTAGTGAAAATTTAATCTTTGAAAAGTGTTTGCAATAGAAAGTTGTGGTAAGGCTTTCTATTTTTTTATACCGAAAATGTCAAGTGTAGGGGGTGATAAAAGATGAAACGAACTTTTAAGCATTTGACTTGGACACAACGTCTTCAACTCGAAGCATATCTCAAAACAAAACTTTCAAAACAAGAAATTGCCGTCAAACTCGGCGTGCATATTTCAACCGTCTATCGTGAAATCAAGCGTGGAGCGTATGAACACACAAAAACGCGCTATGATTGGTTAGGCGATAAGTACTACACAACAAAAACACAATATAGTGCTGAACTTGCGTTTGATAAGTACCGTATGAACATGACTTCTCACGGCGCACCGCTCAAAATAGGCAACGATTTTGAGTTTGCCAACTATTTAGAAAAACGTATAGGTAGAGACCGTCTTTCGCCTTGTGCTGTTCTCGGAGAGATTAAGCATAAGGGATTAAAATTCAACACGACGATTTGTCCTGCAACACTTTACAGTTATATTTCCAAGGGCGTATTTCTTTCTTTGTCTCTTGCGGATCTTCCCGGCAAGCAGAAAAAGCATAGAAAACGAAGAGTTGTTGCAAAGCGTATTTCAAAAGGCGCGAGCATAGAGAAACGTCCGTCAGAGATAAACGAAAGAAATACATTTGGGCATTGGGAAATGGACTGTGTGTGCGGACCGTCTAAATCGGCGTTGTTGGTTTTAAGCGAAAGACTGACACGAAAAGAAATCATCTTCCCTATACCAAACAAAAAGACTGAAACCGTCATACATTGTTTGAACGTTTTAGAAAGACGTTTCGGAAAGAGATTCCCTGCGGTGTTCAAGACGATAACCGTTGACAACGGGAGCGAATTTCAAGACTTTTGCGGTATGGAAAAATCTATCTTTGGGAAACGGAAACGTCTCTCGGTTTATTATTGTCACCCATATAGCAGTTATGAACGTGGCACGAATGAAAGAATAAATCGAGAGATCCGTCGGAAGTTGCCGAAAGGGACAGATTTTGCCAAGTTTACCGCAGAAGAAATCCGCGCCGTTGAAACTTGGTTTAATACTTACCCAAGAAAGATATTGAATTGGGCTTCTTCCGAAGAAGTCTTTCAAAACGAGTTGGCAAAAATAAATGTTTAGTTTGCAACGAGGCGAACAACCGGCGTTGCGTTCCTGGGTCAAAATTTCATAAATTAAAATAACAAGCCAAAGGCTTGTATTTTAGCATATAATTTATTATTTGAGTTTGCTGTCAAGTCCTTTTGTATCGGCAAAATTTTGCCGATACAAAAGTCTCCAACGTCTTTATTTTAGCATTTTTCAAAAATATTCAAAATTTTTCGCATTATTTCTTGACATTTTCATAGTTAAAATATGAGGGAACTTCTTTGTTATTAAACCATAGATTTTAGTTCCATTTTAGGTTTTGGTATGGTATAATAGAGAATATGGGGTGGAGTTATGAAGTACGGTTTTAGTTCCCTTTTAAGTTTTGGTATGGTATAAATTTTTATGGACTTGAACGGAAACGTCAAGTTTTAGTTCCCTTTTAGGTCTTGGTATGGTATAATTATACGTGCAAAGTGGAACTACGTCAAGGCGTTTTAGTTCCCTTTTAGGTTTTGGTATGGTATAATCTTTCCGCCCTGCACTCTGACTATGTCGTAGTTTTAGTTCCCTTTTAGGTTTTGGTATGGTATAATGACAGGTGCGAGGCTTATAAGGCTTTTAAGGTTTTAGTTCCATTTTAGGTTTTGGTATGGTATAATAGGGAACGAACAAAAACGCAGTAAACCTCACTGTTTACTGCGTTTTTGTTATAATCATATCGCTGGATTTTTCAAAAAATTTGATTGTTTTTCACAAACAATTTGCATGGTTTTGACAAAAACACATTGATATATCCCATACTTTATTTTTTCATGCAAAGCGGCTGCGGTGCTTTTGGTTTATTCTTGATTTCTACAACATTTCCAAGCACATCTATTTCACACTTCGTAATTTTTGCAAGTCCTTGTATAGCGGTTCTCCCTTTATAACATCCTGTTGTATCTTCTATTGTAAAGCGAGCACCAGAAATATCAAACATATTATAATATACTAAACCTTTAGTGAAGCAATACTCGTCAGATTTAGGACTAAATTCATTTTTTAAGTCCTTATTCAATGTAATTTCTTTTTTGCTCTCAATATGCAAAAGGTCGTTTGGATAAATTGACATTTCAAATGTGTAAGTGTCATCAATCACTCTCCAATCTTTACGTGCTTTTCCTGCTGTTGAAGCACGATTTGGCAAAACTCCTTTGTAGACATCTGCAGTGTAAACAGGCACGCCATAATATTTTCCGTCTTTTGAATATAGGTCGACGCGCACCATAGAGCCATTTGCGACAACACCTTTGTTTTTGTCTATTTGCATTCCTCCACCATAGTATTTTTCAAACGTCTTAACCGTCCGGACAATATTGCCTTGTCCGCTTGCACACGGTTTATAAAGAGGCTCCGCAAATGCCTTCTTGCCGTCGTTATCAAAGTCTTTCAAACGTTGTTTTATGGCATCGTAAAGGAGTTTATCGCTTTCAGGATTAAAATAGTTTTCGATTTCTCCGTTTTTAAGTTTAAGGTTTTCTATTGGCGTACGTTTGACAAGAATGCTTTCGCCGTCATGGATTTTTGTATTGTCATTGTCAATATATTTAGAACTCCAAACCGTCGCCTCGTGCATAGTGCCCTTTACTTTTCTATGTGGCATACGACTTACAACTATCGGCTTTGCTGCACTGACATATTCGTCGTCCATGCCTATGTCTCTGAGTTTGATTTCCATCTCAACGGCATTGTCCGCAACTCTTGCAATAAGTTCGTCTCTGAATTTTGGATATGGATATGGCAAGACAAGATTGCTATGTTTGTCATAGTATTCGGAAGAGACAAGTTCGCCGTCTTCAAGCACATACTCGCCGTTTTTCATGTTGCGAGATTCTTTGACATAATTGTAATTTGTAAGTTTTTGAATTATACCCGACGAAACGCACGCAATAATCGTTGCATCAACAGCATGATGCTTGTCTCCGTCCTCTCTTATTTTTTGAATACCCCAAAATCTGCGCAGGTAAGATGTTATTTTGCCATTGACACTCAAAACAGGACGATTTTTTGACTTTTCATCAAACAAAAGATGATCCTTTACAAGATTTGTCAACATTCTTGAAGCATAGCGAGTATCATTGAGGGCGCGCGTTTTCCAACCCTCTTCATCTGCCTTCTTCTTGAGCAACAATTCTGCTTTTCGCCTGTTATACTTGAACGTGGTCTTGACAAAACCCTCAAACTCTTCCCAGTTCCTGCCAATTCTTGTAAAATACTCGTATGGTATAGAATCTCGCTTGTTTTGGTTTTCCTTTGACAACACAAGCACTTTATTGTTGAAACTGTCGTCAAACGAACGACTGTAAGGGATGATATGGTCGATTTCACAATACTTGTCGTCTGCAAACAGTTTGTTCAAATCAATTGTTTCTCCACTGTATGCACACTTTCCGTTTTGCTCTTCATACAATTTATACTTCAGCAAATTGGTAGAACTTATTCTTACGTTAAACTCTCCCTCCAACTTTGCCTTTATTCTCTCGTTATCCGCCGCGCGATCACGATTCTCTTTGTCGGCTTTATCTCGTTCCTGACGCGTTTGTGACATATCACGTGCAAGTTCTATGTTTACAGCAAAAGGGCTGCCGTATTTGCGAATAATCGCATCGACCACCTTGATTGTTTGAGACAATGCACGTTTTACAACAGGAGAAGTGACTTCATCAATTTGCGCTCTGACGTCATCGTTTTTGCCGAGATATTTTGACTTGCTTGTATCGAATTGCGAATGATTGTGTCCTGCTTTTTTGCAAGCCTCACTGTACACGTAACCCTCTTGAAGGTATGGCAAAATTTCCCTCAACGCTCTAAGAGACAAATGCCCATATCCGGTCATATCTATGTCAAGAAGTTTGACTATCTCCTCTTCAGTGAGTATTCCATTGAGCAAATTGCTGTCAATTATTGCTTTTCTAAACAAATTCTCGCTTGTGTATTTTGTGCAAATCTCCGCTATGGCATCAACGACTTCTATATTGTTTTTGAGTTCTTCTCTCAAACAATTCTTGATTTTGTTGCTGTTTGCAAGAGATATAAACTTTGCCTCTTCACATTTGAACGGATTTGGAGTTTCTTCCGTACCGTCTTTTTTCATTTTTTTTGCGCACGCTATAATTGAGAACATTGAATCTCATGTTCTCGTCTTTTTTATAGCCTAAAAGATCACGCACCTTTTTATAAGTCAATCCGTCTTTTTCTTCATGTACGCGAGCAATAATTTGTTCTCTTTGTTCGCGTGTCAACGAACGCGGTTCCGACTCACCGTCAATTATGAGTTTCAAATTGTTTATTTTTTGTAACGCTGTAGCAAGTTCGTTTGAATAAGTCCCTTTTGCCGCGCAATACAAGTCGTTATAGAACGTGCATTTTCTCACAGGGTGACTGCCTGAATACTGGCTACCCGGACCGGGGCCCTCATCAAATGAACGCTGTTTTGAAAAATATCCTAAAAACTTTTCAAGATTTTCATCGGTTGCAAATGAATTGCCAAATTCTTTTTGTTTTGCAAACAACAATCTGATTTCGCTTTCCAAATCGTCGCGCGCAATGCACTTTGAATAATCTCCGCCCTTATTGTGTACAGCCTCGCCTTTTTGCTGATACTCTTTAAGAAGCATTTCGCCAATTGTGCGGTATCCGAGTTCGTGCATTTTATCTGCATTTTTTTTGATGGAAGCGGTCAATTCTCCGTCTTCTTTGCCTTGTGCGCCTTTCTTTTTGTTGCTCTTAAATCCCCTGTGACGCGCAATAGAATATAAAACTCTTGCAAATTCCTCTTCGCTGACATAATTGTCAAGCGCCTCTACTCGTTTTGATAAGACATTTATATACTTATATTCATCTTTTATTTGCAATCCGTCACTATTATCAAATATAAATATATTATTAAGTTCAAATAGAGACCTTATATAGGCTAAACGCGCCACTTTCCTGCGAAGACGACGACGTGTTCCTCTTGCCGTTCTGCGAGGTTCCGCCAAAGAAGCACCTGTTTTAGGCACTTCCGCAGCATCAAAAATTCGTGAATTGAGCGCCAATATTTTCGTTGGTTCACCGTTTTCATCGCATTCCAAAACACTCCATCCGACTGATTTAATACCGATGTCTAAGCCTAATCTGTACATATTGTCTCCTAAAAAAGATATCCCTTGATGAGCGACATCAAGGGATAGAGCTTTTCGGGATTACTCCCTTGTTTTAGTAACCTCTTAAATTTTGGTATGGTATAAAAGGTTATCGTTATATTAGCACAATATTTTATTATTGTCAATATGTTTTCTGCGCAGTCCCCTTGTACCTTTCCGCTACGACAAAATAATAGCACACTATTTGTACCGAAAACGGGACAACAAACCTGCTACTATAAAGAGTTAGAGACAATTAGTTCTATCTCAACCCAAGTACGCGCAGATGCCCTGCGCGATTTTTTCGGCGAGGGCGGCTTTGTATTGCGGATCTTGAAGGAGTTTTTCGTCAGGGGGGTTGGAGAGGAAACCGCACTCGACGATTATTGACGCGGCTGAGGAGCAGGACAGAATGTATTTGTCGGCGGTGAGCGGAGAGTATTCTCTCTTTGTATGCTCGCTATTGAGGACGTTGAGCATATCCTGCACGCACTTTGCGAGCGAAAACGACCGCTCGTCCCGTCGAGCAAAGAAGACCTGTGCTCCGCGACGGACGTCGGACGGAAAATAGTTCATGTGAATGCTGACGACAACGTCTGCCCTTGCGGAATTTATGATTTTTCCCCGAGAAAACATATCGCTGCGCTTTCTCGTGTCGCTCGTGACGGTCGTGAGCATCGTATCGTTTGTCCTAGTGTACACGACGGAAAATCCTAAGCCCTTTAGCAAGTCGCCGAGGAGGAATGCGATTTCGAGATTCAGTTCGCTCTCCTTCATTCCAGTAGTCCTGCCGACAACTCCTGCGTCTACGCCGCCGTGCCCTGCGTCGATAACGATCGTAGAAGTGCCGGACGACGTGCGCACGGCGTATACGATCATTGGAGTGCCGAGCGCAAAAAGGGCTATGCACACCGCCAAAATGACGGCGATGACGGAGAGAATATTCGGCTTTTTAACCACAAAAACTCGCATATCGTTTCAGTTGTAAGTTTATGCAGAAAAGTATAAAAATTCACTGTTTTCCACAAAGTTATCCACATTTTGAGGTTATTTTGTGGATAAGTCGGTGGATAACCCGCAAAATTCTATATTAGAACACGGTTTTCGCAAAAGGCAAAAATTGCTGCCAAATTTTTCTCTATGGCAGTTTTTCAAAAATCCCGTTCGACACCCTTCGACAAAAATCGCATATCTAACTTAGCCTTTTGAAATTGTCGTACAAAATGGCAATTATACACATATTTACGAATCGTGTTTAATATACATTTTTTGAGGTGAAAATGATGTATAACACACAAGGTTTTATCGGGCGCAAGGTGCTGTGTCTTGAGAATTCTTCTATCGTCGGCGAAGTCAAAGCCGTGTTGTTTGGCGCGGACGGCAAACAGGTCTTCTACCTTGCCCTTTCCCGCGACGGAGGCGCTACCCTGCTTCCATTTGACAAAATCGAGAGCGCAAAAGACGCCGTCGTCATAGGCACGGAGGCGGTTCTCGCCTACGACTACGACATGGACATGACGTCGCTCCGCTTCTTGGACGGAAAGGAGATATATTCGCAAACGGGCGAGAAAAAGGGCGTGGTGGACGGCGTAGAACTGTTTGCAAACGGCAAAACGAACAAGATTTTTGCAGGCGACGCAGACTATTCTCCGTCCTCATTCCAAGCGTTTGGCGACGTGCTACTCCTAAAATCCGCAAAGAAAAGGGTTGCAAAGCCCCGTATCCCGCGCGACAAAACGAATAGAAAAGTTGAGATTATGGCGCGCACCGCAGACAAGGAACGGCAAGCGCTCGCAGGTGATTTTGCGAATGGACAAGAAACGAATGTCCGCACGGCGGAGAGCAACTCCGATGTTGACGCAGGCAAGAACACGGCGGACATCTTTGCCATAGAGCCTGCGGAGCCAAAACCTCCTGCGTTTATCGAGCAAGGCTCCCCGCTATTCTCTCAAGACGCCCTTGAAAAGATAGTCGGCAAAGAGTTGGTGTTTGACGATTCGGAAGAAAAAACTCCCGCTCGCATAATAAGCGACTACGACTTCCTGCTTGGCAGGACTCTCCTTCGCGACCTGTTCACCTATGCGAACACTCTCATCGCTCGCGCCGGCATCACCGTCACAAAGGACCTCGTCGAAACCGCCTCCCGCTACGGGAAATTGGTTGAACTCACCCTCAACAGTTCATATAAATAAAAGTTTCGGATTTGTTCCGAAACTTTTATTGTTATATTCCCTACGGGAGCTATATTCTCGCACCGCGAGAGTTATATTCGCCGGACGGCGAGTTATATTCACGGATAAATCCGTGAGTTGTGGCGATATTGACAGAGCAATAAGCCAATTCGAGCGGTTTTTTGATAATGTTTATATAAGCGGTTTTTTTGGAGCGCGCGTACACGAACGTACGCAACCGACACACTTCGTGTGCTTGTTCATATTGCTATCATCCAAACCGCTCAGTTTTGATGAGGTGCAAGGAAACAAAATAAATAACGCCACACACTTCGTGTGCCTGTTATCAAACACGCTGTTATGGTGACGATGCAAGTCGCAAAACTGTGCCTTGCCAAGATAAAAACGCCACAGTGTGGATGAGATGCGCGGAAGGGCGATTTTTTTGGAGCGCGCGTACACGGACGTACGCAACCGACAAAAAAAGCGACCTGACAAAGCAGGTCGCCACAATGTGGTGTTTTTACTTGGCAAGTGGACGCATGGTCGGGAACAACAACACATCACGTATGGACGCACTGTCCGTAAGGAACATTACCATGCGGTCTATGCCGATGCCGAGACCGCCTGTCGGTGGCATGCCGTATTCGAGCGCCGTGCAAAAGTCCTCGTCGTATGGTTGCGCCTCTTCGTCGCCCTTGGCTTTGGCTTGCATTTGCGCCTCAAAACGCTTACGTTGATCGAGAGGATCGTTGAGTTCGGAGAAAGCGTTGCCGCCCTCGCTTGCACAAATAAAGAACTCGAATCTTTCGGTAAGACGGTTGTCCGACGGTTTTTTCTTTGCGAGCGGGCTGACCTCGACCGGGTAATCTGTGATAAAGACAGGCCCGACGAGTTGCTCTTCTACAAACGCGTCGAAGACCGCATAGAGCGCATTGCCCCAACTCGTGTCGGGAGCGAGGTCGAGTCCTTTTGCGTTCGCCTTTTTGATGAGATCGGCGAGTGGCTCGTTGTCAAAATCGAAACCGAGATACTTTTTGACCGCCTCTACCATAGTGAGTCTTGCCCACGGGCGTTGGAGGTGGAGTTCTTGACCTTGGTAGACGATGTCGAGACTACCGCAAACCTCCTCTGCCGCAGCCGTGTAGAGTTCTTCCGTAATGTTCATCATTTCGTTGTAGTCGACGTACGCTTGGTAGATTTCGATAGACGTAAACTCGGGGTTATGCTTTGGATCCATGCCCTCGTTTCTGAATTGTCTGCCGATCTCGTACACCTTTTCAAAACCGCCGACGATACAGCGTTTCAAGTGGAGTTCGGTCGCGATACGGAGATACATATCTATATCGAGCGTATTGTGATGAGTGACAAACGGTCTTGCGTTCGCACCGCCCGCGAGCGTGTTGAGCACGGGAGTTTCAACCTCCACAAAGCCCTTTTCGTCGAGGACTTTACGGATCGTAGAAATGATTTTGCTACGCTTGACAAACGTCTCTTTGACGTCGGGATTGACGATAAGGTCGACGTAGCGTTGTCTGTATCTGAGTTCGGTATTAGTGAGTCCGTGGTACTTTTCGGGAAGCGGAAGCAGGGATTTTGAAAGGAGGACGACCTTCTTTGCATGCACGGACGTCTCTCCCGTCTTTGTTTTGAAGACGGTGCCGACGATGCCGACGATATCGCCGACGTCGAGTTTTTTGAAATCTTGATATTCGTCGACTCCGAGGTCGTCACGGGAGAAATACCCTTGGAGTTTTCCGTCCGAGTCCATGATATGACCGAAACTCGCCTTGCCCATGATACGTTTTGACATAAGTCTACCGGCGACGGAGACTTCTTTGCCCTCGAATTCCTCATAGTTTGCGTGGATCGCGCCCGCCGTTGTCGTGCGGTCGAAACGGACGATTTCAAACGGATTTTGACCGCGGGATACGAGTTCGTTCAATTTCTCGATACGAACTTTGCGGACCTCAAGCGCGTCGACTTCTTTTTCTTGATTTTGTTGTACGTTCAAATTTTCTTGTTCTGCCATTTTTCCAAATAAACGCAAGGAAAAGGCAACTTACAGTTGCCCTTTCTTGCCAACTTAAAATTTTTACTTTATAGAGATGATCTTGTAACTCTCTTCGCCGTGTGGAGCGTTGACGATGACCGTTTCCTTTTCCTTTCTGCCGAGGAGCGCCTTTGCGAGCGGTGATTCGTTGGAGATAAATCCCTTTGAGAAATCCGCTTCCGTCTCGCCGACGATACGGAAAGTCATACGCGCGTCTTCGCCCTCGTCGAGTTCTCCCAAAAATTCGACTTCTACCGTGCTACCGATAGAAACTTTGTTCTTTGCGCCCTTTTCGATGATGACGGCATATTTGATTTTCTCTTCGAGTTCGTTGATTTCCGCCTCGACTTGAGTTTGTTCAAGTTTTGCGGCGTCGTACTCAGCGTTTTCGGAAAGGTCGCCGAGGGATCTTGCGTGTTGCAAATGCTCTGCAACTTCTTTACGCTTGATAACGACGAGATAATTCAGTCTTTCCTTGAGTTCTTCAAGACCTTCTTTGGTCAACAATACTTCTTTTACACTCATGCTATATTCCTTTTCACCCTCGCGCTAAATACGCGACGGGTATATTTTTATTCTTCGGGTTTTTCTTGTTCCGGAACTTCGACGTCAACCGCCGCGTTTGCCTCGTCTGCCGGTTGTTCGATTTGTTCCTCGATAAGTTCTTCGACGTCAGCCGTCTCTTCTTGTTCGACTGGTTGAGCGTCTGTCTCTTCTTGTTGCGCTTCCTCTGCCGCAGGTTCTTCCGCGGTCAATTCTTCGCTTTCTTCAGGTGTTTCCGCCTTCTTGATCTCTTCAAGTTTCTTCGCGACTTGTTCCTCGATCGCCTCTTTGTTGGCTTCATACTTCGGAACGAGCGCGGTCACCTTGAATTCGATAGAACTGAACGCAAAATTGAATTCGTTGTAGAAGAGGTCTTCGAGGAGAGTTCTGAGATATGTCTCGACTTCGATAACGTCTTTGTCGATGACTTTGACGTCCGTTTTGAGTCTTACGCCGTATTCGTCGCTGACGAGCGTGACCTTCTTGCACTTTACGCCTTCAACTTGAGCGCAAGCGGATTTGACGTACTTTGTGATGACGTTTGCGGAGACTTTGATAGAACCGCCCTTGTCGTTTCTCAAAGTCACGTCCTTGACGACGTCGTTGTTGATGAAGATAAGCACAACCGCGACGATGGAAAGCACGATATAGAGAACGGCGAGCGTAAAGAGCAAGCCCTTGACGAGACCGTTGTCAAACTCTTCCGTTTTGATACCGCCAAACGCTGTGACGATGAGGACCATAATGAGGATTATGGCGACCACTACGCTGGCAAGGGTAAAGATTTTTTCGAGATTCTTTTTCATATTATTCCTTCTGGATGTGCGCGAGCACATATATTTGTATTTTCTAATATAAACTTAATTTGACAAAATGTCAATCGCCTATCGGCACGTATTTCGGCTGATGTTTTTCATAGACGACAAAGTGAGTGAAGCCGATTTCTTTGAGCATAGCGGAGACGTTTTCAAACTCTTTGCAAATGTCTCCCCTGTGCGCGTCGCTGCCGTAGGAGATTTTTCTTCCGCCGAGTTCGAAGTATCTCTCGATTATATCCCTCTTTGGATTCATCTCGTGATGGAAGTTGACTTCGAGCGCCTTGTCAAGCTCTATGATCCGCTTGAGTATATCGTCTATCTTGTCCGCAAAGTCGACGTACCTTAGTGCCTTGTCCCTGTACGGCGCGCCGTGTGTGAGATACCCGATGTGCGCGATGACGTCGTACTGGTAGGGCGCTTCGAGACTCTCGCGTATGGTGTCGAGATACAGCCCGTACGCCTGCTGCTTTGACTTGAAAAGGAACGCGTTTTTGAAATACATGTCCTTTCCGCCCGCGCAATGCACGGAGTTGATGACTGTGTCAAAGGGGTACTTGGCAATGAGTTCTTGGTATTTTTCGGCGACGAGTTCGCCGGGGGCAAAAGCCGCTTCGATGCCAAAACCGAGGGTTAAAGTGTTCGTTTTGTCCTTGTCAAGTTCTTCTTTGACTTTTTTCCAGTCCTCATAATAACTTTCCACGTCCGTATCGCCCCAACGGAACGGAGCCTTGCAACCGCCGTACACGAGGTCGTAGTCGCAGTGGTCCGTTGTGCAGAGATATGAAAGCCCTTGCTCGCGCGCAAGTTTCACCATATCCGCAACGGACACGTGCCCGTCGTGAGAGTGATTTGTGTGTGTATGTGAATCGACGCGTATCATTTGCAAACCTACTTTAATATTCGAGGACGGCTTTGATGCGTCTTACGCCTGCGGAAGAACTTTGCTCTTTGACGATCTTGAACTTGCCGAGTTCGCCCGTGCGCTTTGCGTGAGGTCCGCCGCAAATTTCCTTTGAGAAACCGATGGTGTACACCTTGACGACTTCGCCGTATTTAGAGCCGAACACGCCGACCGCACCGCTTGCTCTCGCCTCGTCTACGGTCATCTCTTCAAGTTTGACTTCCGTATCTTTTGCGATCTCTTCGTTGACGAGTTTTTCGACCTCCGCGATCTCTTCCGCCGTGAGTGGCCTCGGGAAGTTGAAGTCAAAGCGGAGTCTTTCCGCCGTGATGTTTGAACCGCGTTGGTTGATACCGTCGTCGTGAAGCACCTTTTTGAGTGCGGCGTTGAGAAGGTGGGTTGCGCTGTGGAGACGTGCCGTAAATTCACCGCCGTCCGCAAGACCGCCCTTGAATTTTTGTTCCGCGCCCGCCTTTGAAAGCGCTTGGTGATCCGCAAACGCCTTGTCATAGCCGTTTCGGTCTAACGTATAGCCCTTTTCCTTTGCGAGTTCTTCCGTCATTTCGATCGGGAAGCCGAACGTGTCGTAAAGTCTGAACGCCGTCTTGCCCGGGAATACGGTCATACCCTCAGGGAGGTGCGAGACTATCTTGTCGAACTCTTTGAGCCCTTGTTCTATAGTCTTTGCAAATTTATCTTTTTCAGCCTCGAGTTCGGAGACAATTCTTTCCTCGTTTGTTTTGATGTACGGATATGCTTCCTTATACTTCTCCACGTAGAGTCTTGCAAGGTCTACGAGTGCGGAGTCGTCGACGCCGAGCGTTCTGCAATATCTCATAGCGCGACGGATAAGTCTGCGAAGCACGTAGCCTTGGTCGACGTTGGACGGAGAAATCGCCTTGATGTCGCCAAGCAGGAAGGTAGCCGTTCTCGTGTGGTCGGCGATTATACGCATAGCGACTGTCATTTGCTCGTCCTCGCCGTACTTCTTGCCCGACAACTCTTCGAGTTTTTTGATGGCAAAACTGAACAAATCCGTCTCATAAACCGACTTGTAGCCGTTCAAGATGCAAAGGAGACGTTCAAGTCCCAAGCCCTCGTCGACGTTTCTTTGCTTGAGCGGTTCAAACTTGCCCTCCGCGTTTTTGAAGTATTGCATGAAGACGTCGTTGCCGACTTCGAGATATTTTCCGCAGTCGCAGGCGGGAGAGCACTCGGGAGAGCACTTCGGCTTGCCCGTGTCGATAAACATCTCGGTATCCGGTCCGCACGGTCCCGTGATACCCGCAGGTCCCCACCAGTTGTGCTTTTTGTCAAGATAGAAGATCCTCTCCGCAGGGATGCCGACCTCTCTCCAATAGTTTGCGCTCTCCTCGTCTCTCGGGCAGTCCTCGTCGCCGGCGAACACCGTGACGGAGAATTTGTCCTTGTCAAAGCCGAGTTTGTTGAGCATAAAGTCGTATGACCACGCGATAGCGTCCTTTTTGAAGTAGTCGCCGAGAGACCATCTGCCGAGCATCTCGAAGAAGGTGCAGTGCGACGCGTCTCCGACCTCGTCTATATCGCCCGTTCTGACGCAGATTTGCACGTCGGTCAAGCGGTTGCCCGCAGGATGCTTTTCGCCGAGCAGGTACGGTACGAGCGGGTGCATACCGGCAGTCGTAAAGAGGACCGTCGGATCGTTTTCAGGGATAAGAGACGCGGAGTCGATGATTGCGTGTCCCTTTGAGTGATAAAACTCCAAGTAGAGTTTTCTGAGTTCGTCTGATGTAAACTGTTTCATATTTCCTCCAACTTCGCCAACTTCGTTGGCTTTGTTTGGTTTTTGCATTCTATGGGTTTTGTTATTGATTCTTTGTTATTCGCCCTTTTCAAGCAGCGCGAAGAGCTCGTCCGACAAATCCTTTTCTTTTATGGCGCGCGTGATCGTAAACACCGCTTTGCCGTCCGTTGTCGCGGAACTCATATTTTGAGTGTTGGACTTGGACGCGTTCATGTTCACGTAAAAATATTCCACGCCGAGTTCTTTCGGCACCTGAACTTTGCCGAGGTTGCTGTATATTATCGTCTGCCT
>ONYW01000014.1 GCA_900322215.1 uncultured Eubacteriales bacterium | reverse complement strand
GAACGACAGTTTTGTTTATTCCTTAGAAGTGAGCAACTTGTGTTCGGTAGGTTCCGCGGTGGGGAAAACTGGCGGAGCAGGAAGGGGTGTTGCATTTAGAGGGCACGCCGTACAGCTTAGAAAGAGGAAAATAATTAAAACAAATAGATTTTTAAGGGAGAAAACTATGGACGAGAAAAAAGAATTTCAAGTCGAAGAACCTGTGACGGAGCCTGCTCAAGAGACTCCTGCAGAGGGACCTGTCGAAGAGGCTCCTGTAGAGGAACCTGTCGAAGAGGCTCCTGTAGAGGAACCCTCGGCAGAACAAAAGGTCGAAGACGTAGAACAAAGAGACGAAGACTCCGAAGCCTCAGAACCTGTTGAAGAGACGTTAGCAGAACAAAGAGACGAAGTCTCCGAAGTCTCCAAAGCCTCGAAGAAAAAGAAAGAGAAGAAGAAACTTACGAAAGAGCAAAAGAAGAAACGCACTGCAAAGGCGCTCATCATCGTCGGCTCGATTCTTCTTGCGATTGCGATCTTTATCAGTTCCTGCGCGATAGCGAACGCGGTTGGCACAAAGGCTCTTATCGAGCAAGGCAGTCAAGTCGCCAAGGTGGAATATACGGAGCACACTCAACTTATTCCGACCAAGGACGCGGACGGCTACTATTCTTTCACAAAGCCTGACGACGGCAGGGAATTCAAGATCGTGCAACTGACGGACGTACATATCGGCGGCGGCTGCTTCTCGAGCCAAAAGGACGCATGGGCGATGAACGCCGTTGCGACCATGGTACGCGCCGAGCAACCCGACCTCGTCATCGTAACCGGCGATATTGCCTATCCGGTGCCTTTCCAAGCGGGTACGTTCAACAACTTGCACGCGACGCAAATCTTCTCCAACATGATGGAACATCTCGGCGTGTATTGGACGTTCGCATTCGGCAACCACGACACGGAAATCTACGGCACGCACGACAAGCAAGCCATCATAAACTATTATGAAAACGCAAACTTCAAATACTGCCTCTTCAATCGCGGTTCTTTGTACGACACGAAGACGGAGGGCGGATTTGACGTCAACGGCTGCGGCAACAACATCATCAAAGTCAAAAATCCCGACGGTATCATCACGCAAGCGATAGTCACTCTCGACAGCCACAGCTATTTTGACGGCGACTATCTCGGAATCCAATGGAAGTATGACAACCTCCATCAACCGCAGGTAGACTGGTACGCGCAAGAGATGGACAAACTCGTCGCGCAAAACGTCGCAAAGGGCGGTTCAAACGAGCCTATCAAGAACATGGCGTTCTTCCATATCCCGCTCGTTGAATACCGCGACGCTTGGAAGCAAGTTATCGACAAATATGGAGATGTCAAAAACAAGTCCTTTGAAGACGGCACGGTCATCTCCGACGACGTAATCTATCACTACGGCGTCATGGGCGAGAGCGACAAAGAGCGTCACGGCGTGAGATCCTACGGCGTATTCTGCGGCTATCAACAAGACGAGTTCTTCGAGACGGGTCTCACTCACGGCCTCCAGGCAGTCTTCTGCGGACACGACCACTACAACAACTTCTCCGTATCCTACAAGGGCGTGCGCCTCACCTACGGCATGAGCGTTGACTACTTGGCATACCCCGGCATCTTCAAAGTCCACGCGCAACGCGGTTGCACGGTCATCACCCTTGACAAGGACGGCGAGTTCGGCGCAACACCAAAGAACTACTACAAGGATTATAATGTGACGCCTGAGAAGGGCGAATTCACCCAAGCCGAATAAAAAACCGCACTATTTGGCGACCTGCTTTGTCAGGTCGCCTTTTTTGTTCAGTTACGTACGTCAATGTACGCGCCTTCGCAAAAAAGGCGCCCTTCCTAGCATCTCATCCAAATATCGCGGTTTTTGCAATAAAAGTGACTTTTCCGTGTATCTCATCCCGTTCACGCAGTTTCATAATTGAAACAAAACACTCGAAGAGTGCGCTCTTCATCTAAACTGAGCGGTTTTTGCAATAAAAGTGACATTTCCTTGTATCTCTCATCCCGTTCACGCAGTTTTATAACTGAAACAAAACACACAAAGAGTGCGCTCTTCATCTAAACTGAGCGATTTTTTGAATGAGGAATGAGGAATTGCGGAGAGAACAAAGACACGAAGTGTCCGTCTCATCCAAATATCGCGGTTTTGCACACAAACAGGTTATCTAAACAAGAAAAACGACACTCAGTCGAGTGCCGTTTTTATGTTTAATAATCTTTCCTGCCGATGAGGTAGTCGATACTCACGTCAAAGAAATCCGCGAGCGTCCATACGTCGTTCACGTTTGGCACGACAAGACCTGACTCCCACCGCGAGATATTGGCTTGTTTTATGTTCACTTTTGCCGCCAACTCCCTTTGCGAAAGCCCTCTTTCCAGTCTTAATTCTTTCAATCTGCTGTGATTTTCACTGTTTTCGTTCATACACCGATTATACAAAAAAGTATCGCGTCTATCTTGACAGATACATATTTGTATCATAAAATATATTTATTATGAACAAAAAAAGAGGAATCTAAAATGAAAAAATCTCTTACAAGACACATTAGTTTGCTTGTTTTGGTCGGCATAGTTGCCGTATTGTTCGCATTTGCACTTGTTGCTTGTAGCAGCAATTCAAATCAACAATCTATCGAACACAATTTCAGCGATTGGATTGTTGCCAAGGAAGCAACTTGTACGGAAACAGGATCAAGAGGGAGAAAATGTATTGATTGCGGCTACGTTGAAGTTGAAGAAATACCTTCTCTTGGTGGGCATAAGGAAATAGTTGTAAGGGAAAGAAAAGAACCAACGTGCACCGAGGCAGGTTATACACAGTTAACAAAATGTAGCGTATGTGGCAAAAAACTTGCCGACAGCGAGGAAATTCCTGCACTTGGGCATAGTATTGTCACAGATTCCGCGGTTGAGCCTACGGAAACAGCCGATGGACTGACAGAGGGTCAGCACTGTTCAAGATGCGGTGAAATACTAATTCCTCAAGAATTATTGCCAGCTATCGTCCATAGATTTGATGATGAAATGTTTGTTGTCGAAGAGCCGACTTGCACACAAGCAGGTATTGGTAAAAAAGTTTGTTTAGATTGCGGAAAAGAATATCAAGTCAAAATAGAGCCATTGGGACACGATGAAGTGGTGGACGAAGGGTTTGATTCAACATGTGCAAAAGAAGGGCTAACAGACGGCACACACTGTGTGAGATGTGGGGAAATCTTGATTGCACAACAAACTGTTCCAAAGAAAAATCATACATTCGGAGATAGCGAGGTAATAGCAGAACCTACTTGCACTCAAAAAGGGCAAAGCCATAAATATTGCCAAGACTGTGGAGAAGAGGCTTTTGATGACATTGAGGCATTGGGGCATATAGAATACGTTGATTATGGAACAGCTCCGACTTGCACGAACAAAGGCTTAACAGATGCAGTATATTGTTCAAGGTGTAACGAGATTTTGGTTCAACACATGATGATTCCTGCGCTCGGGCACGATTTTGATAGTCATGGGCAATGCACGCGATGTGGATTTGTTGATGCTGAAAAACAACCAAAATATACGGTAAAATTTGATAGCCAAGGCGGTAGCGCCGTTGCAGATCAAATAGTCGTTGAAAACAACAAATTGTCTGCGCCAACGCAACCGACAAAAACGATGAATATATTTGCAGGTTGGTACAAAGATTTGCAATATTCCGCTGTTTGGGATTTTGAAAACGACGTTGTAACTGCCGATATTACACTTTATGCAAAATGGAAAGCAGACGAGTTGAGAATCACTTCAGTTGATGGTGCAACAATAAACGGCAAAAATATTGTCATGATTGTCGAGCCGGAGACGGAAGACGTTGATTTGTCCGATAAAATCATTATCAACAGTCCGACAGCAACTTGGAAGCTTTATTTTGACAAACTTGGCAAAAACGAAATTCGCACAAAGATAGCCACGTTAGAGGAGGGCAGTTTAAACGACGGTTCAAATATTTTTTACATAGTTGTTGAGAGCGCAGACGGCACACAAATCAAAACATATACGCTTGAAATTTACAAGAAGTATTGGGTTGAGGTCACCATATATGACCAAAGAGGCGAGCAAATTGATGATACGTGGAAAATCCTCACTCAAGACGACAATTTTGAAATATATTTCTTCAAATATGGAGCAGGATTTGTTGGACCTATAGGGTCAAACAATATTTATGGATATACTTTCTATGGTTGGAACGTCATTGGAGCAACCATCGGCGAACCGGTGCCAAAGGACTGTACTTCAATAAAAGTTTATGCTGACGGCGATCCAATCAAATCACAAATAACGTATGATGCAAATGGCGGTACGGTCTCTACACAAATGCAAATAGTTACGTTTGACTGCACCGAACAATTGGCAATTCCAACGAGAGATGGTTATGAGTTCAGAGGTTGGACAATTGTCGGCGACCATTATTATGCAGGCACAAAAGTATGTGATGGAACCGGAAAGTGCATTTGGCAAACGGTTGGAAATCTTACTTTAAAAGCAGAATGGAGACAAATAAAATATTCAGTCACGGTTGAGAATAGCAATGAAAGCGCTGGCACCATAGAGACGCGTAGAGAAGCACATGGTACAAGAACAATCCACTTTGATTTGAACGGCGGAACGGGTGATATTGACGATATAGTCATCGATGATTCAACCACAACATACGCTTATCCGTCCAATGCGAAGAAAGAAGGCTATGTGTTTGCAGGCTGGTATGACAACAAAGATTGCAAAGGTGACGTGTATGATTTTGAAATTATACCGAATGTAGATATAACTTTGTATGCAAAATGGGTTGCGTATAAAGGAAAAGGTGCTTTGATTGTAGACATTCATGCTCGCGAACAGACGGTTGACGTTAAGTTATATGAAGATAAAGTTTATTTGGATTACTGCTATGCACTTTATCCACTCAAAACTTTATATGGCGAAGATAATACAATCATTAGTTATATTGTCGTAAATAAGCCTGTATTGGTGCGTGTTTATGATGAAGACGGACACTATATCCCATATGCAAATACGATTTACAATTTTGAAGAACTGAGAACATTTGAATATGAGTTGGTCGAAGGAAAACTATATTTTGTATATTTCTACCAAGACGAGGGGAGTACCCTTACGACTTCAACGGCTACAATAGTGCTTGATGTGCCTTTTCCACAACCGGACAAATATGTTAGCGGTGAAAAGTGTACACTCACGGCAACACCAAATTTGGGTTACGTGTTTGATGGTTGGTATATCGGCGATGAGAAAATAAGTGATGAGTTAGAGTATACCTATACGGTAGGTGGTTGTGACACAAACATTGTTGCAAAATGGGGTTTGTGTGACGGAATGGATGTTTTTAACTTTACATCAACTTTAAATTCCTGTGAAATAACAAGTATCAAGGATACAACAACCACCAATGTTGTTATTCCTGATTTTGTGACAAGCATAGGAAATTATGCATTTCGTGATTGTGTGTGTTTGACGTCTGTCACAATACCAAACAGCGTGACAAGCATAGGAGATTATGCATTTTATAATTGCAGCGGTTTGACGTCTGTCACCATTCCGGACGGTGTTACAAGCATAGGAGATTATGCATTCTACGGTTGCAGTGGCTTGACGTTTGTCACAATACCAAACAGTGTGACAAGCATAGGAAGTAGGGCATTCGAGGATTGCACTAGTTTGACGTCCGTCACTATACCTGATAGCGTGACAAGCATAGGTCCTTCGGCGTTCAGTAAGTGCAGTAAATTATCAACGATTACAGTAGATGAAGGCAACCCAATGTATCATTCAAATGGGAATTGTCTTATAGAAACAGAGAGTAAGGCATTGATACTTGGATGTAAAAATAGCATTATTCCAAATGATGGCAGTGTTACAAGTATAAGATCTTATGCGTTTGGTGCATTGCCAGAATCATTTGAAATTCCTAATAATATAACCCGCATTAGTGGTTATGCCTTTTATTACAGTGGAATACGTTCTACCGCGTCATATGGTGGCGCTTCTTATGCGGGAAATAGTGATAACCCATATATGGTCCTTATCAAAGCAGAAAGCAAACAAATTGTAGGCTGTGGGATCAACGAAAATTGTAAAATTATTTTTTCTGAAGCATTTAAAGAATGTACGTATTTGGAATCCATAACGATTCCTGAGAATGTAATAGGTGTTGGGCAAATGGCTTTTATGGATTGTGTTAGACTTTCATCAGTTACAATTGGAAATAATGTTGATTATATAGACAGTAATGCATTTAGAAATTGTATAAGTTTAAGACAAATTACAATTCCTAAAAATGTAAGTCAATTAGGAAGGCAGATATTTCAATATTGCAACAATATATCAGTTGTTATTGATGAAGATAATCCAGTCTATAGTTCTAATGGAAATTGTATTATAGAAACCGCCAGCAAAACACTTATTGAAGGATTTGCAAATAGCGTGATACCAAAAGATGGCAGCGTGACAAGCATAGGTGCGGATGCATTCAATACTTGCACTGAATTGACGTCTATCACAATCCCGAACAGCGTGAAAACAATAGGTGCATCCGCATTCGCCCTTACCGGATTGAAATCCATAACAATTCCAAACAGCGTTGTATTAATAGATGCTCATGCGTTTGGTAGGTGTGCTAGTTTAACATCAGCCACTATCTCTAGTGGCGTTACCATTATTTCTAGATACCTGTTCAGCGATTGTGAAAATCTTAGCACAATAGTAATCCCAATTAGTATAAAAATTATTGAGGAGGACGCATTCTTTAATATTAAGAGTCTGTCAAATATCAACTATGGTGGAACAAAAGAACAATGGAATTCAATACAAAAAGAAAGAATTTGGAAGGATTCAAAAACAATAAATATTAATTGTATAGATGGTACTATTAGTATATAACTAACAAAGGAGATGCGAATACGATGAATGGACATGGTATTGCAGGATCATTAGAGAATATTTTGCGCGATGAATTTGGTTTTGATAAAAAAAGACCGATAGGAACAATTTTTGATGCAGATGCAATTGAACACAGAATGTTTTGTGAAGACATGATTCTACTATTGCGGAAAAAAGGTATAAATTGTGTTGATTTTGAGAATGAATTGAGCGCATATAGAGGGCAATCTATTGAAGCCATCCCAAACTATGAACAATTGTTCGACCGTTTTGAAGAATTGTTTAATGAATGAAAACACTTTCAAAGTGGCGGTGCCGTGAGGCCTCGCCACTTGTTTTTTTTTGTTAGTATAGATTTGCAATATTGCGAAAAGCCATAAGCTACTCAGCAACGGCCTAAGTGCCGTTTTGCTTGGCGCTTTCACAGGATTTGACGGCAAATGTGTAAAAATTACACATCTCGCAAGTAGTTCAATGGGTAAATTTACTCAATCATTGTCGAAAATAGTGGGTAATTTGAGTTATTTATCGCGAGTGGGCTTTTTCACTGCACTCAAAAACATCTCTTTTAGTTCGTTTTGCCTTTCTTTCGGCAGGGGTTTGGCGTATTTGTCCACGCACTTTTTGCCAAAGACGAAGAGGGAGAGGTCGGGGAGTTTTGCAAGTTCTACAAAGGTCTTTTTGTCGCCGACGCGGGCGGACAAGTCGGAGAGTATGATGAGTGCCTGCACCTTTTTGACGGAAAAGCCGTTCTTTTCGGCAAGGGAAGAGATAGTCTTGTTTGTGAGGTTTGTCACGACCGATTCTCCTGCGATCTCGCGCTCGTAGAGGGTTATGACTTCGTCGTTTAACATAGAGTAGACGTCGCTCTCGGCGCTTGCGACAGGTTGCCACGCCGTGGCAAACGGTGCGCAGAGCGCAAGCGTCAGCGCGACGAGCAAAGAGCATACAAAGAGTTGTTTTGAAATAGCGTTTTTCATGGAGGTAGTGTGCGGAATATTCAACTTTTTATGCGCTTTTGCGCGCGCAAATATAGAGGTGTATATAAGTAATAAAATATCTTTATCTACACTTCGTGTATTTGCTTGAAATGGCAAAATAAAAATGTTATACTAAACTCAATCGTAGGAGGAGCAGATGGAAACTTCAAAATTTGAGTTTTTGACCGCCAAAGCAAGACAACTCCGTGACGACGCGATCGAGATGATAGGGCGCTTCGGCGTCGGTCATATCGGCGGCGTTATGTCCGTGATGGATGCTCTGACGGTTATTTATTATGACAAGGCAAACGTCGATCCAAAAAATCCTAAGTGGAATGAGAGAGATCGTATCATTATGTCCAAGGGACACGCGGGCCCCGCTATGTACGTGGTGCTCGGCGACCTCGGATTCTTCCCGAAAGAGTGGGAGAAGACCTTAAACCTCAACGGTACAAATCTTCCTTCTCACTGCGATATGAACAAGACGCCCGGCATAGATATGACGGCTGGGTCTCTCGGGCAAGGCTTGTCCGTTGCAGTCGGTATGGCGGAGGCGGCAAGACTCGACCACAATCCTGCCACGATCTATTGCATCATCGGCGACGGCGAGAGCCAAGAGGGGCAAATTTGGGAAGCGAGCATGTATGCGGGTTCTCACCACCTCGACAACCTCATTGTCTTGCTCGACTACAACAAGATGCAACTTGACGGCAAAGTCGCGGATATCTGCGACATCGCCTCTCCTGTCGACAAGTGGAAGTCGTTCGGATTTGACGTCCAAGACATCGACGGCAACGATATAGTCCAAATCTCCGACGCCATCGACAACGCAAAAGCCTGCAAGGGCAAAGCGCACATGATAGTCCTCAACACGGTGAAGGGCAAGGGCGCGAGTTTTGCTGAGGCGGCGGCAAATTGCCACAGTATGTCTATCTCCGAGGAGATGTGGAGAAAGGAAACAGGGAGGACGGAATAATGACAGACGAAAGAGAAATCAGACAAACCCTTGCTTCCGCACTCGTTGAATACGCAAAGAAAGACGACCGTATCGTCGTCCTCGACGCCGACCTCATGAGTTGCCACGCGACCAAGGTCTTCAAACAGGAGTTCCCGGACAGATTCTTCAACGTCGGTATCGCTGAAGCCAATATGATCGGTATGGCGGCGGGCATGTCCACGTTTGGCAAAATCCCGTTCACCTACAGTTTTGCTCCGTTCGCGACGCGCAGGTGCTTCGACCAAATCTTTATTTCCGTTGCATACGCGGGACTAAACGTCAAGATGGTCGGCTCCGAACCCGGTGTTGCGGCAGAGGCAAATGGCGGTACGCACATGCCGTTTGAAGATATGGCGATTATGCGCTCGATTCCGAAGATGGTTTGCTTCGAGCCGACGGACGCCACCATGATGGAAAAGGCGCTTGACGAGATAGTCAACTATCCGTCCGCGGTCTACATCCGTATGTTCAGAAAGAAAGCGGCAAAGATATACGACGACACCCTCGACTTCAAACTCGGCAAGGCGATAGAACTCAGGGACGGCAACGACGTGACGCTCATCGCGAGCGGTATCATGGTCGAGCGCGCGCTCCAAGCGGCGGACCTCTTGAAGGAAGAGGGCATATCCGCAAAGGTCGTCAACATCCACACCTGGAAGCCTATCGACAAAGCGGCTATCGTCTCCGCGGCAAAGAAGACGGGAGCCATCGTCACTTGCGAAAACCACAACGTGTTCGGGGGTTTGGGCAGCGCAGTATCCGAAGTCGTTGTCGAAAACTGCCCGGTACCGCTCAAAATGGTTGGCGTAAAAGACCAGTTCGGACAAGTCGGAAAAAACGCGTATCTCAGCGAAGTCTACGGCTTGACAACGGCGGATATAGTCTCCGCGGCAAAGGAAGCAATCAGCAGAAAATAACGCAAATGGCGTTTTATCCTCGCAAAACATAGGGGTAAAACGCCGTTTTTGAACTTATTTTAAAAATCAAATTTAAGGAGATATATTATGAAAATCACCGACGATATAAAATACGTTGGCGTAAACGACCACGACATAGATTTGTTTGAGGGTATGTACGACGTGCCAAACGGTATGGCATACAATTCCTACGTCATTTTGGACGACAAGATCGCAGTCGTGGATTCAGTTGAAGCAAGATTTAAACACGAGTGGCTTGACAACATAAAGAAGGCACTCGGCAACAAAAAACCTGACTACCTCATCGTTCAGCACATGGAGCCCGATCACTCCGCAAACGTTGCGAACTTCTTGAAAGTTTATGAAAACGCCACGGTTGTCGCGTCACTCAAAGCCTTCCAAATGATGCAAAACTTCTTCGGAACGGACTTTGCGGATCGCCGTATCGTTGTCGGAGAGGGCGACAAACTCTCCCTCGGCAAGCACGAACTCACCTTTGTCACCGCGCCTATGGTGCATTGGCCGGAAGTCATCGTGACGTACGACGCGCTTTCAAAGACTCTCTTCTCGGCGGACGGTTTTGGCAAATTCGGCGCTCTCGACGTGGACGAAGACTGGGCGTGCGAAGCAAGAAGATACTACTTCGGCATAGTAGGCAAATACGGCGCGCAAGTGCAGCTCCTCTTGAAGAAAGCCGCAAACCTCGACATACAGCGTATTTGCCCGCTCCACGGTCCCGTTCTTGACGAGAACCTCGGCTACTACCTCGGGCTCTACAACACCTGGTCGTCTTACGGCACGGAGACGGAGGGCATAGTCATCGCCTACACGTCCGTATACGGTCATACGAAAGAGGCGGTCGAACTCCTCGCCAAAAAACTCAAAGACAAGGGCGCACCGAGAGTCGAAGTCTCCGACCTCGCCCGTTGCGACATGGCGGAGGCGGTCGAAGACGCGTTCAGGTACGGCAAAATCGTCTTTGCCACAACGACTTACAACGCGGAAATCTTCCCGTTCATGCGCACGTTCATAGAAAACCTTCGCGAGCGCAATTTCGGGGGCAAGACGGTAGCTTTTGTGGAGAACGGCAGTTGGGCGCCAATGGCGACCAAGGTTATGAAGGGTATGCTTGAAAATTGCAAGAACTTGAAATATTGCGAAAACGGCGTACATTTGAAGAGCGCACTCTCCGACGAGAGCAAGAAGGAGATCGAGGCACTTGCCGACGAACTCTGCGCCGAGTACATCGCAAGAAACGATATAAAGCAAGTCAAAAACGACGAGAAGGCTCTCTTCAACATCGGCTACGGACTCTACGTCGTGACGTCAAACGACGGCGAAAAGGACAACGGTCTCATCGTCAATGCTGTTACGCAAGTCACAAACACCCCGTCTCGCGTTGCCGTCACCATCAACAAGCAAAATTATTCTCATCACGTCATCAAACAAACGGGAATTATGAACGTCAACTGCTTGTCCGTCGAGGCTCCGTTCAAAGTGTTCGAGTCTTTCGGATTCAGGAGCGGCAGAAACGTGGACAAATTTGCCGAGTGCGAAAACGTCCCGCATTCCGCAAACGGACTTGCCGTGCTTCCGCACTATATCAACTCCTTTATGTCCTTGAAGGTGGAGGAATATCTCGATCTCGGCACGCACGGCATGTTTATATGCTCCGTCACGGAGGCGCGCGTCATCAACAACGTAGAGACGATGACCTACACCTATTATCAAAAGAACGTCAAGCCGAAGCCGCAAACGGAGGGCAAGAAAGGCTACGTCTGCAAAGTCTGCGGATACGTCTATGAGGGCGATGAACTGCCGGAAGACTTTGTGTGTCCGCTTTGTAAGCATGGTGCCGCCGACTTCGAACCAATAAAATAAGACCGCGCTATTTGGCGCCTAACTTCGGCAAATCCCGTCTTCCCGACCTCATGTACTTCGTGTACATTAGGGCTCGTGAAGACGGGCTTTTTCTTGTTATGCATCCAAATATCGCGGTCTTATTAGTGAGGAGTCGTGGTAGAACAGCAATCTCTTTTTATCCTTAATTCCTCATTCCTCATTCAATAAAGACACGAAGCGTCCTCACCTTTCTTCATCTCATCTCACACACAAGTTTTTGGTATATCCATATAATTAAATTAAACAAAAACGCAGGTTTAACCTGCGTTTTTGAGTTGATAAAACATTATTTTTGCAATTTAATCGCAATAATTCGCGATTAAATGACAGAGAGTCGAAGACTCATGCCTGAGCAAAATTGTCTTTGCCGACGCCACAGAGCGGGCAAGCAAAATCGTCCGGGAGGTCTTCAAATTTTGTGCCCGGTTCGATGCCGTTTTCCGGGGAGCCGAGTTCTTCGTCATATTCCCAACCGCAAACTTCACATACGTATTTCATTTTTTGTCTCCTTACTATTTATTGTCTTGCGACTAATCAATTATATCATTTGAGCGGGGCTATTGCAAGTTTTATTTTTGTATATCGCCATGCTCTTTCGAATAGTTGTCCGCGGCGGTCAAAAAACTTACGAAGAGTGCGCCCGCCCTGTTCGGGCGAGATGTAAATTCAGGGTGAAACTGTACGCCGACAAAATAGCCGTCTCCCTTTGTCTCCACCGCCTCGACGATGACTCCGTCAGGGGAAGTGCCCGCAAGGACAAGCCCGGCGTTTTCAAGCGTTTCGCGGTAGTCGTTGTTGAATTCATAGCGGTGGCGGTGTCTCTCGGAGATTTTTTCTTTGCCATAGGCGGAGTAGAGCCGCGTGTCTTTTTTCACTATGCAGGGGTAGGCGCCGAGTCTCATCGTTCCGCCGAGTCGGAGTCCCTTTTGGTCGGGCATGAGGTCTATGACCTTTGAGCCTTCTTTGAACTCTCCGCTGCACGCGTCGGCGATGCCCGCGACGTCGCGAGCGTATTCGATGACGGCAATTTGCATGCCGAGGCATATACCGAAGTAGGGGATTTTGTTTTCCCTTGTATACCTTGCCGCCTCGATCATTCCGTCTATACCGCGCTCGCCAAAACCGCCCGGCACAAGCACTCCGTCCACGTCTTTGAGCTTTTTGCAAACGTTCTCCGCAGTGATTTTTTCGCTGTCCACCCACAACATGTCAAGATTTTTGCCGACGGTGTAGGAGGCGTGTTGAAGCGCCTCTATGATAGAGATATAAGAGTCGTGCAAGGACACGTATTTGCCGACGATTGCGATTTTCAGTTTTCCGTCTCTTGCGCGCACCCGTGCAAGCATATCGTTCCATTCCGAGAGGTCGCACTCGTCTTTTAGACCAAGTATACGGCATACCGCCTTGTCCAAGCCGTTTTCGTGCAGCATGACGGGAGCGGCATACAGGCAGTCCACGTCCGTGTTTGAGATGACGCAGTCGCGGCGTATGCTTGCGAACATTGCGATTTTGTCGCGTATCTCCTGTCCGCAGTCGGTGGCGGAGCGGGTGACGACGATGTCCGGCGCGATGCCCATAGACTGCAATTCCTTGACGCTGTGCTGAACGGGCTTTGACTTGTATTCGTCCGAACCGCTGATGTATGGTGTCAGGCATACGTGGATGACGACGCAGTTTTCGCGCCCGACCTCTATCATAAACTGCCTTATCGCCTCGATAAAGGGTTGCCCCTCGATGTCGCCGACGGTGCCGCCGATTTCCGTTATCATCACGTCGGCTTTCGTCTCCTTGACGTTGCGGGAGATAAAGTCTTTTATCTCGTTTGTCACGTGCGGAATAATTTGCACGGTCTTGCCAAGATATTTGCCCTCGCGCTCGTTGTTTAGCACTCGCCAAAGCGCCTTTCCGCTCGTGAGGTTGCAATATTTTGTGAGGTTTTCGTCAATAAACCTCTCGTAGTGCCCGAGGTCGAGGTCTGTCTCCGCGCCGTCGGCGGTCACAAACACCTCGCCGTGTTGAGTCGGATTCATCGTGCCCGGGTCTATGTTGAGGTATGGATCGAACTTTTGCGCCTGAACTTTGTACCCGCGAAGTTTTAGCAGTCTTCCGAGAGATGCGGCGACGATGCCCTTGCCAAGTCCCGAAACAACTCCGCCGAAAACGAATACGTATTTTGCCATAAATTTCTCCTTTTCCGCCCGCAAAAAATAAAAAAAAGGCGTTTTTTTTTAGCAAAGTGAACTGCTAAGAAAAAAACGTCTAGCCATTGTGCACCGAGGTCTCGCCAGTGCGCTACCACAGCGACTATTGGTGTCTATTTTTTAACAACGGAGTGAATTTTAGCACCATGAAAGCCGGTTGTCAATAATTATTTCATAAAAAACAAAAAAATCAGATCAATTTTAACAATTATATGAGATTGAAACAACAATCGAGCTTTCAAGAGCCCTATTTGTAAAAGGTACAAGCATCTTCAACAGCCTTAACACTAAAAATAGAGCCGAGCAAATTGCCCAGCTCAAATTGTTAATCTTGACCTAAAAAATCCGTATCGTAATTAAGAACTATATCTATAATTTTTACATTATCAACAATGATATTTAAGGCATTATCAATCAATATTTAATATTTCTATGTCTTGGATAAGTTGATTAAACGATTTATTATCAAACAATGGCATATCTAAGAATGCCTCTGTCCTTTCTATAAGATCTGCGCCCTCTATTGTTTTAATCAAAATGCCTTCATCATTGTCAATTATTTTGTATAATTCATGTGTGTTCTCACATCTTTCCAAATAATATAGTGTAGAGTTATACTTAAATTCTAATTCGTGCCCATGATAAAGATCTTCTATCATATCGTTATATTCTACAGCAGTCATAGTTCACCTCCAAAAAATTTGATGAATTTTTTCTTTTCTGCAGGAGATAGCTCCCGTGCTTTTTTTCTGTCTCCATTCACATAATCATGAGCATGTAAAAACAGCTTTCCTTGATGGTTTGAATATTCTATATCAACTAATGCTCTATGGTTTTTGTCATATATTCTTATTTGTCTTACACTTCCATCTTTGTTTATGCAAAGATATTTGGAACTGGTATGGGATTCTTCGGGCAACCCATGTTTCCCATTCATTCCTTTTAAGACTTTTATACCACAATTTTTAGCAATAGTTTCGTATGTGTACGGCACTTTATTGCCTATTGCGTATGTTCCTCTACCTCCCATATCTATTAACCCTCCTTGACTTAAGATAATCAACAGATATGATGTTTCCGCGCATTTCTTTGAATGGTGAACCCAAACAAATAATGGCTTCAGGGCTGATTCTTTCAAGCATGGCATCATAACCACGCATAAAATTTGTCTTATTTCGTTTACAGCCTATTAAGCCTACAGCGACAATAGAAGTGTGTTCTATGCCATCAAAACAGAAATCAAAACTCGCCGTATCGCTCCAACTCACTGTTGGAATAACTGTCAATCCTTTACTTTGCCAATTGGCTCCACACCAGCGGTTTCTAAACACATTGTTTAATTGCAGTGCTTTTGGCATATCCACATATAGGCTGTAATCTGGCGTTAACAAGAACTTGTATTGTTCTAACCTATGTATGGAATGCTCTGGGTTTGCATAAATACCGTCCATCCTATAGTCATCTATAAAGAAATGGACTCCTTTTTGCTTGTTTTCATCAATGTCATTTGTCTTTATGTCTGTATAACAAATTAGATTGATATTTGCTAAATCAATTTGATCTTTTTTGACAATTGGAATATTCCATTTGCCATACGCATTGTATTCGTTGCGTAAAAAGGTCTGTTTAGACCTAATTTCTTTAGAGTGCATTTTGCACCTCCTGTAGTTTTACTCACCATATCGGTGGCTGCCAAAAATCTATTGACATAAAAGAACAGGAAGTGATATACTAATCATACTCGTGGATGTAGCAATACATTCCCTGAAAGGCATATAATTGTTGTTCCAGCAACCTTTATATGCTTTTCTTTTATGTTTATAAAATTTTCATATTGTTATCCCAAAGTGCCTTAGCAATTTGAGTTCGTGCTCTTTGTAGATGGGTACTTTTAACCATTTTTCAAATCTTGAAAAAGTTAAAGAAGCACTGTCGGGAGAAAGTCCAAACCTGTCTGAAACATCCATAAAGTCTTCACAGTCCATAACTTTTACCATTGGAGAAGGTGATAGCGAATAACTAGCAAAGAAGTTTGCACATTGATTTGCAAGCCTAGATTCTTGTTGATGTCCCAAAACGATATGACCGATCTCGTGCATGATTGTAAAGTGTTGGCGATACCAAACCTCGTTATCATCGTAAAAAATGATTGGTAAGCCGTTTTGGTTCTTCAAAGTTAATCCCGACAATTCTTTCTCTCTAAGACACTTCGACTCAGTTGAGTCCAATTTTGAGTAAGGTATTAGCCGGTATCCTTTTTGTTTCGCTATCTCTATAGGATTTATTGGAAATGTTTTTATATTAAGTTCTATATACAGGTCAACAACAAGACTTTCTATCCTATCATAATCATCTCTTGTTAATAAACTTGTGTATACAATCTCCTCATCGTTTTGTTGCATTTACTACCAGCCTCATAATTTCCAGTTTTTCTTCTTCCGTCATATCGCTAAGTCCTCTTGCTACGAGAGTGTAGATTTCATCAAAAGAAGATTGCTCTTTTCCCGTCAGGAGATAGTCAGATGTTGTGTGTAATGCAGTCGCTATATTTGCCAATATTTCTGCTTTTGGTTCTCTTTCACCGCTTAAATACCTTGAGATTGCGGCTTCCGTAACTCCTGCATTTTTTGCCAATTGTTTTTGTGAGATATTATAAGTTTTCATAAGTTGAGTTATTCTTTCGGACATAGTATTCATAATCAGCACCTCACTTTAGTTATAGTATAATCTAAATTTAATAATCTGTCAACACAAAATTACCATTTGGTAAGCAAAAATTCAATTACGTACTTTTTTGTGCCTTTATTGTCGTTTAGTATAGATGTTTTTAGTTTATAAAAAATCTCGGCAGAGCGCCGAGATTTTGTGTTTTTTGACAAGTGATTAGTGGACGGAGAAGAGGACGTCGCTGTAGTTCGGCATAGGCCAGTAGGATTTTGCGACCGTGAGTTCCATTTCGTCGCAAATGGCGCGAAGGTCGTCCATGGCGGGGATAACCGCGTTTTTGCAATGTTTGCCGCATTCAAACCCGAAGCCGAACTTGTGTGCGTCTTCGAGTGCCGATTTCAAATTGTCGACGGAGCGAAGAGCGGTCTTGACAAGTGCCTCTATCTTGTTTGCGAGTTCGATTTCGACGTCCGCGGAGATGCCTGCGGAAATTGAATTGTACGCGCATGTTGCAACGTCCTTTTTGTAGGTGAGAGTGGCGGGGATGATATCCTTTGTGGCGATATCGAGCATAGTCGTCGCTTCGAGGCAGACTTCTTTGCAATATCTTTCCACGTCGATTTCTTGACGGGAGCGGAGTTCCGTCTCCGTGAAGACGCCCATATCCTTGAAGAGTTTTACGTTCTTTTCGTCGCAAAGGTGTTCGAGCGCGTCGATAGTCGTCTTAAGATTGAGAAGTCCGCGACGCTCTGCCTCGTGCTCCCAGTCCTTGGAATAGTTGTTGCCGTTGAAGATGATCTTGCCGTGCTCCTGCATAACGCGCTTTATGATAGCGGCTATGCCTTCGCTGAGGTCCTTGGACTTTTCGAGTTCGTCCGCAAAGAGTTTGAACTCTTCCGCCATAATCGTGTTGAGCACCGTGTTTACGTCCGCGATAGTTTGAGACGCGCCCGGCATACGGAATTCAAACTTGTTGCCCGTGAACGCAAACGGAGAGGTGCGGTTTCTGTCCGCGGAGTCCATAGCAAAAGTCGGCAGCACGTGTACGCCGATTTTTACGTCGCATTTTGCGCGGGTGGAGTAGGTCCTGCCGTCCGCGATCGCTTGGAGTATGCCCGTAAGTTCGTCGCCGAGATACATGCTGATGATAGCGGGCGGGGCTTCGTTCGCGCCGAGACGGTGATCATTCGAGGCATGCGCGACTGATATGCGAAGAAGATCCTGATGTTTGTCAACCGCCGCAATCACCGCCGCGAGCATGAGGAGAAATTGCGCGTTGTCCTCGGGACTCTTGCCGGGGTTGAAGAGGTTGTGTCCGAAGTTCGTCGAGAGCGACCAATTGTTGTGCTTGCCGCTACCGTTCAAATATTCAAACGGCTTTTCCGTGAGGAGACAGGTCATGCCATGTTTTGCGGCGACTTTTTTCATCGTCTCCATAGTGAGTTGGTTTTGGTCTACCGCGACGTTGACCGTCGTGTAGATAGGCGCGAGTTCGTGCTGTCCCGGGGCGACTTCGTTGTGCTTTGTCTTTGCGAGTATGCCGAGTTTCCACAGTTCCTCGTCAAGTTCTTTCATATACGCCACGACTCTCGGTTTGATTGCTCCGAAGTAGTGGTCGTTGAGTTCCTGTCCCTTCGTCGGTCTCGCGCCGTAGAGCGTTCTGCCCGTGAAGAAGAGGTCTTTGCGCTTTTCAAACACGGACGTGTCCACAAGGAAGTATTCCTGTTCGGGGCCGACCATGGCGCTTACGCGCTCCGTCTTTCTGCCAAACAGTTTGAGAACCCTGAGGCACTCGCGGTTGAGCACTTCCATAGAGCGGAGAAGCGGAGTCTTTTTGTCGAGCGACTCGCCGTTGTAGGAGCAAAAAGCCGTCGGAATGCACAATATACCGTCTTTTATAAACGCAGGAGAGGTCGGGTCCCACGCCGTGTAGCCTCTCGCTTCAAACGTAGCTCTCAGTCCGCCGCTCGGGAAGGAACTGGCGTCCGGTTCGCCCTTTATCAGCTCTTTTCCGCTGAACTCCATAAGCACGCCGCCACCCTTTGCAGGAGTGATAAATGAATCGTGCTTTTCAGCCGTTATGCCCGTGAGAGGTTGGAACCAATGCGTAAAGTGGGTGACTCCCTTGTCGACAGCCCACTCCTTCATAGCGTTTGCTATGACGTTTGCGGTGTCGAGGTCGAGCGGAAGATCGTTTGCGATACAGCGTTTCATCTCGCGGTAGATCTCTTTTGGCAACCATTCCTGCATCGTCTTATCGTCAAAGACCATGCTTCCATAAAGTTTTGTGATGACCATTTTCTCCTCCCAAAGGGCTTACCATTGTATGCAACAGCCGTCCTTTTGTTTTCGTAAATTTATACTGCAAATTATATTCCAAGTTTTCCATTTGTCAACGGATTGAAAACAAAAAATTTCAACAATTTTTCGAAAATACAAAAATAGAATATTTATAACATAAATTTTAGAGTATTATACATAAATTTGCATAAATATTTATACAAAACTGAATTTGAAACCGAAAAATAAAAAATTATACTTTTGAATATTTTGATATATCTCACGGTTTTTAACGTTTTGGAGAAATTTTTGAGCGGGGAATTTGCTTTTTGACTCCTCGAGCAAGATTTAACGAAAAAGCGACGAAACGCTCGAAGTCGTTGCGTGCATATAGCAACAAAAATAGGCGAAGCCTCCCCCAAATATATCGCGCACGCGTGCGCATTTTTCATTGACATTAACCAGTTATATGTTTATAATAACAATGTATTTATTCGGCGTTTACGCGCGCCGCTTCGGAGGCTTTATGCAAGACAAATACGTTTCCCCGTTTTCCGAGAGATATTCAAGTGAAAAAATGCAGTATATCTTTTCGCCGGATTTCAAGTTTGGAACTTGGCGTAAACTTTGGATTGCTCTTGCCGAGTCCGAAAAGGAACTCGGTATCGCCATATCCGACGAGCAAATCGCCGAAATGAAGGCGCATGCGGACGATATAGACTATGAGTTTGCAAAGGCAAAGGAGAGAGAAGTCCGCCACGACGTAATGGCGCACGTCCTCACCTTTGGCAAGGCGTGCCCGAAGGCAAAACCTATCATTCACCTCGGCGCGACAAGTTGCTACGTCGGCGACAACACGGACGTCATCGTCATGCGCGAGGCGCTCCGCTTGGTCAGGAAGGAACTCGTCACGCTCATAAAGTCCGTTCGTGACTTTGCCAGGCAGTGGAAAGGGCTTGCGACGCTCGGCTATACGCATTTTCAAGCCGCTCAACCGACGACCGTCGGCAAACGCGCGACGCTTTGGCTTCAAGACCTCGTCATCGACCTTGAAACGCTTGACTTCGAACTCTCCCGCATGAGACTCCTCGGCTGCAAAGGCACGACGGGTACGGCGGCGAGTTTTCTCGAACTCTTTGAGGGAGACACGGAGAAGGTCAAGGCGCTTGACAAACTCATTGCAAGCAAGATGGGATTTGAAAAAACTTTCGACGTGTCCGGACAGACGTACACAAGAAAGATGGACGCAAACGTCATGCGAGTGCTCTCGTCAATTGCCGAGAGTGCGACCAAATTCTCCAACGACGTACGCCTCTTGTCGCACATGAAAGAGGCTGAAGAGCCTTTTGAGAGCGGACAAATCGGCTCGTCCGCCATGGCATATAAACGCAACCCGATGAGAAGCGAAAGAATCGCGAGCCTTTCAAGATACGTCATCGTGAACAGCCTCAATCCCGCCATCACCGCCTCCGCTCAATGGTTTGAAAGGACGCTCGACGACAGCGCGAACAAGCGCATCTCGATGAGCGAGGCGTTTCTTGCCGTTGACGCAATACTCGCACTTTATACGAACGTAATAAGCGGTTTAACCGTCTTTCCGAAGATTATCGAGAAAAATCTCAACAGGGAACTTCCGTTTATGGCGACCGAGAATATTCTCATGTACTGCGTAAAAGTCAAGGGCGGAGACAGGCAGGTTTTGCACGAGGCTATACGCAAGCACTCAGTCGCAGCCGCGCGCGTCGTCAAGGAGCAGGGCGGAGAAAACGACCTGCTTGACAGGATCCTTGCGGACAAGCAATTTGGGCTCTCCAAGCAGGAACTCGATTCGCTTGTGGACGTCAAGGCGTTTACGGGAATGGCGGAGGAACAAGTGGAAGAATACTTGGCAAACGTCGTAGATCCGCTGCTTGAAAGGAACAAACACGACATAATCGTCGCGGAAGAAATCAAATATTAAGCAAATAATTTTAGAGGTATAAATCCATGTTAACATCAATCGTGGGCATCAACTGGGGCGACGAAGGCAAGGGCCGTATGGTCGACCTTCTCGCAGAGTCTCAAGACATCGTCGTCCGCTACCAAGGCGGAAACAACGCAGGACACACCGTCATCAACGACAAGGGCAAATTTGTGCTCAACATCTTGCCGTCCGCAATTTTGCGCGATGACAAAGTCAACGTCATCGGAAACGGTATGGTCGTCAACATCGAGCACCTTTGCGGTGAAATCGCGAAACTTAGAGAGGGCGGAATCAATATCTCTCCGAAGAATCTCAAAATCAGCGATAAAGCGGTCGTTTGTTGCCCGTTTGACGTCATGCAAGACTGCCTTGAAGAGGATAGACTTGCGGACAGGAAGTTCGGTTCTACACGCCGCGGTATATCTCCTATCTATGCGGACAAGTATATGAAAAAGGCGATTCGCATGGGCGACATTTTGCACCCGGAATATCTCCGCTCACGTTTGGAGACCATCATCGAATGGAAAAACCTTACGATAGTCGGTTCGTACGGCGCGGAACCTTATACGGTCGAGGGAATGCTCGACTGGTTCAAGCAATTCGGCGAACCGCTCAAAGACTACATCATTGACACGGGCTACTACCTCAACAAGGCGCTCGACGCGGGCAAGAAGGTTATGCTCGAGGCACAACTCGGCGCACTAAGAGACATAGACTTCGGCATCTATCCCTACACGACCTCTTCCAACACGATAACCGCATACGGTCCTGTCGGCGCGGGTATTCCGAATAGAAAGGTGGACAGCGCGATCGGCGTTATGAAAGCATACTCCACCTGCGTAGGAGAAGGTCCTTTCACGGCGGAAATGTTTGGCGAAGAAGCGGAAGAACTGAGAAAAGCAGGCGGAGAATACGGCGCGGCAACGGGCAGACCGAGACGCGTCGGCGGTTTTGACGTCGTTGCGTCAAGATACGGCTGTATGGTTCAGGCGGCAAGCGAAATCGCGCTCACAAAACTCGACATTCTCGACTATATGGACAAAATCCCCGTTTGCGTCGCGTACGAAGTGGACGGCAAGCGTGTGGAAGAGTTCCCGTCGGGCGAGGCTCTCAACACGGCGAAGCCTATCGTCGAATACGTGCCGGGCTGGCACTGCTCAACCGCAAATTGCAGAAAGTATTCCGACCTCCCGAAAGAGGCGAGAGACTATATCGAGTATATCGAAAAAGCGGTTGACTGCAACATCAAATACATCTCGGTCGGCGCGGAGCGCGACGCGATTATCATCAAATAACAAAAACACAAATTCGCACAAACAGCGGTTTATGACCGCAAAACGCGTGTGTAAAGTGGCGAAAAGGAAGAATATGGCAAACAAAAACCAAACAGTTGTAGTCCTCGATTTTGGCGGACAATACAAAGAACTTATCGCAAGAAGGGTGAGAGAATGCAAGGTCCATTCACAAATTCTTGCAGGCAACACGCCAATCGAGACGCTCAAAGAAATCGCGCCGATCGGCATCATTTTGACGGGCGGACCTCACAGCGTCTACGAAGAGTCCTCGCCTCACACGACGAAGGAACTCTTTGGAATCGGCGTGCCTATCCTCGGCATTTGCTACGGCATGCAACTCATGGCATACACCTTGGGCGGAGAAGTCAAATCCTGCAAGGTGAGCGAGTACGGCACGATAGATACGACGCTCGACGCGGACAGCCCGCTCTTCGAGGGGCTTGACAAAGAGACCGTGTCGCTTATGAGCCATACGGACTACGTCGCAAAAATGCCCGAGGGATTCAAAGCCCTCGCGCACACGGGGGACTGTCCGATAGCCGCAATGGAGAACAAGGATAGACGCCTCTATGCCGTTCAATTCCACCCGGAAGTCGAACGCACGAAGAACGGAACGAAACTCATTCACAACTTCCTTTACAACGTGTGCGGTGCGGCAGGCGACTACAACATGGACGACTTTATCAAAAACGAGATAGAGCGTATCCGCGAGCAGGTCGGAGATCATCAAGTGGTGCTCGGACTCAGCGGAGGCGTGGACAGTTCGGTTTGCGCGGCAATCCTCGAAAAGGCGATCCCTAATCAACTCACCTGCATCTTCGTCGATCACGGTATGATGAGAAAGAACGAGGGTGACGAGATAGAGGAGGCGTTTGCAGGCAAATCCTTAAACTTCGTCCGCGTGGACGCGGAAAAGCGTTTCCTCACAAAACTCGCAGGAGTCACGGAGCCTGAGCGCAAGCGCAAAATCATAGGAGAGGAATTTGTCCGCGTGTTTGAAGAGGAGAGCAGCAAGTTTGCGGGCTCCTTCCTCGCGCAGGGCACTATCTATCCTGACGTGGTCGAGAGTGGTCTCACAACGGGCGCAGTCATAAAATCTCACCACAACGTCGGCGGTCTTCCGAAGGACACCAAGTTTATAGGACTTGTAGAACCGCTTCGTTCACTCTTCAAAGACGAAGTCAGAGCCCTCGGCAGGAAACTCGGTCTCGACGAGAGACTCGTCAGCCGTCAACCGTTCCCGGGCCCCGGACTTGCCGTCCGTTGCATCGGCGAAATCACGAAGGAAAGACTTGACATCCTCCGCGACGCGGACGCCATCTACCGTTCGGAACTCGAAAATGCGAACCTGCATTACAGCCAATATTTTGCAGTCCTTACCGACATGCGTACGGTCGGCGTCATGGGCGACGGCAGGACCTACAACTACGTCCTCGGTCTCCGCGCCGTCATCACAAGCGACTTTATGACGGCGGAATACGCGCACATTCCATACGACGTCCTCGACAAAATCTCTTCGCGTATCGTAAACGAAGTGAAGGGTGTGTCGAGAGTGGTGTATGATATTACCGGTAAGCCCCCTGCGACAATAGAATGGGAGTAAACCGCACTATTGAGCGACTAACTTCGTCAAAACCCTCTTTCCCAATCTCATGTACGTTTTGTACATTAGGGCTTGTGAAAGAGGGTTTTTCCTTGTTATTCATCTCAATATTGCGGTTTACTCTCCATTCTATGGGAGCATCTCATCTCTCTCGTACTGTTTATTCTCCATTCAATACTATGTGTGATAATTGCCAAATCACTAATTCGAAGACGGAATTGGAGTCGCAGCGGCGACGACCGCGTGAGTGTGTCCCGACTGATACATAGTACGCCTCGACGGCGAGGCTCCGTTTTATTTCGCCCAAAGAGGCGTGGCATAATGAGAGCACGATACTTTTGAGGGCACCGACGGTGCTTCCCGGAGCGGGTATAAAGCCTTGTAGAGAATAGCAAGGTCAAAATGCGACAATATTATTTTCCATAAACTAAGCATTTTGACTTGTGTTCGGTACAGGCGCGGTGGGAAGAACCATACGAAGGAGATGGGAAACTTTATTTAAGGTTTTACCCGTACAGCCTGTTTAGAGCAGGAAGGGGTGTTGCATTTAGGGTTAAACGACGGCACCATTTTAGAGCAACCACACGCTCCTCAACCTATTTTGAAAACTGAAATACTAACAAAGACACGAAGTGTCCGCAATGACGTATATAATGTATTCACACGTGTGAGGTTGCTCGTCTTGACGGAACGAATTTAGAGATAGCAGGTTTTTATAATGTGTTTTGTATTATAAATACAAACAAAAACACTATATATTATTTAATATAGAATTTAATTAAATTTACTTTACAAAACAAAATATTTACTATATTATATTGTTCGCGTGGAAAATCCGCGCAAATCCTTTCCCGAAAGGGACATTTTAGACCACAAGGAGGTAGTTTTATGGATAAGTATGAGATTCTCTACATTATTCGCTGCGACGTCGAAGATGACCGCAAGAACGCTGTTGTTGACAAATTTGCGAATTTGGTCGGCACACTCGGCGGTTCCGTCGACTCTCTTGACAAGTGGGGGCTCAAAAAGTTTGCTTATGAAATCGGTAAGCAAAACGAGGGCTACTATGTTCTTATGAACGTCACTTGCACAAAAGAGGCGCAAGCAGAAATCGACAGACAAATGCGCAACGACGAAACAATCTTGAGACAAATGATTCTCAAAAAATAACAGGAGAAAAACTATGAACAAGGTATTTTTGATCGGTAATCTTACAAAAGACCCGGAACTTGCTTCAACAAGCAACGGTATCAAATTTTGCAGATTCACACTTGCAGTATCCCGTAGCTATTCCAAAGACGGCAAGAGAGAAACAGATTTTCTTCCTGTAGTCGTTTGGAGAGCACAAGCAGACAACTGCGCTCGTTATCTCAAGAAAGGTTCAAGAGCAGCCATCTCCGGCAGCGTCCAAACAAGATCCTATGACGCTCAAGACGGCACTCGTCGTTATGTTACGGAAATCGCAGCAGACGAAGTTCAATTCCTTTCCACAAAGGGTGACGAACAAGAGAACGACGTCGATTTTGATGACCTCAAACCAATCGACGAAGATCTTCCATTTTAATTAAGGAGAATTGATATATGGCAGAAGAATTGAAGGCACCACGTGCTCCAAAGAGAGTTCCAAAGAAGAAAGTGTGCCAATTTTGTGTAGAGCACGTCGAAGACATCGACTATAAGGACGTGCAAAAACTCAGACGTTACATCACAGAGAAGGGCAAGATCCTTCCACGCAGAATGAGCGGTGTATGCGCAAAGCATCAACGCCCGCTTGCAGTTGCAATCAAGCGCGCACGCGTTATGGCGTTGTTGCCATACAAAGCAGACTAAAAACCGCGCTATTTGGCGATATACTTCGTCAACTACAAAAAACACACACCGTCTTGTGCTCAGCACTTCGTCCGCATTTTCGTTTACAATCCTTGCAAGCAAGTTGTTCGCGACTCGCGGTCATGTACGTCAGTACATTGGGCGGTGTGATTTTTTTTGTTTCCTTGTCTCTCATCCAAATAATCGTGGTTTTAGACTAAATTTTCAAACGCATGAAATGCGCGCTCATCTTTCACAAACGGGCTTTTTCGCGCTCTTCATCTAAACTGAGCAGTTTAATAATACTTGAATTGTTTCGTAAGTGATGTTATATTTATGATATGAAAATAAATGTTGATTTTGATTTTACAACAGATACACCAAACTACTGGGATAATTATTGGGCGGGAGATAGTTTGTTAGGGCATTCTTCTATAGATCCAGATAGCCATAGCAAGACGTTACAGTTGTATCATAAAACACTTTGGAGCAAACCGTTGCCCAATGGTGAAAAAATAGAATTATCAGTTGGTAAAGGTGCAGAATACCTTGTTTGGAATGGCTTTAGATTTGGGAGCGATTCAATTTGTACAAGTTTTAGATATAAGAATAATAAAATAACAATAGAAGCGATAGCAAAAGATATCCCTGATTTCCATAAGTATATAGAGGATTATGTGCATAAATCTTATACAATAGGTGGATCAATTATTTTCCCTAAACAAAAAGGTGGAATTAATCAATCAAGAGGTTGCAATCATTATATTAAGGATAGATGGGATTTAACTCTCGAATGTATAAGAAGATATTATAACAATGAAGACAGTCCCTTAGCGGCAGTTTTATATAACAACAAAGATTTTTTTGATTTGTTTGTTGATTTTAAAGGATATATTGATTTCTTCTATTTGCAAGACTGTGTTTCCAGCGACTATTCAAAAGTTAATTTTTGGCTTGATACGAAACTATTTGAATCAAATCCAGTGCCACAAAACACACAAGAGTATAAATTGTGGATGGAACATCAGCTTTCTTTTGTTATGAATAGGAACGAAAGAATAAAAAATAATTATAATGGTTCAGTTTATTGATTAATATATTCAAGCAAAAACCGCGTGATTTAGATGAAGAGCGGGAAAGAGCCCGTTTGTGAGAGATGAGCGTACTGACGTACGTGACCCTCGAACAAACGGGCTCTGACAATGCTATTCGCTAAATCACACGGTTTTTATATAGCGAGGGAATCGACCACATTAACAAGTTTCGTAAGTTCTTGTTTGTAGAACTCGATCTCGACGGTGTGGTCTTCGCCGTAGTGGAGAGTGCGGCGGGCGGCGCGTTGCAAGAGTCTGACATAGCCGACGATCTTTGCTTTGTCTGCGTAGATGTCAAGGATCTTCTTGTCTTTTGTGCCGAAATATTTTTGAAGCGTCTTGTCCCAAACTTCCAAAGAGGTGTCGGGGGTGATGCCGAGGAATTTGCCCGCGTTGTTCATGTTGAGCGCGTGGAAACCGATATACGCGTTGAAGACGGAGCCGAACTCAAACACGGGGTTGCCGACGGAGAGGGTGTCCATATCGATGAGGAGCGCTTCGCCGTTTTGAACCATAACGTTTTTGAGGTGGTAGTCGCCGTGGAGCATGTGGTCGTCGTCGGGAATATCTTCAAAGAGTTTTTCGAGCTTTTCACCGACTTCCTTGTCGACGTAGGTTTTTGCAACGGCAACCCACTTGAGAGCGAGGTCTTTCATCTTTGGGAAACTTCCGTCTTTGACTTCGGTCGAGTGGATCTTTTTGAGGAGGTCGACGTACATATCGATATAGTGGTCGATATGCTCTTTGTCGTTCATAATGCAGGCGGCGAGAGACTTTGCGTTGAGAAGCTCGAACACGGTGCCGTAGTGGTCGCCTATCTTTGCGATATCATAAGATATAGCGGTGTTTATGCCAAGCACAAACGCTTTCTTTGCGAGGTCTCGCTCGCGCTGGATGTCCGAGAAGTCGCCCTCCGTGTAGACTTTGACGATAGTGTCGGGATCTATGCGGTAGACTTTGCCGTTTGCGCCCTCGCCGATGACTTCGCAGCCCTCGATAGAGATGTTTTTGTATGCCTTTTCAATGGTCATCATCTCGGTGAAGCCTGTCATATCGAAGATTTCATAGACGTCCGTCGAGGCGTTTGTGATTTTTAGGCTCGGATTGGCTTTTCTTAGGCGCAGGACGATTCTAAGTCCGGCAGAGGAGATATAGTCAAGCGCTTCGGCGTTCAAAACGAGCGCAGAATATTCGTTGTCCGCGATGGTATCGTTTATATCTTTTGCGACTTCTTCCGCATTGTTCGAGTCGATTCTTCCCTCTAAGAAGAGTTCAAGAGTGCCGTTTTCAAGTTCGTATCTCATTTTGTGTCTCCTCCAAAAATGTCGTTCACGTGCCTTTCGTATTCTTTGAAAGCGAACGTATTGCAAAATCCCGGTCTGAGTATGTCCAAAATCGTGCGGTAGTACCACTCGTGTTCGGACTTTCTCTTTTCGTGAAAGGCTTCAAAAATCTTGTCTCCGATGACCATATATTGCTCCGCCATAGAGCGGATGTTCGACAACTTGTCCGCGAGCCACAATATCTGTTCGTCGTGAGTGGCGTCGCGCAAGTCGAGTAGCGATTCTTCCTTTCTTATGCGCCATGTTTGTTCAGGCGGAAGGGTGTTGCGCTTGTTTTCCGTTTCCGATTTTATTAGAGACAATATATGCTCTCCAAAGAGATCTCTCACATCGTCCTCGGTCGCGGGGGTGTCCTCTATCACGTCATGCAAGAGCGACGCGATGATGAGGTCTTCGTCTTTTGTCATGGTGCTGACGATAACCGCCGTTTCCATAGGGTGCAAAATGTAGGGTAGGTTTGTGATTTTTCTCGTTTGCCCCGAGTGCATATTTGTTGCAAACGTTACTGCTTCTTCAAGTTTTTTCACAGTTTTTTCTCCAATGTCAGTATGTTATGTCCGTCTTTATGTTCATAGGCGATGTTGTCCATAAGTTTCTTTGCCATAAAGATCCCGAGACCGCCTTCCTTGCGCTCTTCAGCAGAGAGTGTGACGTCGGGATCGTCCTTTTCAAGCGGGTTGTACGGCGTGCCTTGATCCGTGAAGGTGATAGAGAAGACTTTGTCTTTTACGTTCAAATCTATCGTGCATTCGCCCGTCTTTGGCGGATAGGCATAGTGCGCTACGTTTGCAAAAACTTCCTCTATCGCGATAGAGAGTTGGTTGAGCGCCTTTGGCGACGCACCCTTATCCTCCAAGAAATCCTCCGTGTTTTTGAGGACGACGGGGAGGTTGTCTATGTCCGCGGCGATAGTGAACGTGCGGTGGTTTTTGTAGGCAGCGCCCTTGTATTCGATGCAAAGCATGGTCGTGTCGTCAAATTGAGGCGCGTCGCCGACGAATTCTTTCAAAGCGACTTCCATGCCCTCGATGATAGTCTTCGGATCTTTCTCGTGCAGCGTGCAAAGCGTCTCGCCCGTGCGCTTTAAGGTGAACATTTGCTTGCTTGAGTCGGTAGCCTCAGGCACGCCGTCCGTGAACAAAAACAGCTTGTCGCCTTTTTCGAGATTTATCTCGAAGTTTTGATATTTAGAACCCTCCATCGCTCCGACGACGAGTCCGCGTTTTGTAGAGATAAAATCGCCGACTCCCGTGTTTTTGATGATGGCTGGGTTGTCGTGGCCTGCGTTTGCGGCTATGACTTTGCCCGTTGAGATTTCAAGTATGCCGAGCCATACGGTGACGAACATCTCCGCTTTGTTGTGCTCGCAAATCCTGTTGTTGACAAATTCCAGCACTTCGGCAGGCGAGCCGCCGAGTACCGTGCGCTCATAGATGAGGATCTTTGTGACCATCATAAACAGCGCCGCCGGTATGCCTTTGCCGGATACGTCCGCAATAACGAGGGCGAGGTGATCGTCGTCCACGAGGAAGAAATCATAGAAGTCTCCGCCCACCTGCTTTGCAGGGTGCATAGAGGCAAAGAGATCGAATTCCGTCCTGTCGGGGAAGGCGGGGAAGGTGTTCGGAAGCGATGCCTCTTGAATTTGCTTTGCGATGCCGAGTTCGGAATTCATCTTTTGTTTGTCTTTTATCGCTTGAGAGAGATTCTTGATGTTTTTGAGGGTGTCGATTTCCATTTGTCCGAGAGCCTCTCCAAGCACGGATATCTCGTGAATTTTGCTGATTTCTCCGTCGATCGGAGTTTCCGCCTCGCTGTTGTCGGACGCAAAGCGTTGCGCCTCCGCGACGAGCGCTTGAATCGGCGCGATAAATTGTTTCCTTATAAACAAAATATATCCAAACACGGACAGCACGAGCAATATGACTGTCGTGAGCGCTATGAGCAGGGTGTAGGACGTCCCCAACTTGTCGAGGAGCGCCATTGTCTGTTGAACGACGATAATGCCCGTAGACTTTCCGCTTGAATCCTTGACGGGAATCAAAGAATTGATGTGAGGCAATCCGCCGTTGGACGGCTTTTTGACCACGACGTTTGCGCGTTCAAGCCCGTTTTCCATGATGTTTTGATATATAGCGTCGTATTCGTTCGGGGCGGAGTGGTGCTGTTCGGAGCCGAGCGCCCAAGCGGTGTACGGCACGAAATCGGGGTTCGGGCAATTGATGACGGAATAGTAGGTGGAATAATCGTTTTTGTTCGGGACAATGATATAGATTATGGCAACGCCCTGCGACTTGGCAAATTTGTTGAGCAAGGAAGTCGTGTCTTCCCACTCTTTTTTGAGTGCTTGAATCTCGGTTTCGCTTGCCTCTATCGGCGTCTTGCCCGTGATTTTGTCGGCATTTTCAAGATATGCGGAGATATGATTACCGTTCACAAAATCCGCCGTACTGCGCGCGGTTGCGTATGCGCCCTCTTCGTACCTGTCAAGCATCGTGTCGTTGAACTTCGTGTAGCCGATAGCCGTAACGACAATGCCGAACGTGATGAGAAGAAGCGCGACGGCAATAATCATATTGAGTGTGATTGAGTTTTTGATAACTATCTTTTTCTTTGCCATAGCCGTATCTCTAAAAGTTAATAATTTCATTATATAGATATAATGTACGCTTGTCAAAGAAATAAAAAAATTTGCACTGAAAAGTGCAAATTCTTGCCATATAGCCCGCTTTTGACTAATTCAGAATGTGTTTGAGTTTCTTTTTTATGCCGTAGAGGGTGTTGTCCACCTTCTTTTTTTCCATATCGAGTTTTGAGGAAATCTCCTGATAAGAGAGTCCGTCGAGGTAGAAACGAAGCACCTCGAATTCCTCCGCGGAGAGGGTGGAGCGGAGCGTTTCGAGCATGATACTCACGGTCTCCTTGTCGATATATTCTTTTTCCGGATCGCTCGGCGACGGGAGGCTGTTTACGAGCGGGTTGTCCGTTGTCGACACCGTGACGAGGGGAGACTTTTTGCGGAGTTCGTCTATCATCGCGTTTCTTATGCAGTGCGACGCAAACGTCTTAAAACTCGCGGACTGCTCCGCGCTGAACGAACTTATAGCCCTCAAAAGCCCGATGTTGCCCACCTGAAACAGGTCGTTATAGTCAACTTCGGAAGTGACAAATTCTACCGAGCGCGCGATAGTGCGGACGAGTTTTCCGTATTCAAGCAACAACTCGTCTCTCGCGGACTCAACGCCCGACTGCGCAAGCGCGATTAAGTTTTGTTCACGTTCGTTATCCATAAAATTAAGCTAATTTTCGCTTCGCTCAGTGAATTGGTGGCAAAGCCACCGTGAATTCTCACACACTTCGTGTGTTTGTTATTTTTTACGTCATTTCGAGCAAGCGAAGCGCGTCGAGAAATCCCCTAAATAGGAACGTTATGCGCTTGCTCTCAAAGGGTGTATGTCGGGCAACTCTAAATAAAGTTTCCCATCTCCTTCGTATGGTTCTTCCCACCGCGCCCGAACCGAACACAAGTCAAAATGCTTAGTTTATGGAAAACAGTATGGTCGCATTTTGACCTTGCTATTCTCTACAAGGCTTTATACCCGCTTCGGGAAGCACCGTCGGCGCTCTCAAAAGTATCGTTCACTAATTATGCCACTTCACTTTTGAGGCGCTCCGCAACAGAATGCCTCAAAAGTTCGTACTAAGTATCATTCGAGACACACTCACGCGGTCGTCGCCGTTGCGACTCCAATTCCGTCTTCGAATGAGTGAGTCGGGACTCCAGCCCGTCTTCGAATGAGTGAGTTGTTTGACGTGCTATACTCCGAATGAGCAAGCGTGAAAAAATAGTATTCTTCCACAATTCCTCATTCCTAATTCCTAATTCCTAACTCAAAAACCGCGCAGGTTGGATGAAGAGCAAGGCATCGTGCCTTGAACGGCAGACCCAATGTCGATAACACAGCTATTCGCCAAGCTGTGCAGTTTTTACCTGCGTTGGCGAACGGCTTCGTATAGAACAATCCCCGCCGCAACGGAGGCGTTCAGGCTGTTGACCTTGCCATATTGCGGGATGGTGAGAACGCCGTCGGAGAGTTCCTTCGTAAGCCTGTGAATGCCTTCTCCCTCGGAGCCTATGACGATTGCAATATCTCCGTTTAGATTTACGGTTTTAGGGGCTTCGCCGTCAAAGTCCGTGGCATAAACCCACACGCCTTGTTCCTTTAGATCGCGGATCGCGTCGTTGATGTTCGTCACCTTGGCGACGAGAATGTGTTCGGTCGCTCCGCAAGCGACTTTTATGACCGTGTCGTTCACGGTCACGCTGCGGTGTTTCGGAATGATAATGCCGTGTGCGCCAAAGCACTCCGCACTCCTGATTATCGCGCCCAAATTGTGCGGATCCGTGATGCCGTCCAAAATGACGACGAGAAGAGGCTCGTTTTTTTCTTTTGCGAGCGCGACGATGTCGTCTACGTCCGCATATTCAAAGTCCGTCACGGAGGCGACGACGCCCTGGTGATTTCCGCCGTTCGTCATCTTGTCGAGAGTGTTTCTGTCCACGAGGCTGACGACCGTCCTTTGCTCCTTAGCAAGTTTGCGAATAGCCCCGAGCGTAGGATCAAATTCACCCTTGACGATAAAGAGTTTGTCGATTGTTTTGCCGGCTCTATAAGCCTCTTTGACCGGGTTTCTGCCGTATATATACATTTTTTCCTTGCGACCGCACTATTTGGCGATTTGCCGTGTTTTATTCAAATTTGAGCAACCACACACTTCGTGTGTTTGTTATTTTTTACGTCATTTCGGACGCTTCGTGTCTTTGTTATTGTTTTAGTTTTCAAAATAGCTTTTGGCAGTATGGTTGCTCTAACTGGTTGTCGTTGGGCAACTCTAAATGCAACACCCCTTCCTGCTCCGCCAGGTTTCCCCACCGCGGAACCTGCCGAACACAAGTTGCTCACTTTTAAGGAATAAACAATATTGTCGTTCGCAACGTTGCTATTCTCTGCAAGAGTGTATTACTCGCTCCGGGGACACCGAGTCGGCGCTCTAAAATCCGGTTTTCTCTATTCTTTGCCACTTCGCCTTTGGGACGCTCCGCAACAAAATGTCCCA
>ONYW01000010.1 GCA_900322215.1 uncultured Eubacteriales bacterium | reverse complement strand
ACGTTCCAGTTGTTTGCCGTGAGCGTGTCTTGACTTCTTTGGTTGAGGATGGCGTTGAGTTTGCCGTCCGTCACGTTGAAAGTCATAGAATAGGCACAGGGGTAGAGGTGCATCTCGTGGAGATCCTGGAAGTTGTAGATGTTGGTGAGGATGCGCCTTGACTGCGGGTTGTGTTTGAGGTCATAAAGAACGCGGTCGACTTGGTCGAACTCTCCCTCCGGGTAGATATGCTTTATGCCGAGTTGGTAGCCGTACGCCTTGCCGATAGAGCCTGTCTCGTCCGCCCAGCTGTCCCAAATGTGGGAGTTGAGGTCGTGGACGTTGTTGCTCTTCTTTTGCCATATCCAAAGGAGTTCGTCGATAGCGGATTTGAACGCCGTGCGACGGAGAGTGATGATAGGAAATTCCTTGGACAAATCATAGCGGTTGACTATGCAAAACTTTTTGATAGTGTGCGCGGGCGTGCCGTCTTCCCAAACGGGGCGGACGGGCAAATTTGCGTCGCTGACGCCCGTGTCAAGGATTTGTCTGCAAGTGTCGATAAAGATCTGGTCTGCAATACTCATAATATACCTCTTAGGTTAAAACATGAAGTTTATAGTGTGTTTTTGTGTGGATAAACCGCTTGTCTTGCGGTGTTATTCTTCGATTTTCAAACGGGAGTTGATGTCTTTGACGAGGTCGATAGGGAGTTTTACGACCGCTCTGTCATAGGTCACGAGACCGTTGATTTCGTCCTCGACGTCGCTGACCTGCGTGTATACGGTTGCCGAAAGTCCCTTCTTGATGTTTGGAATGATTTTCTTTTCAAAGAGATTTTGATACGCCGCCGTAAGTGCCTCCGGGGAGTGGTATATTCTATAACCGAAAGGCTTGTCGTTGAAGGTGTGCCCCTGCGTCTTGTAGGCATATCCGCCAAATTCGCTGAGCAGCAAGCACCTGTCGTCCTTTGGCATGCGGATAGGCGTGAAGTAGATGTGCATACTCTTTGCCTCGGACGAGCCTTTGATGTATTTTTCTTGATCGTTCCAACCGCTGACGGAGTCTATCATACGCGTCGGATCTATCTTTTCCATACGGCGTGTGATGCGGACGGAGTCGAATTGTCCCCAGCCTTCGTTGAATGCTACCCAGGTGTTCAAGGAGACGACGTTTTTGAGGTAATTCATGGTGATTTCGACTTCGTTTTCAAATTCCTCTCTGCCTTCCGCGTCTTGGCGGGCGAGTTTTCTGTATCCGGATTCGTTGTCGTCCCTTATGTGGATGCCGAGCGCGACCGCGAGGAAACCGATGTAGAGGAAATTGTATTTCGTTCCGCCCGTAACCATATCCTGCCAAACGAGGAGACCTTCTTTGTCGCAGTGGTAGTACCAACGGAGCGGTTCTATCTTGATGTGTTTTCTTATCATATTAAAGCCCATGGACTTCACGAGTTTTACGTCCCATTCGAGCGCGGCGTTGGAGGGCGGAGTGAGCATACCGTCCGACCAGTAGCCTTGATCGAGAACGCCCGTGTTGAAATACGGCTTGTTGTTGAGTCCCATGCGCTTGATGCCGTTTTTGTCGCGCACCCAACTGAATTTGCGCATGCCGAAATAGGATTTCACTATATCGTTGCCGACCTTGAACGCGAGGTCGTAAAGTTTTGGATGTTCGGGCGACCAAAGTTCGTAATTTTCGAGTTTGATACTCGCCTCGTTGCCTTCAAATTGCCCCTGCGCAAGCACGGTTTCGCCGTCCAACACGACGACGTCGACAGGCACGTCCATGGATTTTTCAAATTTCAAATTGAGACAGTCGTTGTCGATGTCGGGGACTATCGTGACGTCTTTAAGGTACGCTTCAGGCATACTTTCAAGCCATACGCTTTGCCAAATGCCCGATTGCGGGGTATACCAAATGTTTCCGCGCTTCAAGGACTGTTTCGCATGCGTGTGGTAGCTTGTGTCCGACGGGTCGGTGACGACGAGTTCGATAGAGTTTTCTCCACTCATAATGGCGTTTGTGACGTCGACTTCAAAAGGCATATACCCGCCCCTATGTTCGCCGACGGAGATGCCGTTGAGTGTGATGTGACATTCAAAATCTACCGCGTCGAAGTGGAGCACGGTGTGCGCTTTCAAAAACTCCTTCGGCACGTCGAATTTTCTGTGGTAGTAAAGCACGTCCTTCGGCGTGACCATGGTGCCCTCGGGAAGCCCGGAAAGCAGGCATTCGGGGGAGAAAGGCACGAGAATTTTGCCTTGATAGTGACCGTTGAATTTCTCGCTCTTTCTGAGGATAGCATAATCCCATTTGCCGTTGAGCGTTATATAACTGTCCCTTGCAAATTGGGGACGAGGGTATTCCGAAAGTGGTATTTCGCTCACCTCGAACGGTGTGCGAAGTCGTCTAATAGCCATATAAGCCTCCATATATAATAATAAACTTTAAAATATTATACCATATATTCCATAGTACTTCAAGAGCCATTTTGAAAAATAGTGCGTTTTTTGCAAATAATCGTACGGTTGTACGTTGAAAAGCAGAGATTTCGTGCTATAATCCAAATGAAAACAAAATATGAGCTTGAAAACTGCGAGTTTTTGAGCGGTGTATAGGTGAAAAATGAAACTTTTTATCGGTAGCGATACGCACGGTTCTGCGGCGAATACGAGAAGATTTTTGCAAGACGTAGGCGAGGCGAAAAAATCGGACGAGGAAGTCCGCGCGATTTTGCTTGGCGACATCTACAACCACGGTCCGAGAAATCCTTTCCCGGAGGAGTATGCGCCGATGACTGTCGCAAAGATGCTCAACGAGGCAAAAGAGTATCTCACAGTCATACATGGCAACTGCGACAGCGAAGTGGATCAGATGATAAGCGAGTTTGAGATCTTGCCCGACTACAAGATGGAGTGCGGCGAAAGAACGCTATATTTCACGCACGGGCACAAGTGCAACGCGGACCTGCCGTACAAGGAGGGCAAGAGCGGTGACTTTGTGTTTTTCGGACACTTCCACCGTCAAATTGTAAAAGTCGTCGACGGAATAACCTATGTCTGTGTGGGCGCGCTCGGTCTTTCGCCCGACGGAGTGGAGAGGTCGTATGCCATTGTGGACGATACGGGCGTAAAAATCGTCAGCCTCGAGACAAAGAAAGTTTTGCAAGAGGTAAATTTTTGACATAATCTTGTGACAACATTTTTTTGTAATAACAAAAATCGGTTGCCAACGTATGCAATAAGTGCTAAACTTAAAGCACATAGGAAGTAGTAGAATATTGTGCGTTAAGTGCCGGTAGGACGCGGGGTGCCTACGGACGAAGAGTTTTTGACTTGCGATGCGATATTCACTCCGGGCTTGCCGATATTGACAAACTTTTTGGAGACGCTTCCTTGGGAGGCGTCTTTTGAATTATTTAGAGGCTACAAATTGGATAAAAAACATTGAGAGGGCAGGCTCCGACTACGGTATAGAGCGCATGCGCGAACTGCTCGTACTGCTCGGCGAGCCGGATTTACATCTCAAATTCGTGCATATCGCAGGCACAAACGGCAAGGGCTCCGTCAGCGCGTACATGACGAGTATTTTGCGCGAGGCTGGGCTTAAAGTCGGCACCTACAATTCGCCGTCAGTCTTCCGCTACAACGAGCGCTGGCTGCTTGGCGGAGAACCTCTCTCCGACGAACTCGTTGCAAAATATCTCACCACCGTGCGCGACACGATAGAGGCGGAGCAAAAACTCCGCGAAGCATTCGAACTTGCAAAGTTTCAGCCGACAGCATTCGAGATAGAGACCGCCGTCATGTTTCTTGCCTTCTACGAGGCGGAGTGCGACATTTGCGTGCTTGAGACGGGACTCGGCGGTAGGTGGGACGCGACGAACGTAATCGAGGACAAAGAACTCGCGATCATCACGCCGATAGGACTCGATCACATGCAAATCCTCGGCAACACTCTTGCGGAAATCGCAAGCGAAAAAGCGGCTATCACAAAGGACGTTTGCGTGACCTTGCGGCAAGCGCCCGAGATCATGCACGAGATAAAAAATCCATACGTTTTTGAAGACGGCAAAAAGAAGTTCAAATCCCCTCGCGTCGAGGTTGCAAAAGAGGCGAAATTCGTGAGCGGAGACGTGAGCGGTCAAACGTTTTTGTATGACGGAAAGGAGTACCGCATCTCGATGCTTGGCAGGCATCAAATAGACAACGCTTCTCTTGCTATATGCGCCGTTCAAGAACTTCGCAAAAAGCATTGGGAAATAAGCGAAGAAGCCTTGCAAAGAGGGCTTGAAAAGACCGTATGGCACGCAAGGCTTGAAGTGGTGAAAAACGCAAAACAAAGGTTTAATATCGTCGTTCCGACAGGAAAAACACTCGTTTTTGACGGTTCACACAACCCGCACGGCGCAAAAACATTGGCTGCCGGAATGCAAGAATACTTTGCAAATAGGCGCATTTGCCTTGTGCTCGGAATACTCAAAGACAAGGACTACGAGGGGGTTGTGAGAGTGCTTTTGCCGTATGCAAAAGAGGTCGTTTGCATCACTCCGCCTTCTCCTCGCGCGCTTCAAAACTCCGCGCTCGAAGAGGTTGTGAAAAGAGTTGCAAACGAGACGGGACAAGACGTGAAAACAAGTGTGGAACAAGACATAAAACAGGCGGTGCAAAAGGCACTAAACGGCGAGAGCGACGTCGTCATACTTTGCGGTTCGCTCACGCTGTTTTCGGCACTCTAAGAGGAGGCGGTTATGGTGGATAAAGAAAGAATCGAAAGGGCGGTCGCCGAGATTTTGCAGGCGATCGGCGAAGATCCGAATCGCGAGGGGCTGAGAGATACTCCCGCTCGCGTCGCACGCATGTACGAGGAGATTACGTCGGGCTACTTAGACGACGCAAGCAAGCATCTCGCAAAGACTTTTGCCGAGCAAGGGGGAGAACTCGTGCTTGAAAAGGACATATCCTTTTCTTCCACATGCGAGCATCATCTCATGCCTTTCTTCGGCAAAGTGCATATCGCGTATATTCCGAACGGCAAGGTCGTAGGACTGTCAAAGCTCGCGCGAGTCGTCGAAGTGTATGCGCGCCGTTTGCAACTTCAAGAGCGTATGAATGCGGAAATCGCCGATGCAATAGACAAGGAACTTTCGCCAAAGGGCGTGTTTGTCGTCATCGAGGCGGAGCATACCTGTATGACCGCAAGGGGCATAAAGAAAGTCGGCTCAAAGACGGTCACCATGGCAAAACGCGGAGAGTTTTCCGAAGAACTGAAAAATCAAGTGCTTGCACTAATCTTTTGATATGAGAAGATACGACTTTGAAATAAGCGGAAAGAAATTTGAGAGCGGAACGCACGTCATGGGCATTTTGAACGCCACTCCCGACAGTTTTTTTGCGGAGAGCAGGATAGGCGACAATGCGGTCAAAAGGGCGGATGAAATGATAGAGGCGGGCGCGGAAGTCATCGACATCGGAGGACAGTCCACTCGTCCCGGTTCTTCTCCTGTCAGCGCGATAGAAGAACTCGCTCGGGTGCTGCCCGCAGTCGAGGCGGTGAAAGCGGAGCGCAAAGACGCACTCGTGTCCGTCGATACGTTCTATCCCGAGGTGGCGGAGGCGGTTTTGCAAGCGGGAGCGGACATGATAAACGACGTGTCAGGGCTCGAATACCCCGAACTCGCGCAAGTCGTCGCAAATTTTGACGCGTCGATTTGCGTTATGCACAACCGTCGCAAGTCTAAGACTGCCGATATGTTCCTTGACAAAGAGGTAGGGCTTGCAAATATGATAAAGAGTCTCATGGCGGCGGGCGTCGGCAAAAACAAAATTTTGCTTGACGGCGGTATCGGCTTTAACAAATCGAATGCCGAGGACTGGGAACTGCTTAGAGGCTACGACAATTTGCTCGACTATTTTGACGAATACCCGTTCTTGCTCGGCACGTCAAGGAAGTCTATGTTCGGCGGAGAAGTCGAGACGAGGCTGTCCGCAACCCTCGACAGCACCGCGCTTGCGGTGAAGCAGGGCGTGCTGTTTGTGCGTGTACACGACGTAAAGGAGAACAAACTTGTCATCGACTCGTTAGGATGAGGAATGAGGAAGTAGGAGTTAGGAATTAAGGTGCCGCTGTGCGGAAGCAAATTTTTTTTGCAACTCCACACTCAATGAATCTTCGCAGACAATCCAATCGAGGAAGAACACAAATATGAAAATGACGATTATTTTGAAAGACTATGAAGTCGTGGCGTGCCACGGCGTGAACCCCGAAGAAAAGGTGAATCCGCAAAGGTTCTTGTTCACCGTAAAGGTCGAAACGGAGTATGCGCTTGCGACAAGCGAGGACAACCTTGACGATACCGTGAGTTACAGCGCGGTGAAAAAGGTCGTAAAGCGAGTGGCGGAAGAAAACTCTTTCGACCTTATAGAGACGCTTGCACAGGCGGTTTGCAAAGAGGTGATACTGTCTTTTCCGCTTGCGCAAAAGGTGAGCGTAAAGGTCAAAAAGCCCGACGCGCCTATGAGCGGAAACTTCGACTACGTCGGAGTGAAGACCTCGCTTGAATGGACAGAGATTTATCTCGCACTCGGCTCGAACGAGGGAGACAGGAGAGCCTATCTCGACCTTGCCGTGAGAATGCTCGAAGAGGACGACAACTTTAAGGACGTATACGAGAGCAAGCGCATAGAGACGGAGGCGTACGGCGGAGTCGCGAAGGGGGAGTTTGTCAACTCATGCGTGCAGGCAAAGACGCTGTATTCTCCGCAAGAACTCCTCGCAAAAATCGGCGAGATAGAGCGCGCGGGCGACAGAGTCCGCACGGTACATTGGGGAGATAGAACGCTTGACGTGGACATCATCTTCTTCGGCGACGAGGTGATAGGAGAGAACAACCTGTGCGTTCCGCACCCCGACATGCAAAATCGCGAATTTGTGCTTGCACCGCTCTTTGAACTTTGCCCGAACAAGGTGCATCCGCTGCTTAAAAAGCGCGTAAGCGAACTCTATTTTGCGCTCACGACAAAGCAAAAATAAAAGGCACTCAAACGAGTGCCTTTTAAAGTTAATTCTCGCTTACGCTCAGCTAATTCTCACGCGAATTGTCGCGGTGCAAGCACTCGCCAAGTCGCGTTCAGTGAATTCTCGGTTGCAAGCAACCTCAGCGAGTTCTCACACGCAATGCGTGTTCAGTTGTGGATAAAACATAATTGTATTCTTCCGCAATTGAGCCGTAGGCGAAGATTCATTGAACGCAGTGAAGATTCATTGAAAAAGCACTCGAAAACGAGTGCTTTGAGGATTCATTGAGCGAAGCGAAGATTCATATCTTTTACACGCTCGCGTGTTAAAAGATACTTATCGTTCCAAGGGTGTTGAGAACGAGGAGAACGATATACGTCACATAGCCCGCGAGAAGGATCGCACCTTGCCATCTCTTGAACTTGCCGAGTATTAGGGCAGGGAGAAGGGCAAAGCCTGCGACCGCCAAGCAGAACGGGAAGTCAAGAATCATGTTTTGCGAGGAGATAGGAAGCGGTGTTCCGAATTTCCCTGCTGAGATAAACGCGCAGAGCGGCAGAATGAGTGAGATATCGATGATATTTGCGCCGATGACGTTGCCGACGGAGAGGTCGCTCTTCTTCTTGACGATAGCGGTGATAGCGGTGACGAGTTCCGGAAGGGAAGTGCCGACCGCAAGGATAGTGACGCCGATGAGGTCGTCGCTGACACCCAAGAGGCTTGCAAATTTGGAGCCGTTGTCGCACATAAGTTGCGCGCCGAGCACAATCGCGCCCGCGCCGACTACGAAGAGAATAAGGTTTTTGACAAGCGTAGATCTCTCAAATTGCGTGCCTGTACGCTTTATTGTGATGATAGATTTTGAGTTGAAGCCCTTTTGAATGTCAAACTCGAATTCTTCCGCGGTCATAATCCTGACTCCGGACGGGTTTTCTTGCACGTCCTCGGCGGAGAGAGTTTTTGCGTGGCTCTTTGCGCTGAGCAGGTTTTCCACCATAAACGCGAAGAAAAACGCAAGTACGATGATACCTTCCCACCATTCAAGCACGCCTTGCGTATAGCTTAGCACCCAGAGAACTCCGACGACGCCGAGGAGAAGGAAAATCTTTGCGATATATGCTTTGCGCTTCAAGACGCCCGGCATAAAGAGCAGGGATATAGCCATGATGAGTGCGATGTTGCAGTTGACGGAGCCGACCGCGTTGCCGATAGCCATACCCGCAGATCCTTCGCCGGCGGAGATGCTTGACACCAAGACTTCGGGGAGGGTGGTTGCAACGGACACGATTGTCGCGCCGATGATAAAAGGCGGGATACCGCTGACTTCCGCGATCCAACTCGCCGCGTCAACAAACCAATCTCCGCCCTTGACGACGAGGACGATACCCACAATGAGCAGGACGATACAGCCCGCCATTGTGGACGCCTCCATTATACTAAGTAGTGATAAAGCCATAGTTGTTTCTTCCTTATAGGGCAAAACCGTGCAAATATACGGCGATTTTGCCCATTTTTGCAAAAATTATGCCTTCCAAGGTAGGAAGGCATAGAGATTTTATTCTTCGTCTTTCTTTTGAGCTTTCAAAAGGTCGCGGATTTCGCGGAGCAAATCGTCGGTTGTTTCAACAGGTTCCGCAGGTGCTGCAGGCTCTTCTGCAGGTGCTTCTTCCGCAACTGCTTCTGCCTCTGCTTGTTCGTCCTCGTTCTTGTGAGCGAGTTTTTCGGCTTCGAGTTTTGCCTTTTCACCGGCTGCTTTTGCAGTGTTGATAACTTTGATGATGGCAAAGAGAACGAGTGCTACGAGCAAGAAGTTGATGATAGCCATGATGAACGCGCCCCAGTCGATATAGACGGATTGAGAGAGGTCGATGACCGTGTCGGTGACGCCTGCTTGGGCTTGACCGTAAAGGGAGATCGTTTCGCCGGAAGCGTTTCTTGCGACGAGCATAGTGATGAGACCTTCGACGCCTTTCATCGGAATAGAGTTGATGAGTGGCTTGAAGATGTTGTTGACGAGTGCGTTGACAATTGCCGTAAACGCAGCACCGATGATCATACCGACGGCGAGGTCGACGACGTTGCCTTTGGTAATGAAATCCTTAAATTCTTTCAAAAGTTTGAATTTTGGCTTTTTCATAATGTACTCCTAAAATAGATTATACAATAAATATAATACTATATTTTTTTTAAGTCAAGGGGAAAGGGGAGTTTTTTGCTTTGCAAAAGCCGCAAACTTTACATAAAATTTGTATTATTTACAAATTTTGCGGGATTTTTGCGTTGTTCTTGACAATTTGCACGCGTTTTGCTATGATTATGCCGCTAGGGGTGCCGAGAGGCTGAGATTATACCCTTCAACTTGTGAGATAATCCTCGCGTAAGGAAGCCAAATTTTGTTTTGACGATAGTTGAAGTTTTTATGCACTCCTGCAAAGGAGTGTTTTTTATGACCGAAAAAGAGGTAAAAAAAGAGGTTTACAATCAGATTAAGGCGCTCATAGACAGGACGTCTATGACGTCGCTCTACCTTGCGATAGGACTGCTTGTCGCGATCGTTGCGGTCGGGCTTTTGGTATACTTTTTCAAGCGCGAAAAGTTTGACGTGTTCAAAAAGTATGCGGCGGGCGTAGTCGTCGGATTTGCCGTCGCGCTCACCGTCGTATTCGCGTTTTTGACGGCGGAGAAGAACAGCGCGAACCCAAGCGTAGACCAAGATATGTACGCCGTGTTGTTTTATCCGATTCTTGCAACGATTCTCGTTATCGTCGCGGGCGGCATAGGAATGCTTGTCGCAGGGCTATTCTCAAAAAAAGCCACAAAGATAGTCGGCTACTGCACGCTGGCGCTCGCAACAGGCGGTTTTATTGCTATCATGGTTGAGATGGCAAAATACTACGAGCAGGTCGCGGAGTGGTATCCCGACACCAACCTTACGGGGCTTATCGTGTCCGCGGTCGTGTTTATCGTGCTCACCGCCGTTATCTACCTTCTCGGCGACAAACGCAAGTTTAACGATACAAAATCGCTGGTTTACGGTGCGGTTGCGATAGCACTCGCCTATGCGCTGTCCTACGTCAAGTTCTTCCGCATGCCACAGGGAGGCTCTGTGACTTTTGCGAGTATGCTCCCGCTCCTCATCTATGCCTGCATGTTCGGAACAAGAAGAGGAACGATCGTCGCCCTTATCTACGGCACGCTCCAAGCGATGCAGGATCCGTGGATAATTCACCCGATGCAATTCTTGCTTGACTATACGCTTGCCTACGGCGTGCTCGGCGTGAGCGGACTCCTTATGGAAAAGGGCGTGTTCAAAGAAAAGAAGATATTCGCATTCCTCCTCGGCGGAGTCATGGCGGTATTCCTCAGGTACGTTTGCCACGTATGCTCTGGCGTCTTCGCCTTTGCCGACCTCACCGAGCAAGGCTCCTACACGGGAGCGCTCGTGTACAGCCTCACCTACAATTCAACCGTTCTCGTCGATATGGTCATCGCGCTTGCCGCAGGCTCCGTGCTCTTCCTCTCCAAGTCTTTCACCGCGCAAATGCAACGCAGTATGGACGACGGCAAGGAGAAGCAACAAGTCGCCGACAGCGGTTTTCATCAAGACCACGGCGACGACGAGGAAGAACTTACGCCTTTTGTCGTCCCGGTAGCCTCTGCAAACGACAAAGAAGAGACATCTCAACTTGAAAAACTTCAAGAAGCAGTTCCAACAGACGATCTCCAAGCGGAACAAGACAAAAAATAGCGGGGGAGTGAACTTTGTAAAACAAAAAGCCGTGCGTTCAGCACGGCTTTTAATATGCAAAAATCAGTCTTCCAAACCGAGTAAATAGTCCGAAGAAACGTTGAAGAAAACCGCCAGCCTATAAATATAGGTTGCCTTCGGCTCGTTGACGCCTTCTTCCCACAGGCTTATTGCGCGTTGAGAAACGGATATTTCTTTTGCAAGTTCAGTTTGTGAAAGTCCGGCTTCCTTTCTTAATTCAAATATAACTTTTCCGATTTCCATCATAGAAATAGAATAGAAGAAAAGTTCTTAAAAATATTGACTTAGAAGAAAACTTTTAATATAATTATGTTTATGAGCGATTATTTTTTTAGAACAGACAACTTCAACGACGAGGTTATGAAAGAGTTTTTGGACTATCTCGCAAGAAACGATTTGTACGTGATGAAAAGCAGACGACATACGAATGAAAAGTTTGTTCTTCCCGAAAGTCCTGAAAAGAGGGAACAACTACTTGAAGAAATCACTACTGCGCTCAACGACGGTTTTTACAGCAACGATTCCTGCATACATTATTTGTACGAACTTTTCAGAAGGTATCAAGAGGAAAAATAAAAATATTTCAAAAAAAATCGCTTTTCCCCAATAAACAGTGAGGTTTGTTTGTATATATTGTGAAAACAATCAAAGATAACATAATCAAACCTTTATCATTTTTCTCAAAAACAACGAAAATACGTGCCGATGCGACGGCGCGCTTTTTTCTTTTTAATCAAAAATCGCCCCTTTCATGACACGTATTTTCGTTTTCTTCGCACTCGTAATTGTATGCTGAACGTGAAGACGACAAAGAGTATATGCAGGTGTTCCGCACAATTCCGAGTTTGAGGGGCGTGCAAGCACGCTTTTGTGTGCCGATACAGGCGGCACGCTTTTTTCTTTATTGCGGTTTTTGTGAATTTTGTCGAAAAAATTGCCCGCGATTCTTGAAATTCTTAAATATTGGGTTTATACTGAATATAATATACGTTTAAGGTGGCTCTATGCAAGAATTCAAACTCAAGAGTTTTGACGGAACTGAAATCTACTGCACGCTTTGGGACGACGTTGACGCACCAAAGGGAGTTATTCAACTCGTTCACGGTATGGCGGAATACGCCGGACACTACGACGAGGTCGCAAGATACTTCAACACTCGCGGATATATCGTCTTCGGCGACGACCACCGCGCGCACGGTAGGACTGAGACGGACGAAAACCGAGGCAAGCACAAGGGCAATATCTTCAAAAAGACTTTGCAGGACGAACTCTTCTTCCGCGAGTGGCTCAAAGAGAAGTACGACCTGCCTGTCTTCCTCCTCGGTCACTCCTATGGCAGTTTCCTCTCTCAAGCCTTTGCGCAGGCGGGGACGGACGTCAGAGCGATCGCGCTCGTCGGTTCGGGACACATGAGAGGGCTCTTCAACCTCGGCAAGTGCTTCACCTTTCCTATCTTCCTCCTTGCGAGAAATTGGAGACCTAAGTTGGTCAACAAAGTTTCGGACAGTTTTATCAAGTTCAAGGGCGACAAAGGCAAAGGGCAGTGGATCAACAGCATTCCCGAGCGCAGGGAGAAGTTTGCGACTGGCAAATACACCCACACGGATATGAGCGTCGGCTTTGACTTCTATATGATGAGCGAGACCTCGAAACTGTATAGAAGAAAGAACCGCGCAAAACTCAACCCGACAACCGCTATCGGGATGTTCTCGGGCACGGACGATATGGTCGGCAACTACGGGAAGGGCATCAAAAAACTCGACAAGATGTATAGAGATCTCGGCATAAAGACGGAACTGCACCTCTATCCCGGCTCTCGCCACGAGGCGCTCCTCGACAAATCCGCAAAACAATGCCAACAGGACATCGCGGACTTCTTTGACAAATTCATCGTCTACAAACAAACCTCGCTCGATGACCTCATCAATGAATAAAAGACAAAACATTGCGAACACTATTTTTGCACAAAAGAAAAAACTTTGATGCACAAAAGAAACACAAATGACAAAGCGCCCTCTTTGAGGGCGTTAATTTTTTGCAAAACAGTTGCGACTTTTCAACTTTGTGTTACAATAAAGAAAAAGCATTCGGAGCGTATATGAAAGTTACAATTCCAAGCGGATTCAAAATAGGGCATTTCAATGACGACTACACGGGCGTTACCGTCATCCTCTCAAAAGGCGCGGTTGCGGGTTGCGACTGTCGCGGCGGCGGTCCGGGCACGAGAGAGACAGACCTCCTCCGTCCCGAAAAAGCCATGCAAAAAATCAATGCGGTGGTGCTGACGGGCGGTAGTGCATACGGGCTTGCCTCAACCGTCGGAGTCATGGATTATCTCCAAAAAAACGGCATAGGCTACAAGGTCGGGAACAAGCTTGTGCCTATAGTCACGGGCGCAGTCATCTATGACCTTAACGACCGCGACTATCACTATCCGACGGCAGAATACGGCTTTAAAGCATGCGAAAACGCAGGAAAAACCCTCGAATTTGGCAATATCGGCGTCGGTAAGGGCGCAACGGTCGGCAAGATAAGAGGCATAAAACACGCCTCGAAGAGCGGCGTCGGCGCGGCAAGCGTCAAAGTCGCTGGCGTCACCGTCACGGCGGTTGTCGCAGTCAATGCGCTCGGCGACGTGGTCGATCCCGAAACGAACAAGATTATCGCAGGCGCAAAGGGCAAAAACGGCGAGTTTATCGACACGGAGAAGTGCCTCTCGGATGGCGAGTTTTTGAAACTCCTGCTCGGCACCAACACGACTATCGGGTGCATACTGACCGACGCGAAACTCGACAAGGTCGGCGCAAACAAACTTGCAACTATCGCGCACAACGGCTTGGCTCGCACCATTCGCCCCGTGCATACGGATTATGACGGCGATACGCTCTTTGTCATGTCCTCGGACAAAAAGCCTGTCGTCAACTTCGCAGTCCTTCAAAGCGCCGTCGTCAAAGCCACCATGCAGGCAGTCGTGAACGCCGTGACTTTGACAAAGGACTACGAAGTAATTTGCGAAGAAGAAACAGAGGAATAAGAACTCACTATTTTGCGACCTGTGTCGCGTTCGTTTTTCTATGCAACGGCACTTAATTGCAAGCAATAGCTGGTATATAGGAATGTGCGCGTGCGCGCACTTCCATTTGACTCCTTTAGACCTCAAATCAAGCGTCTTGACTCCGTCAACACTTATTTTGCCAAAATGCCTTTGTGTATAAGCACCTACATATAGAATATAGGAATGCTCGCGAGAGCGAGCTTCCGTTTGACTCACAGCAGATTCAAATCAAGCACTGCCCACTACGTGTCCAGTTTGTTTTTCTATGCAATATCGTCTATGTCCGCAAGCGTTCAAGCCAATATTGCATAGAAAAACACCCTCAAACAAGTTGAGGGTGCTTGATTTGGCAGGAGATATAGGAATCGAACCTACACAGTGGGAGTCAGAGGCCCAAGTGCTACCACTACACCAATCTCCATCGCAAGAATGATTATATATCATATAAAGAAAAAATGCAAATAAAATTTTAAATATGAATACATTTATTGACAGAATCAAAATAACTTGCTAAAATGTTTAACGCTGACGAAAAAAATTAGTCAGAAAGAAACCAACGGGGTGTAGCGCAGTTTGGTAGCGCGCATGGTTCGGGACCATGAGGCCGCGAGTTCAAGTCTCGCCACTCCGACCAGACGAAAAGACGTGCCATTTGGTACGCCTTTTATTTTTAAAAGGCGCAACCTTTCAACCACGCCTTTTCGTCTGCTTCGCGCGCATAATTGTTTGCTATACCATCAAGCACAATAACAACTCAAATCAGTATTTCGCACAATTCTGCGCTTGATTGCGCTTGCGCGCTTCCACAAATGCGTAGCACCGAGCTGGTGTAGTGGAACCCCACATCTTTGATGTGTGGGTACCACAAACTCCGTGTCAATCCTTTTGGCAATTATCATTGCCTGCAAACTATGTTTGCAAACTCGCGGCGCCGCGACTGACCGCAAGGAAAGAGCAACTAGCTTGCAATGATTGCGAATGACGAAGAGGACAAAATTATTTTGACGCTCCGCTATGCTACGCTATTACGCGACAAAGTCGCTACAAGTCTCGCCAATTTGCACCGAGTTTGTGCAGTGGAACACCCTTGCTTTGCAAGGTGTGTACCACAAAATGTAAATGCGGAATCAGGGATCCTTTACAAAAAAGTCGCGTCAGATTGATGCGACTTTTGCTTATGTCATTTTTACTATTACTTGTTCTCTTTTTCTCCGCAACTCGCAACTTGTTGCGAATATCACTCGTCGGAGACGAATATCACTCACAAGATGTGAATATAACTCGCGAAATCGAATATCACTTTTCATATTACTTGTAATATGAAAAACTTCAGGTACTGCGTTTCGTCGGCGGTGATGAGAGACGGGTGGTCGGGGGCTTGCGATTTGACTTCTACCGTTCGGACGCGTCTGCCGCTCTCTTTTGCGGAGTCCGCGAGCATTTTTTCAAAGAGAGGGAAGGTCATATAGTGCGAGCAAGAGGACGTTATGAGAAAGCCTCCGGATTTGACGAGTTTCATGCCGAGTATATTGATGTCCTTATATCCGCGGTAGGCGTCTTTCACTTCGTCTGCAGATTTGCAAAACGCAGGTGGATCGAGAATGACGGTGTCGAATTTTGTGCCATCCTGTTTGAACCTGCGCAGCACTTCAAACACGTCGTCCGTGAGAGTGGAGACGTTTGTGTAGCCGTTGAGGCGCGCGTTCTTTTCAACCGTTTCAGTTGCAAGGCGGGAGATATCGACCGCAAGCACGGATTTTGCAACGGGCGCGACGTTCATTGAGAAACCTCCGCTGTTTGAAAAACAGTCGAGAACGTCCGCGTTCTTTGCATATTTTCGTGCAGTCAGGCGGTTTTCCTTTTGGTCAAGGAAATAGCCTGTCTTTTGTCCGTGCTTTGGATCGACAGTCATCTTTATGCCGTTTTCCGTGATAACGATTTCGTCGGGGACTTCGCCGTACAGCGTGCCCGTCGTCTCTTCAAGCCCCTCTTTTGCGCGGACAGCCACATCGCTGCGCTCGTATATTCCCTTCGGAGCAAACAGTTTTGCAAGCAGGGAGACGATACGCTGTTTTTGCTTGTCCATGCCGAGCGACAAAAACTGCGTGACGAGATATTCGTCATATTTGTCCACGATGAGGGCAGGCAGGTTGTCAGCCTCTGCAAACACCATGCGGTAGCAGTTGTCATAGCCAAGCCTCCTGCGGTATTTGTTTGCCGCAAGCAGGCGAGAGGAGAGGAGTTCGTCCGTGTCCGTCTCGTTCTCGTCAAAGATAAAGAGGCGCACGAGGATCTTTGACAGGTGGTTGATATAGCCTTTGCCGACAAATTTGCCGTCAAAGGTATAGACCGTCGCAAGAGAGCCGTTTTTGTCCTTGCCCTCGATTCTCGCGACTTCGTTTGCGTACACCCAACTGTGTCCCGCGCGTAGGCGCTTTTCTTCATTTTTCTTTAAGTATATAGAATATTCCATAAACTTTTCCTAAACTGTGTGAGTGAGCGACCTGCTTTGTCAGCGCGCACTGTCCGCCAGACCATGTACGCTTATGTACATTGGGTCTGTCTGCCGGCACGCCCTTCCTCGCATCTCATCTCACTCACGCAGTTTGCAATGCTTGTGGTTTGATTAATATCGTGTGAGTGAGCGACCTGCGTTGTTATCGCGCTTCGTTCATTCAACCGTGTACGCTTATGTACACCGGGTTGCCTGCTAGGAGCACGATGCCGCGCATCTCATCTCACTCACGCAGTTCGCACAAGCGGGGAGATAAATTAGTTTTCTTGAAAACCGCAATAATTGTAGCATAAATATTATAATGATGCAATTTGTTGGAACTCAAAGCGTAAAATTAAAAATATGAAAAAAATTTCACATTTTCTTGACATCCGCTGTATTTATGGTATTATATAGTTAGAATTTCAGTGAGGCACGTTATGAAAAACGATAAGACCCTCCGCCATAGCGACGTAGCTATGGACGAAGACGAAAAGTTGAATAAATTGAAGCACGATATGAGCCGTCATGACGATGACGACGATGACTGCTGCTCTGGACACGATCATCACCATCACCACGATGATGATGACGATGATTGCTGCTGTGGTCATGACCATCACCACCATGACGGGTGCTGTGATGATGACGATGACGACTGTGGCTGCGGTTGCGGTTGTGAACACGACCGTCACCATGACGAAAAGGGCGGAGCAAGGCGCCTTGACAAAGAGTCTATAAGAGACATAATCCTGCTCTCCATATCGCTCGTGTTTCTCGTCGTCGGTTATTTCAACTGGAAAGAAATCTCCGAGAGAACGGGGCAGGGGTGGCTCATTGCGTTCTACTATGTAAATCCCGCCTGGGTGGCGGTTATCCTCTCGGGCACTCCGCTCGTCATAAGCGCTGTGAAGGGGGCGGTGAAGAAAAAACTCAATTCTCCGCAACTTATCTCGCTTGCGATGATAGCCTCGATTGTGCTTGAAATCCTCTCGCTTTGCGGGATCGTCGTCGAGACGTCCGGGCACAGTCACAGTTATGTCTTTGCGGCGGGCGAAATCGCCTTCCTTATGGGGCTCGGCGAACTGCTCGAAGACTTGACTGTCGCAAAGTGCAGGTCGGGCATAGAACGCCTCGTCGCGCTCGTGCCAAAGGAAGCGTTTGTCAAAGTCGACAGCGGAGATCTTGTCAAAATGCGCCTCAAAGACATCAAAATCGGCGATATAGTCGTCGTTAAGACGGGCGAGATGGTCGCGGTCGACGGCAAAGTCGTGAGCGGTGAAGCGTCTATCGACCAGTCGTCGCTGACAGGCGAATACCTGCCCGTGGACGTGACAGTCGGCGACAGCGTCTTTGGCGGTACGATGAACAAAAACGGCGTTATCGAGGTCGAAGTCACAAAACTCGAAAAGGATATGACCATCGCCAAGATGGCGGAACTCACTATCGAGGCGGAGGGCAAAAAAGCCCCTATTTCAAGAACTGCCGACAAAGCGGTCAAGATTATTCTTCCGATAGTCCTTGTGACCGCGCTCGTCGTGGGCATAGTGTCCAAGTTTGCGTTCAATATCAGTTGGGTAGAGTCTCTTGTGCGCGCAGTCACCATTCTTGTCGTGTTCTGCCCATGCGCGTTGGCGCTCGCAACGCCTACTGCCGTGGCGGCGGGACTCGGAAACTCGGCAAGACACGGCGTGCTCATAAAGAGCGGTGCCGCGCTTGAAACGCTTGCAAAAACGGACACCGTATGTTTTGACAAGACGGGAACGCTCACGGAAGGCAAAATCCTGCTTGACAAAGCGGTTGCGGTTGACGGGAACGACAAAGAACTCCTGCGTATCACCGCAAGTGTTGAGAAGTTCAGCGAACATCCTCTCGCGCTCGCGGTTGTCGAGAAGGCAAACGGTATGGAACTCTATGAGGCAAAGGATATAGAGACTTTGCAGGGCGTCGGTATATCGGCAAGAGTGGACGGCAAACTCGTCCTCGTGGAGAGCCTCAAAAAAGCGTTGGAAAGCGGCGTGAACACAGGCGCGCTCCAAGCGGATATAGACGAACAATTGTCTGCGGGCAAGACGGTCGTTATCGTCCTCTTTGACGGAAACCTCGCAGGAATGCTGGCGTTTTCGGACACCATAAGAGAGGTCGCGAAAGACGTTATGCGCTCGCTTGAGAGCAAGAAGTTCGAGACGGTTATGCTGACGGGCGACAACGAAAAGAGCGCGAACTTTATTGCCTCCGAGTGCGGAGTGAAGACGGTGAAGCACAGCCTGCTCCCTGCGGATAAACTCCTCGAGATAGAAAAACTCCAAAAGGAAGGGCACAAAGTCGTCATGATTGGCGACGGCGTAAACGACGCTCCGTCCATGAAGTTGGCGGACTGCTCGTTTGCGATGGGCGCAATGGGAAGCGATATAGCAATAGACAGCGCCGACATCACAATACTCAACAGCGATCTCGCAAAGGTCGACGATACGATAAAACTCTCAAAGCGCGTTATGTTTGCGATAAAGCGCAATATAACGATCGCGATGATAGTCAACGCAGTGGCGGTCGTACTCTCGTTCTTCGGCGTATTGCAACCGTGGAGCGGTGCGCTCGTGCACAACGCGTCATCAGTCCTCGTAGTCGCCTCGTCCGCGTTATTGCTTTACAACTTTAAGCGCAAAGGAAAAAAGCAAAGCAAGTAGTTAGATGACGGAAATCTTTTCAAGCAGCGTATAAGAAATAGGCTGTTTGGAAATGAAATATAAATAATAAAAGGGTTGAAAACCCCTCCTTATTATATTTGTTTGTTTGTTGAAGAAAGCGCAACCATTCCTGGTTGCGCTTTCTTTATTTTGGAGAGTAAAGGATGACGGAGAGTTGCAGTCTCCTTTCGGAGAGTTATATTCCCTGCGGGAGTTATATTCCCTGCGGGAGTGATATTCCCTGCGGGAGTGATATTCCCTGCGGGAGTGATATTCACGGCAAGCCGTGAGTTGTGGAAGAATTAAAATCTTGTTTAATCCGTCACGCTTGCGTGTATATCATCACAACGCAGTTGTGCATCTAAATTCTTCCTCAACGGAGAGGTTGAAAACCTCGAGAATTCATGATGCAACGCATCAATTCATGGAACATAGTGAGAATTCACGACACGCTTGCGTGTCAATTCACTCCCGAAGGGGATATAATGCATCACTTTTGTTTGACGCTGACGGTGATCGAGCCGTCTTTTGCGTCGACCAAAATCGTGTCACCCTCGTGCATATCACCGCCGAGTATTGCCTTTGCAACGGCTGTCTCAACGTAATTCTCGATATAACGCTTGAGCGGACGAGCGCCGAAGTTTACGTCATAGCCGCCCTCGATTATTGCGTCCTTTGCGGCGGTTGTGACTTCGAGTTTGAGTTCTTGACGAGCAAGACGCGCTTCGAGTTTGTTCAGGAGCAAGCCGACGATGTCTCTCACGTTGTCCTTTGTGAGAGGAGCGAAGAGAACCGTGTCGTCGAGTCTGTTCAAAAACTCAGGTCTGAATGTGTTCTTGAGGAGAGCGTCGACTTGGTGCTTCGTATCCTCCGTTATGGTGCCGTTTTGCTCGATGCTGTCAAGTATGAGGTTGCTGCCGAGGTTGGACGTCATGATGATGATAGTGTTTTTGAAGTTGACCGTTCTGCCTTGGCTGTCCGTGATTCTACCGTCGTCGAGTGCCTGAAGTAGGATATTGAAGACGTCCGGGTGCGCCTTTTCGATTTCGTCGAAGAGGACGACTGAGTACGGTTTTCTGCGTACCGCCTCGGTCAGTTGTCCGCCCTCGTCGTAGCCGACGTATCCCGGAGGTGCGCCGATAAGACGAGATACGCTGAATTTTTCCATATACTCGGTCATATCTATACGCACGATGTTGCGCTCGTCGTCAAAGAGGTATGCGGCAAGCGTCTTTGCAAGTTCCGTCTTGCCGACGCCTGTCGGTCCCAAGAACAAGAATGAGCCGATAGGGCGATTCTCGTCGGAAATACCCGCACGCGAGCGGAGTATCGCTTGAGATACTGCGGTGACTGCCTCGTCCTGACCGATTACACGCTTGTGGAGTTCGTCGCCCAAATGCAGAAGTTTTTCCTTTTCGCTGGACATGAGCTTCGTCACAGGAATACCCGTCCACTTTGCGACGATCTTTGCGATTTCGTCAGCCGTCACCTCGTCGCGGAGGAGAGTAGTCTTCTTTTCCGACTTGTTCTCCGCCTCGCGGAGTTTTTGTTGCAGGGCGGGGAGTTTGCCGTATTGGAGTTCCGCCGCTTTGCCGTAGTCGCTATTGCGCTTCGCTTCCTCGATTTGCAAATTTATTCTGTCGATTTCCGCCTTTGTGTCTTGAACGGACGTGATTTCCTTCTTTTCGTTTTCCCATTGCGCTTTCATTGCGTTGAACTGATCGTGAAGGTCCGAGAGTTCTTGTTTCAAAGAATTCATGCGGTCGAGGGAGAGTTTATCCGTCTCTTTGGAGAGCGCCATCTCTTCGATTTCGAGTTGCATGATTTTTCTTGAAATAACGTCCATCTCGGTTGGCATACTGTCGATTTCCGTCCTTATCATCGCGCACGCCTCATCCACCAAATCTATGGCTTTATCAGGCAAAAAGCGGTCACTAATGTACCTGTTTGAGAGAGTAGCCGCCGCAACGAGCGCTTGGTCGTGAATGCGTACGCCGTGGTAGATCTCGTATCTTTCTTTGAGTCCGCGAAGTATTGCGATAGTGTCTTCGACTGTAGGCTCGTCAACTTGAACGGGTTGAAAACGACGCTCGAGCGCAGGGTCTTTTTCGATATACTTCCTGTATTCGTCAAGCGTGGTTGCGCCGATGCAGTGCAACTCGCCACGTGCAAGCATAGGCTTTAAGAGGTTGCCTGCGTCCATACTGCCTTCCGTCTTGCCTGCGCCGACGATGAGATGCAGTTCGTCGATGAAGAGGAGCATTCTGCCGTTTTGCTTTTTGATTTCTCCGAGTACGGCTTTGAGTCTTTCTTCAAACTCTCCGCGGTACTTTGCGCCTGCGATGAGCGCGCCCATATCAAGCGCAAAGACGTGCTTGTCTTTGAGTCCTTCCGGCACGTCGCCTTTTACGATTCGTTGCGCAAGCCCTTCGGCAATAGCCGTCTTGCCGACGCCCGGTTCGCCGATGAGCACGGGGTTGTTCTTTGTCTTTCTTGACAATATCCTTATGACGTTTCTTATCTCGTCGTCTCTGCCGATGACGGGGTCGAGTTTGCCGGTCGCCGCGCGTTCGACAAGGTCGTGACCGTATTTTGAAAGCACGTCGTACGTGTCCTCGGGACTGTCCGTCGTCACCCTGTTCGTCTTGACCTGCGCAAGCGCTTGCTCAAAGGCTTTCTTTGTCAGCCCGACTTTTGCAAACACGCTCTTAAGCGCGGACGTCGGGTTGTCCAAAATCGCGGAGAAGATATGCTCTACGCTGACAAAGTCGTCGCCCTCTTTTGCCGCCTTTTTCTCGGCGGAGGAGAGAAGAAGCGCAACCTCGTTTGAAATGTACACGCTCGGCGCACCGCTGCCCGTGACGGACGGGAAGGTGGAGATTATTCTATCCGTTTCACGCAGGAGTTGAGGAGCGTCCGCTCCGCACTTTGTCACGAGTTTCGGAATGAGTCCGTCCTCGTCGTTCAAAAGAGCATAGACGATATGCTCGGGGTTTATCTGTTGGTTTTTCCTTTCAAGCGCGAGCGTTTGTGCGTTATTTATTGATTCAAGTGCCTTTTTTGTGTATTTGTTGGTATCCATATTTCACCTCCTAATGTGCTTGGCAATCTTTTTTGTTGATTGTTAGCGCTCTACACCTTTGACTGCTAAAATTATAACACACCCTGCACAAATGTCAATATATTTTGTGCGGATTTTGAAAAATTTATTGAAATATTTTGTCAAAAGGTAGCCTGCATTCTCTTGCAAAATGAGGGAAATCATAGTATCATCACAGTATGACAAGAATAGAAATCGACAAAAAACAACTGAAAAGAAACGTAGTAGACACATTTTTGTACGCCACGTGGATCTATATGATTCTATTTGCGGTGGCGGTAGCTCTCGGCGTCGTTGGGATTGTGTTCGGCAAGAGAAACGACGACACGCTGACGCTCACTATGGGCATAGCTTGCGCCGTGCTTGCGGGCATCTCGCTTGCGATGATAATCTTTCAATTTGCGGCGATACACTTCGTGTACCTCGGCAAGTTCAAGACAAACTACCCGGGCGGCAAAAAAGTGTTTGAAATCGAGAGAGTGCAGGGCGGATACTTTTTGAACAACGTTTTGAAGAACGCAACCGCAACCGTACACGATTCAAACATCGCAAAGATAGCCAAGACAAAGAATACGATTATCATCAAGCTCAAGCGCGGAACGTACTTCGGATTCCCGAGAAGTGCGGAACTGGAGGAAGTGTTTAAGTGAAATTAATTTTCACAGGCATCGTCTGTTTGAATCCTCATCTTAAAATCGAGCAACCACACACTGTGTGGTTGTTTTATATCTATGTCATTTCGAACACTTCGTGTCTTTGTTATTGTTTTAGTTTTCAAAATAGCTTTTGGAAACGTGGTTGCTCTCAATGGCTGTCGTTGTGCAACCCTAAAATAAAGTTTTCCCATCTCCTTCGTATGGTTCTTCCCACCGCGCCTGAACCGAACACAAGTCAAAATGCTTAGTTTATGGAAAATGAGACTGTCGCATTTTGACCTTGCTATTCTCTACAAAACTGTATTCCCGCTCCGGGAAGACCCGTCGGTGCCCTCAAAAGTATCGTGCACTCATTATGCCACGCCTCTTTGGGCGAAATAGAACGGAGCCTCGCCGTCGAGGCGTACTGTGTATCAGTCGGGACACACTCACGCGGTCGTCGCTTTGCGACTCCAATTCCGTCTTGTGAGGAGTAAGTCGGTTAACTTGCTACACCTTGAACAGCAGACGTAAATAACAGAGACACGAAGCCTGCGGGAATTCATTTTTTTGATTAATCAAAAAACAAAAAAGAGCCGTTTGGCTCTTTTGTTTTGCGAAAAATGCGGTTAGATGCTTGTTATCGCTTGATAAAGTAGTTGTCGACGGAAACTGATTTTGCAAAGCCCAAAAGTTCATCCTTTGTGTGTTTGTCCGGGTTGTCGAGGCAATAGAGCGCGCTGTTGATGAGTCCGCCCGAGACGAAACTCGCAAGTATGTGAATAGGAATTTTCACGTCGTAATTCTCTTTGAATTTTGAGAACTGGTAGCGCAGGGACTGCGCGATAGAATCCTGCACGGTAGCGATGACTTTGCCGTTTCTGTTGTTTATGAGAATGCGGGAGACGTGGCTCTTTTCCTCGTGGAAAAACTCGATCGCCATAGACACTACAAGACGCAGGGTGTCTGTCGGCGTCGTCGCTTTGCTGTTTTTTGTAAACTGCTCGTAAAGTTCGTCTTTCAGTTCTTCAAGCGCATAGGAGAGGAGATGATATTTGTCCTCGAAGTGGGCGTAAAACGTCGCACGGTTGACCATAGCCTTTGAGCAAAGGTCGATAACGCTGATCTTCTCGATAGACTCTTCTTCCATCATGCTGAGAAGTGTGTTTGAAAGAAGTTTTCTTGTTCTTACAATACGCAGGTCTTCTTTGTATGCCATAATGCGCTCCTTATCATATCATTGATATTATTATGCCACAAAAACGAAGATTTGTCAAGTTATCACACACCTGTATGGGTATGATATGGAAACCTTTTTTATTGTCCGCGCCTGCGAAATAAAGTTTTTTGAAAACAAGAGTATATTTCGCAAAAAAACATTTGACATTGGCAAAAAAATATGAGAATAATACTCTGTAACGCATACGTGCGTACAACACGCGTGCGCGTAAAATTGTAATAACATTTTGCCCCTGCTTGCATATACTGCATACTCGGGATTATAGGTATTTATGGAAAAACAAAAGGCTCCGAGAGCCAAAGGGTGGCTCAAAAAACTCGCGCCCTGCGTCGGCGAATTCAAGACTCCGTCAATTCTTGCGGCGGTCTTCGTTGCCGTAGAGGTTTTGTTCGAGGTTTTTATTCCGCTCATCATGGCTCAACTTATCAACGTCGGTATGAACGAACAACTTAGCGAGTTTGTGTTCGTCATCGAACTTGGCAAGACAAGCGTACCGCTGTTTTCAATGACGAACCGCGTACACTTTATTCTTGTTTGCGGCGCGCTCATGGTGGGTATGGCGCTGTTTTCGCTCATGTGCGGTGCGCTCTCCGGCAAATTCGCCGCGGAAGCCGCCACGGGTTTTGCCATGAATTTGAGAAGAAAAATCTTCTACAAGGTGGAGAATTTCAGTTTCTTGAACCTTGACAAATTCAATACGGCGAGCCTTGTCACGCGTCTTACGACGGACGTCGCAAACGTGCAAAACTCCTACATGATGATAATAAGAACTCTCGTTCGCGCACCGTTTATGCTCGTGCTTGCGCTCGTCATGGCGATTTCTATCAATCCGGAACTCTCCATTATCTTCGGCGTGACGCTGCCTATTCTCATAATAGGGCTTCTTATAGGAGTCAGAGTCGTGTTCCCGCGCTTTGAAAAGATGCTCAGAAAGTACGACGACCTCAACGAGTCCACGCAGGAGAACCTCATCGGTATCCGCGCGGTCAAAGCGTTTGTGAGAGAAGACTATGAAATCAAGAAGTTCAAGGAAGTCAGCGAGACCGTCCGAAAACTCCAATTCTCCGCGGAGAAAATCATCGTCATCGTCTCTCCGTTCATGCAAATCCTCGTGCACGCCTGCATTATTTGCATAGTGTGGTTTGGCGGAAACGACATAATAGCCGGCGGTATGCAACTCGGCGACCTCAGCGCGTTCCTGAGTTACGTCATGCAAATCCTCATGTCTCTCATGATGGTCGCAATGATATTCATGATGATAGTCCTCTCCCGCGCTTCCGTGGATAGAATCGTGGAAGTCTTGGACGAGAAGATAGACATCGAAGACCCCGAGGGCGCAACTGACGAACTGCCCGCAGACGGTAGCATAGACTTTGAAAACGTCAGTTTTTCATACAGCAAAAACCCCGACAATTTGAATCTTTCGGACGTGAACCTGCACATAAAAGCAGGCGAGACCATAGGTATTATCGGCGGAACGGGCTCGGCAAAGACCACGCTTGTTCAGCTTATACCTCGCCTTTACGACGTGTTGGACGGCTCCGTCAAAGTGGGCGGTAGAGATGTCAGAGAATACAAGATAGAACCTCTCCGCGAGGCAGTCGGTATGGTGTTGCAAAAGAATACGCTTTTCAGCGGTACGATAAAGGAGAACTTGCTTTGGGGCAATCCGAACGCCACCGACGAAGAGATCTTCGAGGCGGCAAAGGCGGCGCAAGCGCACGACTTTGTCATGTCTTTTCCGAACGGCTACGACACCGACCTCGGGCAGGGTGGAGTCAACGTGTCGGGCGGACAAAAGCAAAGGCTTTGTATCGCTCGCGCGCTCCTCAAAAAGCCTAAGATCATGATTCTTGACGACTCGACGTCCGCAGTCGATACGGCGACGGACGCGGCGATCCGCACGGGACTCAAAGAGAAATTCGGCGATACGACGGTGCTTATCATCGCTCAGCGTATAGCCTCCGTTGAGAACGCGGACAGGATTATCGTCATGAACGACGGCAAGATAGACGCCGTCGGCACGCACGCGGAATTGCTTGCCACAAACGATATCTACCGCGACGTGTATCTCTCGCAACAGAGCGGCAAAGCCGACGACGTTGTGGAGAGCAAATCCGCAAAACAGGCAAACAGCGATGAAAAGGAGGTGAAGTGATATGCCAAAGGATCCGAAACACGCAGTCCCTATGACCAAAAAGTACCGCGCCGCAAGTCCTATGAAGACGTTCAAGCGCATTCTCACATACCTCAAACCGTTCAGCGCAAGACTTGTGTTTGCGTTTATCGCATTGCTTTTGAACGTTGTGGCGAATATCGCGGGCACTTATATGCTTTCTATTGCCATCAACAACTACATTTTACCGCTCGTACAACACGAACAAGTTGCGCTCGGCACTCTCACCGGGCTTGACGCGCTCGGCGGATTTGTGGGCATAATGGCGGCGATATACGTCTCGGGCGCGCTCTTCCAATACGTCTCGCACTATATCATAATCAGCGCGACGACGAGAATCCTCGAAAATGTCCGCAACGAGATGTTTGAAAAGATGGAAAGACTTCCTATCAAATATTTCGACACTCACACGCACGGCGACCTCATGAGCCTCTACACCAACGATACGGATACGCTCAGAGAACTCCTCTCAAACGGTATTCCGAATCTCATCACAAACGCCGCGACGGTTGTCGGTATGTTTGTCGCAATGCTCGTGCTCTCTCCGCTGCTCACTCTCGTTTCCGTTGCGATGCTCGTAATCATGCTCTTTATCACAAAGACTATCGCCGGCAAGAGCGGAAAGCACTTCGTGCTTCAACAGCGCGGTGTAGGCGCTCTCAACGGCTATATCGAGGAGCACATGGACGGTCTCAAAGTCGTCAAGGTGTTCTGCCACGAAGAGGCTGAAAAGGCTGACTTTGACAAGCACAACAAGTCGCTTAGAGAGGCATCCAAAAAGGCGCACACCTATGCAAACGTCCTGTTTCCTATCATGGGCAACCTGTCCTACGTCTCCTATGCGGTCACGGCTATCGTCGGCACGATCCTCACCATCAACGGCTTTGGCGGTATGAACTGGGGCAAACTCATCTCGTTCATGCAATATTCGCGTCAATTCTCAAATCCGCTCTCTCAAATCGCGCAACAGATGAACGGCATTCTCATGGCGCTTGCAGGCGCGGAACGTATCTTTGAACTCATCGACCAAGAGCCTGAAAAAGACGAGGGCTACGTCATGCTCGTCAACGCAAAAGAGGACGAAAACGGCGAAATGATAGAGTGCGAAGAGTATACGGGTATGTGGGCGTGGAAGCACTACCACAAGGCGACCGACACCACGACCTACGTCAAATGGCGCGGAGAAGTGGAGTTTGAAAACGTCTCCTTTGGCTACGTGCCCGAAAAGACCGTTCTCAAAAATGTCACAATGGAAGCGCTCCCCGGGCAAAAGATCGCGCTCGTCGGTTCAACCGGCGCGGGCAAGACTACGATCACAAACCTCATCAACCGCTTCTACGACATTACGGAAGGCAAAATCCGCTATGACGATATCAACATCACAAAGATAAACAAAGACGACCTCCGCCGCTCTATGGCGATGGTCCTTCAAGATACGCACCTCTTTACGGGTACGGTCAGAGACAATATCCGCTTCGGAAAACTCGACGCCACGGACGAGGAAGTGGAGAACGCCGCAAAACTTGCAAATGCGGACTACTTCATTCGCCACTTGCCGGAAGGCTATGACACTATGCTCACGGGCGACGGCACAAACCTCTCGCAAGGTCAACGCCAACTCCTCGCCATCGCGCGTGCCGCCGTTGCAAATCCGCCTGTTCTCATTTTGGACGAGGCAACGAGTTCTATCGACACCCGCACGGAAAAACTCATCGAAAAGGGTATGGACAGACTCATGCAGGGCAGAACTGTCTTTGTTATTGCGCACCGTCTCTCTACGGTTCGCAACGCGGATATGATTCTCGTCCTCGAACACGGCGAGATCATAGAGCGCGGCAACCATGACGAACTCATCGCCGCACGCGGGAAGTATTATCAGCTTTACACCGGAGCCTTTGAACTTGAGTAAAACCGCGTGATTTAGCGACCTGCGTTGTCAGGTCGCTTTTGATAGTCGGTTACGTACGTCAATGTACGCGCCCTTCTCTCAAAAGCGCCCTTCCTAGCATCTCATCTAAATCACGCAGTTTTTTTGAGTGAGGAACAATGAATTCTCGCCTTTGGCTCCAATAATTCTCGTTTCACTCCATGAATTCTCGCAAGATAAATCTTGCTCAGTTGTGGTATAACAAAAAAAGAAAAACCTCCGCTTATGCGGAGGTTTTTAAGTATCTAAATGGTTTTAATATCTTTCTACTCCCAAAAGATAATCTGTCGTTTCATCAAAATATTTTGCGAGAGTAATAATTGCAGTTGCGGTCGGTTCTGTTTTGCCGAGTTCCCACTTCGCAATAGCCGACTGACTGAGCCCTGTTTCTTTTGACAACTGCATTTGGCTCAGCCCTTTAGAAATTCTTAATTCTTTCAAAATGTCTTTGAATTCCATAATTCTATTATAGTCAGCCTAAGTCTTAAAATACTTGACAAGTCTTATAAGACTTGATATATTTAATAGTAAGTACAATAAGACTTGGAAAAAATATGTTTGAAGATAGCGCTCAAAATCCAAATACAAAATACAAAATTAACTACAAGAATAAGGCAGATGGATTAGATTTGCTTCGTCATACTGACGATAAATCGCTAAAAGTGGTTTTTTTTGATCCACAATACAGAGGCGTGTTGGACAAACTTAAATATGGCAACGAAGGAGTTAGTAGAGGTAAGGGAAGAGCAGAATTGACACAAATGAGTTTTGAAACTATCCATCAATTCTTGTTTGAAATTCAAAGGGTTCTTGCTCCTAACGGATATTTGTTTTTGTGGGTTGATAAATTCCATTTGGTTGAAGGTGTTAAACAGTGGTTTGATGATTTAACGGATTTAGATACTGTTGACATGATAACGTGGAACAAAAAACGCATGGGTATGGGTTACCGCACACGAAGAGTAAGTGAATATCTTGTTATCGTGCAGAAGAAGCCTCGTCTTGCCAAAAATACTTGGTCAATTCACAACATACCTGATGTTTGGGACGAAGAAGTTAAAAAGACGCATCCTCATACAAAGCCTATTAAGTTACAGTCACAACTGATTTTAGCGACTACGAACGAAGGTGATTTTGTTTGTGATCCTGCCGCAGGAGGTTATTCGGTGTTTGAGGCGTGTAAATACACTAAAAGGAATTTTATAGGTGGAGACATAGAATTTGGAGAGGAATAATAATGGCTAAGATTATAAATGCAAGGGGACGCAGTGATGGTGGTTCAGGGTACACGAGAGTACTAAAAAACGATAAACTCGGCGTTTTAGTCAGCAAGGTTCAAGCAACTGTAATTTCTAACGGTAATGAGTTGGAACGGTTGATTATGGCTCGCACAAATAATATAGAGAATTTGGATGATTTCATTGATAAGGCAACAATTGCAGAAATAACTGACGGCGTATACCTTTGTCCTAAACGGATATATGCTAAGTCATCATATTTAATTCATGATGCTCAAAACAATAAAATAGAACCGGATTTATTAATTTTTATTGTTGAACAAAGAAGAATTTGTAAAGTCGTAGAACTAAAGGATGGAGATTCGTTTGACACGAAAAAATCCGCAGGTGAAAAACAGCATTTAGAGGAATTTGTGTTGAAATTTGGCTCGAGAATACCATTTGTCGCAGATTATTATATTTGTTGCTTTAATCAAGATAATAAAGAATTAATATATTCAGGGTTTAAGGGCGCATTTGACTTGTCCCATATCTTAACGGGAAGAGAATTATGCGATATATTGAAAATTGATTATGACGAAATAGTTGAGCAACGAAAAGTAGATGCAGATGAGAATTTTAAATACTTTTTGAATCAACTGTTAGAAATTGAAGAAGTTAATAATTATTTGACAGACAAAATAATAAACCAATAGTTTGAAATATCTAAATAAAGCCGTGTTTTAGGCTGTACAAGTTTGAAAAAGGCTTGAAATCGATGAATAACACGAAAGAGCCCCCTCGGGAGGAGGGAGCGTACAAAACGTACGTAACCGACTCACAAGGGGGCTCTGACAAAGTTAGTCGCGATTTCACGCCTTTTTCCAAGACTTGTAGTAGAACAACATCAGGATCGGGATTATCTCAAGACGTCCGATGAGCATATCGAACATAAGGATGATTTTTGAGAGGACGTCATATCCGCCGAAGTTGCCTGTCGGGCCGACAGGACCGACGCCGGGACCTATGTTGTTGAGGCAGGAGATGACGGCGGAGAGGTTGGTGGCGATGCCTTCCGCGCCCGTATACGGGGAGAGGATGGCGAGCATGAACGTCGAGAACATCAAGATAAGCACGTAGATGATGAAGAAGTTTTGAATCTCTTCAACGGTAGAGTCCGCGAGTGCTTTGCCGTCCATCTTGACCGTTTGAACGGAGCGAGGGGAGTTGAGGCGGCGTACGTTGTTTGCGGAAGATTTGACGAGAATGATGACGCGTGAAATCTTCATACCGCCTGCGGTAGAGCCTGCCGAACCGCCGATGCACATGATGAGGAGCAAGAGCACCTGTGTTATAGTCGGCCACAGGACAAAGTCCGCGGTGCCGTAGCCCGTTGTGCTCATGACGCTTGCGACGTTGAAGGTGGTGTACCTGACCGCGTCGCCAAAGTCGTACGTGTTTGATGCGGTGAGGGAGGCGACGATCGCGACGCAAGCCGCGACGTATATGCCTATCATCACAAACAGTTCCTCGTTTTTAAGGGCTTTGAAGTGCCCGATGAGGAGCATATAGTAGATGTTGAAGTTGACGGAGAAGATGAGCATAAAGATTGTGATGACAACCTCTATAGACACGGAGTTGTAGGCTCCGATGCTCGCGTTTCTCACGGAAAAACCGCCCGTCGACGCGGTGGAGAACGCATGGCAAAAACTGTCGAACACAGGCATTTTGCAGGCGCAAAGTATGCCGACCAAAATGAGCGTGAGCACGATGTACATCGCATAAAGAATTTGTGACGTAAATCTCAGTTTGCTGACGAGTTTACCAAATTGATACCCCGGGATTTCCGCTCTTGCGAGCGCGGTGGACGCTTTGTCGTTTCTCGGAAGCACGGCGATGACGAACACGAGGACGCCCATACCGCCTATCCACTGAGTGAGAGCGCGCCAGAAGAGGAGCGACTTGGGCATAGCCTCCACGTTTGAGAGTATGCTCGAGCCTGTCGTCGTAAAGCCTGATATCGTCTCGAAGAGTGCGTCGATATAGTTTGGAATAGCGCCGGAGATGCGATATGGAAGCGCACCGATAAAGGCGAGCAAAATCCAGGCAAGTCCGCACATGACAAAACCGCTCTGCGGGCGCAAATTGCGCTTGTTCGGCGCAGGGCGAAGCACGAGTCCGACGGCACCGAGCACGACGGTGATCGCTATCGTTATGCCATAGGAGAGTATTGTGTTGTACTCATGAAAACCGATCGCCATAAACATCGGTATGCACATGAGCGCACCGACGATAAGCGCAAGTTGTCCGAGTACGTAAGCGGTAAGTCTATAATTCATATCCATTCACGGCAGGGGACTGCCGGGTGCATTAAAAGTTCAAAATATCGTTGAGGTTGTCAAAACCTTCTTCCAAAGTGACGACGATGACGCTGTCGCCCTCTTTTATGACGTCTTGTCCTGTCGGGGTGATGAGCTCTTCGTCGCGGATGATGCCTGCGATGAGGAGGTCGTCTTTGAGGTTTATGCGGAGGTCTTGAAGAGGCACGTCGAATCTACGGAAGTTTTTGCCCGCTTCAAACTCGAGGATTTCCGTCGTATCGTCAATGATGTGGAAGAGACGTCTCACTCCGCTGCCTTTTTTGTTGCCCATGAGGCGTACGAATCTGACGATTTGATCCGCGGCGGAGGTCTTTGTGGAGACTACGCTGTAAATTCCGCTCTTTTGCAACATGCTGTGGTAGGAGAGTTGGTCGATTTTTGTAATGACTTTCGGGACGTTTCTCGAATTGGCATACATGCTCATGATTATGTTTTGTTCGTCGATGTTGCCAAGCGCGACAAAAGCGTCCGCCGAGTCGATACCTTCGTCGACGAGGAGGCTTTGATCCGTGCCGTCGCCGATGACGACTTCCGTATGGCTCAAATCTTCGCTGAGGAAAGCGGCGCGTTTCTCGTCCTTTTCGATGAGTTTTGTGGAGATGCCGACTTTTGCGATTTCACGGCAAAGGTATCTTGCCGTCGTAGAACCGCCGACTATGATGACGTTCTTCGCCTGTCTGTTCCAACCGAGTTCTTTGAAAAACGTAGAGATATTCTTTGTCGTTGCGGTGAGGAAGAGCCTGTCGTCCGCTCTTATCACAAAGTTGCCGTCCGGGATTATCGGCTTGCCGTTTCTTTGCGCCGCGCAAATGAGGACTTTGGATTTGAATGTATCTTTGAGATTTTTGAGCACTAAACCTTCGAGTTTTGAACCGCTTGGCACTCTGAATTCGATAAGTTCGACTTTGCCTTCCGAAAATTGATCCACCTTGATAGCGGAAGGGAAGCGAAGCATACGGCTGATTTCCTTTGCGGCCTCTTGTTGAGGGTTGACCATAAGGTTGAGCCCGAGTTCGCTGTCGTCGGAGAAGAGTTTTGCATAGTCCGCTTGCGACGTACGGGCGATAGTCTTTTTCACTCCGAGACGGCGCGCGATGATACAGCAGAGAATATTCATCTCGTCTCTGTTGGTTGCAGCAATAAGAAGATCCGCGGACGACACGCCCGCTTCGTCGAGTATCTCGTTGCTTGCGCCGTTGCCAACTACGCCTTTGACGTCGAAGTTGTTGACCGCATTTTCAACTTTTTGGGCGTTCCTGTCAATGACTACTACGTTGTGTCCCTCTTCGGTGAGTTCTTTTACAAGTGTAATTCCGACAGAACCGAGCCCTGTTATTATAATGTCCATATATCCTCATTATAAATTTGATGTGAAGATTATAGCACTTATTTTTGCTTTTTACAACTAAAATTGAATATTGCATACGCACGTACGATCGGCATTTCGCGATGGTTTTTGTCGCATTCCACGCAAAAGTCGCAAAAGCCGCTCAATATATCGCGTTTTGTAAAACTGTTTTTGAACGACTATTCTAAAATCTCGCCGTTTTTGGAATAATATACACAATTTAAGAGATTTTTGAGAGGTTGTTGACAAGTCGCGCAAATAATAATAAAATAAGGCGTACTAAGGTTTTTTAGTATTTATTATATGCTAAAATCATTTTTGAGGTGATATAAATGTTCTACACTCTACTTGCAGAGGCCGCGACGGAAGCGGCGGACGCAGCGGCTCAAACCGCGACTGAAAAGAATCCCTTCGAGGCATTTATCGAAGACGTGAGAGCGTTCTTTACGAAGGCGGGACTCAACATCGTCATCGGAATCCTTATTCTTATCGTCGGACTCATCATTTGCAAGATCATAAAGGTCGTCATCACTCGCATTATGCGCAGGACAAAGAAGGATGAGGCGGTCGTGCACTTTGTAGCCTCCCTCATCGACGTGATTTTGAAGATAGTCGTGCTTGTCGCGGCACTCGCCACGATGGGCATCAATACGGCGTCTATCATCACGGTGCTCGGCACTTGCGGCGTTGCCATCGGTCTTGCTCTCAAAGACAGCCTCGGCAACGTAGCCGGCGGTATGATGATCATCGTCAACAAGCCGTTCAAAAAGGGAGACTATATCTCAGCCACAGGCGTCGAGGGCGTCGTGCAAACGATCAACCTCTTCAACACCGTATTGCTCACCGTCGACAACAAAGAGGTCGTCATCCCGAACGGTCAACTCTCAAATTCAAACATAACAAACTTCTCGGCAATGGACAAACGCCGCGTCGACTTCGAGATAAACGTCGCCTGCGACACGGACCTCGTCAAGGCGCAAAACGCCATTCTCTCCGTTTGCGGAGCGCATCCGAAAGTCCACAGCACGCCCGATCCGTTTTGCCGTATGAACAGGGTGGATTCAGGCTCCGTCGTCTTCTCCGTCAAGGCATGGTGCGACACGCCCGACTATTGGGACGTCTATTTCGACCTTCAAGAGCAAATCCGCGACAAGTTTAATCAAGTGGGGGTTGTGATTCCGTTCCCGCAACTTGACGTCCACGTCCAAAATCATTGATTTGGCGATTTGCTGTGTTAGAGCACTTCGCCCATCACACCGTGTACGCTTATGTACACTGGGTGTGCTGCTTGAAGTACTCTGCCTTGCAACTCATCCAAATCAAAGATTTTGGCAACCGCACGGATTGAGCGACCTGCTTTGTTATCGCACCGCGTCTGCCCAACCGTGTACGTTCATGTACACTGGGTTGGTCATCCGAGGCACGATCCCGACTTCGGTGTTGCCGAGGGCACCCACCTCGTTCGCTTGGGCTACGGACAATTCACTGGATTGTCCGTTTAACGCGTCGCGCCTCGCATCTCATCTCAACCGCGCGGTTGCGTGGTGATAGAAAGCATGCACGGCTGCACAGCCTGAACATGAACAGTGAATTGACACGCAAGCGTGTCGTGAATTCTCACTACGTTCCATGAATTCTCGGAGACTTTGTCTCCTCCATTGTGGAGAAATACAATTTAATTTTATCCGCAACTGAACAAGTGCCTGCACTTGTGAGAACTCGCTGAGGTTGCTTGCAACCGAGAATTCACTGAACGAGGCTTGCCGAGTGAGAATTAGCTGAGCGTTAGCGAGAATTCATTATAATGCGGTCGAAGACCGTAAACATGGAGGTGTTAAAATGCTTACAAGCGCACAAAGAGCAAAACTTAAAAGTATTGCGCAGAATTTAGATCCGATTTTTCACGTCGGCAAAAACGGTGTCGGCGACAACCAAGTGAATGATATAATAGACGCTCTTGAGTCTCACGAACTCATAAAGATCTCCGTCTTGAAGAATGCGGAGACGCCGACAAAACTCGTTCTTGACGAGGTATGCGAACGCACAGGTGCCGAACCGGTGCAAGCCATAGGCAACAAAATAGTCATCTACAAGCGCAGCGAAAAAGACGGAGTGGAGCATATTCTTTGAGAGTGGAGAAATGAATTCTCGAGGTTTTCAACCTCTCCATTAAGGCAAACTCGCTGAACGAAGCGAGAATTAGCCGAACAGTCAAAGACTGTGAAAAATAGCTATTTGCATAACAAATGCGGTGCAAATTGGCACAAAATTTACCGCATACACTCCAAGCACAAGATGTGTGCGAAGAACAGGCTGGACGATGAAGTTCTCTTGAAGTTTAGCACAAATGTTGTGCGCGGAAGAGACGAAAAAATCGTGACTATCAGCAGCGAATTTGCTCGCAAATGCGGTGCAAATTGGCACAATTTTTGAGTTATGGACTACGAAAAAAAGAGATTAACACCTATCAACGTTCCCGCGCCAAAGAAGGACGAAACCCCTGCCCAAAAAGCGGCAAGGGAAGAGTTAAAGCGCGCTCGTCAGCAAACCCAACAGTTCAAGCAAAAATACTTTGAATTATATGACGACGTGAAGATTAACCATAGGGAGGACTGGTAAAAACCGCGTGTGAGAGCGATATACTGCGTCAAAGCGCCTTGGTTTCCAACTCATGTACTAAGTGTACATTAGGGTTGTCTCCCAAGGTGCTTTTCCTTGTCTCTCATCTCTCACACACGGTTTTGCAACCGTGTGAGTTGGCGACCTGCTGTGTCAACTGCAAAAAATACGCACCGTCATGTACGTCAGTACATTAGGCGGTGCGATTTTTATTGTTTTCTTGCCTCTCATCCAAATATTGCGGTTTTTTTATAAGTCTTCATTCCCAGGTTATTTTTAAAATTTTAGCACTAATTGTCTTGTTTTCACATATTTCTTTATTTAGGGTTAGAATTCCTTTTCTGCCATTATTCTCTCATCCATGACAATTAAAAATATGTTCCACACTTTTAACAAAAATATTATCAGCGTAGAACCCTATTTGGATTTTTAGGGTATATGTTGCATCTGGCTCCATATATCCATAAAAAATAATATCATAGTCATATGATTTAGTAAGCATAGTCATACCATATGTTTCAGTTTGGTGTTCGCCCAATATGCGTACTTCTGCTTCAAAACCGGTTTTTTGTGAGTTTGCAGAGTGTGATTCGCTGTTAAACAAACTACACCCAACAAGCGTGAACAGTAAAAATATTATTATAAACATAAAAATAATTCGTTTCATATTTAACCTTAAAAATTTTAATAAATTAATAAAATTATATTAGGGATTTTCCCTAATGTCAACATAAAATTAGGGATTTGCCCTAAACTTTATGTATGGATAAGTTT
>ONYW01000003.1 GCA_900322215.1 uncultured Eubacteriales bacterium | reverse complement strand
CAAGGCGGAGTCCCCGGAGTGCCTCGGTCTGCACTCAGTACGAGCATTTTGGACATACGGTTGGCTTTGCCGTCCAAAATGCGAAGTGGCAAAGAATAGAGAAAACTGGATTTTAGAGCGCCGACTTGGTGTCCCCGGAGCGAGTAATACACTCTTGCAAAGGATAGCAACGTCCTAATGCGACCAGTCTCGTTTGCTCCTTAGAGCATTGGGACTTGTGTTCGATAGGTTCTGCGGTGGGGAAACCTGGCGGAGCAGGAAGGGGTGTCGCATTTAGAGTTAAACGACGATAGCATATACGAAGGAGATGGGAAAACTTCATTTAAGGGTTGCACGACGGCGCTCGATACGCGTTGTCTGTAGCAGTTTTATTTCCAAGGATCAGTCAATTTCGGTTGATTTTTTGTCTTTTAGAAAGAAAATAAAATATTTTTCAAAAAATTTCAAAAATTTTTCAAAAAAATTTTCTTACAAAAACCATAAAAGTGGCATTCCAACGCACTTTTTCAAAATATGCCGTTAGAATGCCTGTTTTGGCAAAAGCGGTATTCTAAGACGAAATCTAAACTCAAAATTTGTAAAAAAATTTTTTAACAAAAATGCAAAACTTTGCAAAAAGTGCAGATTTGCAACAAAAATATTTGCATTTTTGTAAGGTTTTTTGCGGGGTTTTTGAAAAAACTATAAAAAAAGTTACAAAAAGTGCTTGACACGCAATTCTTTTTGTATTATTATGTCAACGTAATCAAGCAACGCGCTTGTTTACATGACACAGCTCATAATTTTCCCCCTTATCATAAGCGAGCGGGGCTGCGAAGATGTTCGTAGCCCCGCTTGCATTTTCTGCACCAGAGAGCGACTAACTGCGTCAACACCCTTTTGCTCCAAAGTCATGTACTAAGTGTACATTAGGCTTTGTTTCAAAAGGGTGTTTCCTTGTTATTCATCTCTCTGGAGCAGAAAATGTATTCAATGATAATAAATACTCGCACAGATTACGTACGTCAATGTACGCGCCCGCTCAAAACCGCTCAAATCTATGTTGCTCACATTTTTTGTGAGCAACTTTTTACTTTGAGCAATTTTTTCGCTACTTCCGCGCAAAAGATTGTATGCTGAACTCTATGAGAACAAAACAACTCCCGTCGGTGTTTCGCACAATCTTTTGCTTTGGACAAAAGCGGAGAAAACAAAACACTCGAAGAGTGCATGCTCTTCATCTAAATCGCGCATTTTTTATTTTTAGGCGGTATTTGTTATTATTTTATTTCAAACAGTTTTTGCAGTTTTGCAAATATAGGTTGTTCGTCAAAAGAAAAGCATTCAAAGGTGACTCTAAGCAGCGGTTCCGTGCCGCTCGGGCGGACGACGAAGCGACCGTATTTTGAAAATAGGGTGGTGGCGGCTGAGAGTTTTGTCTTGAATTCGTCGCTCTTTGCATATTCCGTCGGGTTGCTTGTCGGGAGGTTGAGGTTGAGCATAGGGTAGGGAGTGAAGGTTGGGAGAGAGCCTATCGTCTTTTTGACTTCGAGGAGAGTGAGCGCGGTGACGACGCCGTCGCCCGTGTTCCCTTTGTCAAGCATGATGATATGCCCGCTCTTTTCTCCGCCGAGTACGCAGTTTTCCGCCTTTAATGCGTCAAGTATATATTTGTCTCCGACGGGCACTCTGAGGAGCGCGGTGTTGCCAAACGCCAGTTCGCGCTGCAGGCGGGAGTTTGTGAGTTCCGTGCCGACGACCATCTTCTTTTTGAGTTTGCCTTGTATGCGGTAGAGAGTGGAGATTGCAAGCAAAATTGCGTCTCCGTCATACACTTTGCCGTCTACGACCGCAAGCACGCGGTCTCCGTCGCCGTCAAAGGCAAAACCTATCTCGTCTTTGCCGACGCGCGCCACGAATTTGTCGATATGAGTGGACCCGCACTCCACGTTGACGCGCGAGCCGTCTTTTGAGTCGTGCTCCGCAGTGACTATCGCTCCGAGCGACTCGAAGATACGCTTTGCAAGCTCGGCAAAACAGCCGTAGGCGCAGTCGAGTCGCACCTTTGTACCGTCAAAGCGCGGAAACATCTTTTTCACGTGCGTAGCGTACAAAAACTCCGCGCCCTCGATGACGCGTATGCGATGTTCCTTTGTCGGAGTGATTTTGAGAGGCCCCGCCGTCTCGTCCACGGTGAGAACGTCCGCGGACACGTCGTCCATGCCGATGGTAGCGTCCTTTTGCGCGCCTATCTCAGTGAGAGAGGAAAATTCTTGCGCGAGATCGAAGAGGGCTTTGTCCAGTTTTTCTTCCACGTCAAGCGGCAACTTTTTTCCGCTCTTGCCAAAGACTTTGAGTCCGTTGAACTCGGGCGGGTTGTGCGACGCCGTGATCATCACGGCAAAATCCGCGTCCTCCACTTGCGCGGTATAGGCAAGGGCAGGGGTGGGGAGCACGCCTGCAAGGTATATCTTTGCCTCGCCCTCAAGAAGTCCTAAACACAGTTGCTTTTCTATGTCGAGAGAACTCTCTCTCACGTCTCTTGCGATTATGATTTTGTAAGCGTTTTTTGAAAGCGCTTTGCCAAGCAGGAAAGGAACTCTTTGTTGCAAGAGTTTTTCCGCGTTGTTTCTTATTCCGTCTGTTCCAAAGTAATACATACGAAATATTATATGTAGTTTGCAAGGGAGAATTTTGAAGAATTTTGTCGAGATTTTTCTAATTTTGGCAATAAAAAACCTTCCCGACAGGGAAGGCGAACAATGATACTAATTAACAACCAAACTTGGTTTTTAAAAAAGACAGTTTAGTAGCATATACTATTTTGTACTAACGGGATGAAATCCCTGGAGATATTTGATTGCGGAGTTTGCGGCGACCGCGCCGTCCGCGCACGCCGTGACGATTTGTCTGAGCGACTTTTCTCGCACGTCGCCCGCTGCAAACACGCCGTCTATATTTGTCCTCATTTCTTCGTCGGTGGCGATATATCCTGTAGTGCTTAGATTTGGCTTTTTGTCGGTAGCTCCCAAGAAGTCGGTGTTCGGAGTTTGACCGACGGCGACAAACAGTCCGTCGACAGAAACGCGACTTAAACTGCCTGTTTTGACGTTTTTAACTTCGATTTCCGCAAGTTGCTCGTCTGCTATCGCCTGCGTGACAACGCTGTCCCAAAGGATCTCGACGGTGCTTTCTTTCACTCTGTCCGACATGATTTTGTCCGCGCGGAGTTCGTTTCTTCTATGGATGAGGTACACCTTTTTTGCAATCTTTTCAAGGTAGAGCGCGTCCTCGACCGCAGTGTTTCCACCGCCGACGACGGCGACCGTTTTGTCTTTGAAGAACATACCGTCGCAAGTCGCGCAATAACTGATTCCTTTGCCTGCAAGGTCGAGTTCGTTTTCAAGTCCGAGCAGTCTTGACTTCGCACCCGTTGCGACGATAAGGGCGGAGCAAGTAAACTCCTTGCCGTTTGCAAGCAAAACTTTCTTTTCGTCGCCGTCAAGCGTCAAGTTTTGCAGGGCGCCCGTTTTCACTTTTACGCCGAAAGACTTTGCTTGGTTTAGCATAGTGAAAGCGAGGTCGAAACCGTTCACGTCGGGGACGCCCGGGTAGTTTTCTACAACCGAGGTTTGCGCCGCTTGTCCGCCCGGGGCTTTGTTCTCCAAAACGAGCACGGACAGTCCGCCGCGCGCGCCGTATATTGCGGACGTCAGTCCCGCAGGTCCTGCGCCGAGTACGATAAGGTCGAAATCAGGCATAGTTTGCTCCTTTAAAGTTAATAAAATAAGTATAATTCGCAAATAGAGTTTAGTCAACAAACATTTTTCTTATTCCAAATGAAGTGACGTTTAAAACCCTAAATGAAGGTTTCCCATCTCCTTCGTATGGGCTGACGTCGTTTAACCCTAAATGCAACACCCCTTCCTGCTTCGCCAGGTTTCCGGTCTGCGGCGTTGCCGAGGGCAGCCACCTTGTCCGCTTGGGCTACCAACAGTTCACAGGACTGTTGGCTTAACGCGTCGCGCACCGCGGAACCTATCGAACACAAGTCCCAATGCTCTAAGGAACAAACAGGACTGGTCGCATTGGGACGTTGCTATTCTCTGCAATCCTCTATTCTTTGCCACTTCGCATTTTGGACGGCAAAGCCAACCGTATGTCCAAAATGCTCGTACTGAGTGCAGACCGAGGCACTCCGGGGACTCCGCCATTGCGGAGTCGGTTCCGTCTTCGAACGAGTTGTGTAAGTATTAAAAACCGAACACAATATGTTGTATAGAATAAGTTTTTGAATTTTATTTATTATTTTATCACGCGCGAATACTTTACAAAACGGTGAATGTTATTTATAATAATTAAACATAAATGAGGTAATTATGCAAAACATCGACATCAAAACTATCCTTTCAGACGGAGAAAGATTTGAGAACAAATCCGTCAACGTATGCGGTTGGATAAGAACCGCACGCGACAGCAAAACAATGGCTTTTCTCGCACTCAACGACGGTACGAGTCTTAAACATTTGCAAATCGTCATCGACAAGAGCAAATTTGACGCGGACAATCTCGCGACAGTTATGAAAAACGGCGCGTCCGTATCAGTTGTGGGCACGGTTGTTCCCGCAATGAAAGAGGGCGAATATGAAGTGAATGCGGAGAGTATCGAACTTCTTGGCGACAGTCCGCTCGACTATCCGCTTCAAAAGAAGTACCACACGATGGAATATCTTCGCACGATCCCGCACCTCAGAGTCAGAACAAACACTTTCAACGCTATGCTCAGAGTGCGTTCAAAACTCTCCTTTGCGATCCATCGTTTCTTCCAAGAGAACGGCTATACATACGTTCACACGCCTATCATCACGGGCAGCGACTGCGAGGGCGCGGGCGAAATCTTCCGTGTGACGACGCAGGACTATAAGGACGCGATGAAGGCGACGGACGAAGAGAGCTATATCGCAAACGATTTCTTCAAGCACAAAGCGGGACTTACCGTCAGCGGACAACTCGAGGGCGAAGTCGCGGCAATGGCTATGGGCAAGATTTACACCTTCGGTCCGACGTTCAGAGCGGAGAACAGCAACACACCGCGCCACGCGGCGGAGTTTTGGCAAGTAGAGCCGGAAGTCGCGTTTGCAAAACTTCCCGACATCATCGAGATCGCAACCAAGATGATAAAGTATATCATCAAGGCAGTCCTTGACGAGTGCCCTGACGAACTCGCTTTCTTTGAGAACGCGTTTGAAAAGGGACTTCGCGAGAAACTCCAAAAGGTTGTGGACAGCGATTTCCAAGTGCTCGACTATTCGGAGGCTATCGAAATCCTCAAAAAGAGCGGACAAAAGTTCCAATATCCTGTCGAATGGGGGCTCGATCTCCAATCCGAGCATGAGAGATATATAACCGAGCAGGTCTTCAACAAACCGGTCTTTGTCATCAACTACCCGAAGAAGATAAAGTCCTTCTATATGAAGCAAAACGACGACGGACTCACAGTCGCGGCGACGGATTTGCTCGTGCCGGGCGTCGGCGAAATCATCGGCTGCTCCGAGCGTGAAGCGGACTATGACAAACTGAGACAAGCCATGGTTGACAGAGGCATGAACCTCGACGACTACACATTCTATCTCGAACTCAGAAAGTACGGCTCCGTTCCGCACAGCGGATTCGGACTCGGACTCGAGCGTATACTCATGTACGTGACGGGCATCGGCAACATCCGCGACGTACAACTCTATTCACGTACAGCCGGCGACCTTATGGTGTGATATGGTGGAGCTTATCGTACCTGAAAACTACAAAAACCGCATGACCGTCCGCGAGACGGAAAAGGCGATCAAGTTTGTAAAGGACCACTTTCAGCGCAACCTTGTCAAAAATTTCGGGTTCGAGCGCATCTCCGCTCCGCTGTTTGTAAAGAGCGGTTCGGGGCTCAACGACGACCTTAGCGGCGTGGAACGCCCCGTAAAATTCGACGTTCTCGAGCAGGGCGTAGAGGTGGAAATCGTCCACTCGCTTGCAAAGTGGAAGCGTATGGCGCTGCGCGACTACGGCTTCCGCCACGGAGAAGGGTTGTATACGGATATGAACGCCATTCGTCGCGACGACAAGTGCGACAATCTCCACTCGATTTACGTCGACCAATGGGACTGGGAGATGGTTATCTCCAAGGAACAGCGCAATTTGAACTTTCTCAAAATGGTCGTGTCGCGTATCGTCGGAGCGGTCGTGGACACGCTCGAAGAGACGAAGGAGATTTTTCCCGTTATCGATTTGAAACTCAAACGCGAAGTCAAGTTTGTGACGGCGGAAGAGGCTCTTGAAAGGTATCCGAACCTTTCTCCAAAGGAGAGAGAGAACGCCCTTGCAAAGGAATACGGTACGATCTTCCTCATAGGCATAGGCGGAGCGCTCTCAAACGGGGAACCGCATGACGGCAGGGCGCCTGACTATGACGACTGGGGGCTCAACGGGGATATCTTCTTTTGGGACGAAGTCCTCGGCGAGGCGATAGAAATCTCGTCTATGGGAATCCGCGTGGACGGCGAGAGTCTGCGCCGTCAACTTGAAATCTCCGGGCATACGGACAGAATGAAAAACGAATATCATCAAGGCGTTGCGGACGGCACGCTTCCGCTCACGATAGGCGGAGGAATCGGTCAGTCGAGACTGTGTATGCTCCTGCTCCAAAAGGCGCATATAGGGGAAGTGCAGGTGAGCATTTGGCCGGAAGAAATCAAAGCCTCCTGCGAACTGGTGAATATTCATTTGCTGTGAACAAATGAAATTATGTAGCGAGCGTTGCTCGCAATGATGTAGATTGCAAGGCAATCAATGATGTAGTGGACTTTGTCCACAATGATGTAGCAAACGGTGTTTGCAATTGAGGATAAAAAATATTTTTATTTTTCCTCTATCACGCTTTGCGTGTATATCATCAATCCGCAGGATTGTATATCATCACAGCTTGCTGTGTATTTTCTCCACAATGTGCGAAGCACACATCATTTGCGAAGCAAACATCATGCCTCTGGCACATCATTTGCTACAAGCAAACATCATGCCTAAGGCAATCGCTTGCCGACAGGCAAACAACAAAGAACTCTAATCAGGGCTTTGCCCAAAAGGAATAAATTATGGAATACAGAACACACACTTGTGGTGAATTAAGAGAACAGAACGCGGGAAAGCACGTCAAATTGTCAGGTTGGCTTTCCTCCATTCGTGACCTCGGTTCCGTCATCTTCTTCGTACTCCGCGACTACTACGGCTATACGCAAGCGGTCGTAAGCGACGAGGAAAAGATGGAAATCGTGAGAAACATTCCGCGCGAAAGCACGATATCCATCGAGGGTACGGTCGCTCTTCGCAGCGCGCCGAACAAGGATATGCCGACGGGTATGATAGAGATTTTGCCCGACAAGATCGAACTCCTCGGCAAGTGCTACGAGCAACTCCCGTTCGAGATTGCGACAAGCACGCAGTCCCGTGAGGACGTGCGTCTCAAATACCGCTTCTTAGACCTCAGAAATCCTGACGTGAAAGAAAAGATTGTTTTCCGTTCAAAGGTCGTAAGTTGGCTCCGCGCAAAGATGGTGGAACTCGGTTTCTTGGAGATTACGACTCCGATCCTTACGTCAAGTTCTCCTGAGGGCGCAAGAGACTATATTGTTCCGTCAAGACTTTACCCGGGACACTTCTATGCGCTTCCGCAAGCACCGCAACAATACAAGCAACTCCTCATGGCGAGCGGTTTTGACAGATATTTCCAAATCGCGCCGTGTTTCAGAGACGAAGACGCAAGAGCGGACAGAAGCCCGGGCGAATTCTATCAACTCGATACCGAGATGTGCTTTGCGACGCAGGAAGACGTGTTCGCGGTTATGGAACAAGTCCTTTCCGGCGTGTTCAAAGAGTTCTCTCCCGCAGGCTACAAGGTGGACGAAGGTCCATTCCGCCGTATCGCATACCGTGACGCTATGCGCGACTACGGCTCGGACAAACCCGACCTTCGCAACCCGCTCATCATAAAGGACGTCACGGATATTCTTGAAGAAAAGGCTCCTTTCTTTGAAAAGGGCAAGACGATAAAGGCTATCGCCGTTCCAAACTTCACGCAAACGAGAAAGTGGATCGACGCGCTCACCGAAAAGGCAAAGCTTAACGGCGCCAGCAATATGTACTGGTTCAAACTTGACGAAAAGGGTGAGATCGCGGGCGGTATCGCAAAGTTTGTTGCGGACGCAAAGGACGCGCTTGTCGAACGCCTCGGGCTTGAGCCGAACTCTTTTGTCGCAGTTCTCGCCGAGGAGAGCGGAGTGGAAAAACAGGCGGGATTCGTGCGTACCGAACTCGGCGTAGGGCTCGACCTTCTCGAAAAGAACGCTTTCCGCTTCTGCTGGATCGTGGACTTCCCGATGTACGAGTACGACGACGAAGGCAACCTCACTTTCTGCCACAACCCGTTCAGTATGCCGCAGGGCGGACTCAAAGCGCTTGAAGAGATGGATCCGCTCGACATTCTCGCCTATCAATACGACAGCGTCGTCAACGGTGTAGAACTCTCTTCCGGCGCGGTCAGAAACCACGAACCCGCAATTATGGAAAAGGCGTTTGCGATCGTCGGCTACGGCAAGGACGTCATCGAAGAGAAGTTCTCTGCGCTCTACAACGCGTTCAAGTTCGGCGCACCGCCGCACGCGGGTATCGCTCCGGGCGTTGACCGTATCGTCATGCTCTTAAAGAACGAGACGAGCATAAGAGAAATCATCACTTTCCCGATGGACAGAAACGCAAGAGACGTACTCATGGGCGCACCGTCCACCGTCACGGAAAAGCAACTGAAAGAAGTGCATATAAAAATCGATATGCCCAAAGAGAATTGAATGAATCTTCACTTCGTTCAATGAAAATTCAGACTTGGGCTGTAAAAATGTATCAAACAAAACAATATAAATCATTGCGTGGAAACGCAAAATAAAGGGTAATTTATGAAAAAGAAACTCATTACGATTTTCGCAGTTATCGCACTCGTTGCGGTGCTCGCCACAGTTTTCGTCGCCTGCAACAAGGGCTACAAGTGGCACTCGGTCGGCGGCGGTGACGCGACGGCAGAAGTCAAGTCCAACGGCGGATACGTTGTCAAGCAAGGCAACTACCTCTACATGATCAACGGCTACTCCGGCGCAGATCAGGACAATACGTTCGGCACGCCGGTCAAGCAGTCCATCGTCCGCGTAGAGATAAAAGACGGCGCTATCGACAACTCGACGGCGGTCGTAGTCGCTCCGAAGAGCGTCTACAATTCCTCCTCGAAGAGCGGCGGTATCGCTATCTTCGGCGACTGGATCTACTATGCCACGAACAACTATGAAAAGGACAAAAACGGCATCGTATCCACGACGGACAGCGACTTTATGCGCACAAAGATCGACGGCTCCGCAACTCAACTTATCGCAACGATAAATTCGAGAAGCGTCGAATATTTGTTCACACCGACGAGAGTGTGGTATTTTGCAAACAACACGCTCTCATACGTCGATTTCTCCGGCATGAAAAACGGCGGTGACATCACCAACGGCAAGGGTGCAGTCAAGGGACAACTCGGCTACACGATCTCTTCCGTCGCTTGGGACTATGAAGTGGACAAAATCTTCTTCACGAGAAGCGCGACAGACACAACGACGTCTCTTACCTACAACGAACTTTGCTCTATCGACAAGAGCGGCGCAAACGAACAAGTCCTCGCGACCTACAACACCTATCTCGCAAAGGGCGAAAAGGCTGTCGACAACGGTCAAAAAGTCTTTACGTTCACGCTTCTTGACGTAGCCAAAGAAGAGAGCGGCGCAACGATCTACTACACGAAGTCCTACAAGGCGGGAAGTTCTTCCCCCTCCGCGGGTACGTTTATGAACAAGGTCGCAGGCTCATTTAAGGTTGCCGACGAAAAGCGTCTCACGACAAACGCCGTGACGACTATCTATCCGCTCGGTTATGCCGACGGCGCACTTGCGTACAACACGCAAAGCGTATATTGCTGGTACAACGGCGAAAACGAAGAAGATCCCGTTCAAGTGACCAACTCTTCAAAGACGGTTTGGTTTGCCGCGGGCGGCAACGCATATTACACGGCTTCTTCTTCCGCGTCCGAACTCTACAAGATCTCCTACAGGGAAAAGAGCAACGTGGAAGTCGTTTTCTCAGAGGGTATGAAGGTCGATTGGCTCCCGCTCGACGGCGTTGAGGACGGCGACTTCAAGGCTTCCTTCTTCTTCGCGACAAGCGACAACAACTATTTGCACTATGTCAACTATATGAGCGAAGACACAAAGAGCACTATGATCGGCATCTACCTCCCGGGCGATGAGCCGAAAGAGGAAGAAAAATAATCTATGACAAAAACCATTTTCGTCACAGGCGGTAGTCGAGGTATCGGCGAAGCCGTTGTGAGACGCGCGGCAGGGAAGTATAACGTATGTTTCACCTACCGCTCGTCCGAGGACAAAGCAAAGGCGCTCGAGCAGGAACTTGGCGCTCTTGGCGTAGTTTCCGTGTATTGCGACGTGCGAAGCGCGGAGTCCGTGCAAAAGGCGGTGGACTTTGCAAAAAAGCGCTTTGGCAAGATAGACGTTCTCGTCAACAACGCCGGCATATCACGGAGCGGACTCCTCATCGACACGAGCGAAAGCGACTGGGACGAAGTCTTTGCCGTCAACACAAAGGGCGTATATCTCGCCACTCGCGCGGTGCTTCCCGATATGTTGTCGAGAGGTAGCGGCGCGGTCGTCAACGTCTCCTCGATTTGGGGAGAGGTCGGCGGAAGTTTCGAGGTCGCCTATTCTGCGTCCAAGGCGGCGGTCATAGGACTCACCAAGGCGCTTGCAAAAGAGGTCGCCCCAATGGGCGTTCGCGTGAACGCGGTCGCTCCAGGCGCAGTGGATACCGATATGATGAAGTGCTACACGCAGGACGAAATCAAGGCGATATGCGACGAGATCCCGCTTGGCAGACTTGCAAGACCGGAAGAGATCGCAGACGCCGTTTTGTTTCTCGCCGAAAGCGAATACACCACCGGCGCAGTTCTCCATATAAACGGAGGATGGGACACTTCGTGTCGCGCATAAAAGCATTTTATCAAACAAAAGTGAAAGGATAAACCAATGAAATTGGCACGAAAGATTACATTCCAATTATTTGAAGGCATACTTGCAGGGCTTATGATAACCATAGGTTGCTGTGTATATCTCGCCTGCTCGGCGAGCGGTGAGATTGTCGGCAAAATCGGTGGTGCTGTGTTGTTTTCCGTCGGTTTGCTTGCGGTTTGCTATTTTGGATTTTCGCTCTACACGGGCAAAATCGGCTTTATAGTCACAAATCACACGAAGGACGACGTGTCAGTGCTTTTGTTGGGGCTTCTCGGCAACGTCATCGCCGCGGCGGTGTTTGGCATCGCTATCGGCTATGCCATTCCGAGCCTCAGAGATACGGCGCTCAACGCTTGCAATGCAAGGCTCGCGCAAGAGTGGTGGCAAACTCTCCTTCGCGGCGTAGGGTGCGGAATCCTCATGTATGTCGCAGTCGCGCTTTTCAAGGACAAGAAGACGCCGCTCGGCATAGTGTTTGCAATCCCCGCTTTCATCTTGAGCGGATTTGAACACTCTATCGCCGATATGGGCTATTTTGCGATAGCGGGCCTCTATTCCGCCGAGGCCCTCGGTTTTATTTGGCTCGTGATTCTCGGCAACACGATTGGGGCGGTTATCATTCCGTTGCTTCGCCTTGTCAAACCAACAACCGCACAGGATTGCGCCTGACTTTGTCAGCGCACTTTGTTTGCCCAACCGTGTACGCCATTGTACACTGGGTTGGTCACCCAAAGCACCCTTCCTCGTCATCCATCAATCCTGCGCAGTTTTAACAGATATAAAATGTTAGAACGAGCAAACCTTTATTCCAAATCAATATAACATAAAAGCAAATAAGAGGTAAATTATGGCAACTTACAAGACCGATATCGAGATTGCACAAGAGTGCGAAATGAAGCCGATTTTTGAGATAGCAAAGACTGCGGGTGTTGACGAGAAATATATCGAGCAATACGGCAGGTACAAAGCGAAAGTCGATTTGAGCCTTCTTGACGAAGTCAAGCGCCCGGACGGAAAACTCGTGCTCGTGACGGCTATCACGCCGACGCCTGCAGGCGAGGGCAAGACAACGACGACTATCGGTCTTGCGGACGGACTCAAGCGCATTGGAAAGAACGTTATCGTCGCGCTCAGAGAGCCGTCTCTCGGGCCCGTATTCGGCGTCAAGGGCGGCGCGGCAGGCGGTGGATACGCACAGGTCGTGCCGATGGAGGACATAAACCTCCACTTCACGGGCGACTTCCACGCGATAGGCGCGGCAAACAATCTTCTCGCCGCTATGCTTGACAACCATATTCAACAGGGCAATGCGCTCGGCATAGACCCTCGCAAGATCACTTGGAAACGTTGCGTAGACATGAACGACCGTCAACTTCGCTTCGTAGTGGACGGACTCGGCGGAAAGGCAAACGGCGTACCTCGCGAAGACGGCTTTGACATCACGGTCGCAAGCGAGATCATGGCTGTCCTTTGCCTCTCGGACTCTATTACGGACCTCAAAAACCGCCTTGCGCGCATTATAGTAGGCTACACCTATGACGACAAACCTGTCACTTGCGGCGAACTCAAAGCCGCAGGCGCGATGGCTGCGCTCCTCAAAGACGCATTAAAGCCAAACCTCGTCCAAACGCTTGAAGGCACTCCTGCGTTCGTACACGGCGGTCCGTTTGCGAATATCGCGCACGGGTGCAACTCCGTGACCGCGACGAGATGCGCTATGAGACTCGGCGACTATGCCGTCACGGAGGCGGGATTCGGCGCGGATCTCGGAGCGGAGAAGTTTCTCGACATCAAGTGCCGTATGGCAAATCTCACCCCGTCAGCAGTCGTCGTCGTGGCAACGGTTCGCGCTCTAAAGATGCACGGCGGCCTTGACAAAAAATCTCTCGCGACAGAGGATTTGACCGCGTTAGAACGCGGAATTCCTAATCTCCTCCGCCACGTCTCCAACATCAAAAACGTTTACAAACTTCCATGCGTCGTAGCGGTCAACCGTTTCCCGACAGACACGGACAAAGAGATAGATTTTATCATCGCAAAGTGCAAAGAACTCGGCGTCAACGTCGTCCTCTCAACCGTATGGGCGGAAGGCGGCAAGGGCGGTGAAGCACTCGCGCGCGAGGTCGTCAGACTCTGCGAAGAAGAAAAGGGCGATTTCACCTTCTCCTACACGGACGATATGTCCATAGAGGACAAGATAAACGCGGTCGTAACAAAGATTTACGGCGGCGACGGCGTCATCTTCCAGCCAAATGCAAAGAAACAAATCGAGACGCTCACGGCGCTCGGCTTTGACAAATGCCCTGTTTGCATCGCAAAGACGCAGTACAGTTTTTCCGACGATCCGACAAAACTCGGCGCTCCGACAGGCTTTAAGGTCACGATAAAGAACGTCAAAGTCTCTGCCGGCGCAGGCTTCATCGTCGTGCTTACGGGTGACATCATGACGATGCCCGGACTTCCCAAGTCTCCTGCCGCCGAACGCATTGACGTGGATGCAAGCGGCCGCATCACCGGCCTATTCTAAAACCGAGCGAGCGGGCGACCTACGTCGTCAACTACAACAAATAAACGCCACCGCGTACATTTAGCACACAGGGTGGCGTTATTTATTTTGTTTTTTGTATCTCACCAAGCGGTTTATAATTGAATTTTATGCTTAATCTCAAACAAATCGAGCAACTTTGTGAAAGTATCTTGCCCGTCCAGACAGGTGTCTATAAGGTAGTTATTGTCCTTGCCCCACTTGGAGAGGCCACGATAATAGAACATCTTTTTTGAGTCTTCTATGATGAACGGAATAACGTTGTTTTTCAAACATTCTTTGAGCGCGATAAGCCTGCCGACTCTTCCATTTCCGTCTTGAAAAGGGTGAATATGTTCAAAGGCGGCATGAAAAGCAATAATATCATTGATATTTACATTCTTTTTCGCATTATATTCGGCAAGTAGTTCTGCCATTTTTGTCGGTACGTCTTTTGGTTTTGTTGTTTCTTTTCCTCCGACAACGTTCGCACGTTTTTTATAATCTCCAACGGCAAACCAAGCAAGGGTTGAGTCTTTTGTGTCGTGTTTCAAGATATAATGCAAGTGCTTTATATCGTCTTCGGTCAGCGGTTTATCTGCCGTTTCGATGACATAGTCTATTGCGCGGAAGTGATGTACGGTCTCCAAAACGTCATCAACAGGGATTCCGTCCCCAACGTCAAGCGTGTTTGTTTCAAATATAAGCCTCGTTTGGTCTTCTGTGAGTTTACTACCCTCGATATGGTTTGAATTGTAGGTCATTCTGATTTGCAACTCGTGATAAAGCCCGCCTGAAATTCTATGTTCCATTTCTTCTCTAAGGATCTGAAGAATATGGCTGTCCGCAACTTCCTTGTATAAATCATTTGGCGAACATTCAAAATAATTACAAAGTTTTTCAATAGTAAGGCGGGAAAGTTTTTCGCCTTTGCCTATCTTTGCGATAGTGCGCGAAGAAATCCCGAGTGCTTTTGTGAGTTCGGATTTTTTAATGCCTTTTTGATTTAATTTCGCTTCAAGTCCGTTATAAGAGATCATATCATTACCTCAAAATCTTTACTTATTTTAACATATTTTCCCCAAAATGTAAAGATTTTAATACAATTAAAACATAAATTGTAAAGATAAACACAAAAGAAGGAACAATTATTTTTCAAAATCCAAAATTTTGAGCCTTACTACTTGCGGTCGGCACCGAAAAGGTGGTTCGCACGGCGGAGACGTGTGCCACTATTTGTGGCAAAGGACACCAATACAAACAAAAAAGCACATCGTGCGATGTGCTTTTGGTAGGACTTTGTGGACTCGTAGGGCTGTGCCCGTAATAGCGAAGTGGGAGAGCTTGCTCTTTAAAACGTAGCGTTAGCACCGAGAAGGTGGTTCGCACGGCGGAGGCGTGTGCCACTATTTGTGGCAAAGGACACCAATACAAACAAAAAAGCACATCGTGCGATGTGCTTTTGGTAGGATTGAGTGGACTCGAACCACCGACCCCCACCTTATCAGGGTGGTGCTCTAACCTGCTGAGCTACAATCCTATAATTTTACGAGCAAACCGTAGTCTGCTCGCCTGTGGTGGAGATACACGGATTCGAACCGAGGACCTCTTGAATGCAAATCAAGCGCTCTACCAACTGAGCTATACCCCCAACTGAATGCTTTAAGATAATAGCATTATAAGTGGAGAATGTCAAATGTTTTTTGCAAAAATTTTAGAGGAGAAAATTTTGTGTAGCCGTGCTTGTCGCCACCACAAAATATAGTTGACAATAGGCGGTTTTTTGCGGGCAAAAACTTTTTGTTGAATTCTATCTTTCAAGCGGTTATAATATGATTATTATAAAGCATAGGAGTTTGTTATGGCAAAGGTATTGATTCTCAACGGAAGTCCGCACCCGCACGGCTGTACGGCGGCTGCGCTTGACGAAATGATAAAGGTTTTTAACGAAGAGGGCATAGAGACGGAACTCGTGCAGGTCGGGAGCAAGGACGTGCGCGGTTGCATATCGTGCGGAAGTTGTTACAAGACGGGCAAATGCGTCTTTGACGATCTTGTGAACGAGGTCGCGCCGAAGTTTGAAGAAGCGGACGGACTCGTCGTGGGTTCGCCTGTGTATTTTGCGTCTCCGAACGGTACGCTCATATCGTTTCTCGATAGGCTTTTTTATAGCACGCACTTTTCAAAACACATGAAGGTCGGTGCGAGCGTCGTCAGTTGCAGGAGGGGAGGAAATACCGCAAGTTTCGATGTTCTAAACAAGTATTTTACCATCAGCGGCATGCCGCTTGCCTCCTCGACGTACTGGAATCAAGTGCACGGTTTTTCCGCCGAAGACGTGGCGAAAGACCTCGAGGGACTTCAGACTATGCGCAACCTCGCCCGCAATATGTCCTTCCTCATCAAGGCGATAGCGGACGGCAAGGAAAAGTACGGTTTGCCGAGCGTTGAGCGCGGTCATTATACGAGTTTTCCGGACGGCAAATAAGACAAAAATCGAACAGTTTTGCGACCTGCTTTGTCGGGTCGCTTTTTTGTAGTTCCGCGTGCCGTGTGCGTTTCCGTCAAAAGAAAAAATCTCCTTCTCGCGCCTCGTCACAACCGAGCGATTTTTTAATATTTGCATAAACATGCCCGAAATGCCGAAACGGTGCATAAATCGCTTGATAGTTTGCTTTCTAAATGATATAATTTGATAAATTATACATTTAACTCGCAGGAAAACGACACGATTTCGTCCTGCAACAGCACGGGGCAAGAACTTGTTTCGCACGGCGATACGACCCCGACTCGGGTATTCGCCGCTTTGGGAGAGTCGCAAAAGAAGATAGATGGAACTGAAGTATTTTGATTTGGTCATATCGTGTATTTCCGCCGCTTTAGCGATAGGGTGTGCGGTATGGTGCTGTGTTGCTCGTTCGTTGACAAGGAGAGAACGCATAGATAACATAGTGATTTTTTCGCTGTTTTTTTTTGTCTCGGTTTTCGGCGGAGTTTTGCGCTTTTATACCGTACAATCCGTTGAAGACAGAACTTTTGTTTTGGCGTTGCAAAGCATCGTTATTGCGACAAAAACTTGGCTTATTGCAATGCTTGTTTTTTGGATCGCGGACGTGCCGAACGCAAATGCCCGTGTGAGACTTATATGGCAAGCGATCGCACTTGCTTTGGCGGGAGTTATATCCGTGCTTTTGTTTGCAAACTGCTTCACGCCGTATTTGTTCGGTGTGGATGATGGCGGAAAGATAGTAATCGCCGACGGTTTCTTTGCACTTGCCGCACTGTACGCGTTGTTGTGGATCGCAGGCATTGTCTTAGTGTTTGTAGAGCGGAAGAAAATACATAAATACAGCGTGCTTGCGACTCTCGTCCTGTTCGTATTCTTTGCGGCGGGTACGGCACTTGACGTGTTGTTCCCGCAAGTGACGTTTTTTGCGGTGTTCGGGATCCTTTCGATCGTGGTCGAGATCACCGTCGAATGCGCAAAACGAGACGAACGCTTGGCGCATGAAAGAGAGGAAAGCGAGAGACTTCGCAACGACGTCATGCGTGCCAAGGCGCAAATTTTGCAGAGTCAGGTTTCTCCGCATTTTATATACAATGCGCTCACGGCGATACAGGCTCTTCCGAACAACCCTGCCGAGACAAAGAAAGCTATCGGAGACTTTGCAAAATATTTGAGACAGACTCTCACGACGAACAGCGAAAACGAACTTATTCCGTTTGAAAAAGAGCTTGAAAATATGCAAGCATATTTCCGCCTCGAAAAGATACGTTTCGGCAACAAACTGAACATCGTCTACGACGTGACGGAAAAGGACTTTGAAGTTCCCGCCATGAGCGTGCAAATTTTGGCGGAGAATGCGGTGAAGCACGGTGTTTCCGTCAAGCGAGAGGGCGGCACCGTCAGCATTTCCACGAAGAGACAGGACGGGGACGTCGTCATCACGGTCAAGGACGACGGCGTAGGGTTCGACCCCGTGAAGACGCTGGACTCGACGCACGTCGGCATCAACAACGTTACAAACCGTATTCGCTCGCTGCTAAACGGTACCGTCACGATAGAGAGCGAGATAGGCAGGGGCACTACGGCGACCGTGACTATCCCCGAGTCGGGCAGGAGCGGAGAGAAATTCGACTGAGCGCAAAACGCACCCGAGCGGCTGAACCGAGCGGGTGTTTTGTTTGAAAAAAGGACTGAGGCGATCGGTCCTTTATTATATAAAAATATTAAAATATTTCTTTTTGTAAGTAAAGAGCAAGTATTGTTTTGTTGTCATAAATTTGTAATAGTTACTGTGCTATGATGAATGTGAAAATCATGGGAGACTATGCAAAAATGGGTGCTTTGAAAAGTCTTTATCAACACTTGCAAAAAAAGTTTGACGAGAGCCAAACCTATTTTGGCGCACCCGTCGACGTCATCGATATTTCACAAAAGAGAGCGCTTACTCGTGCGGAACTGGCAGACCACCTCCGCTTGCTCGAGTGCGCTCTTTTGCTTACTCAAAATCAACAGGAAGGTTTTGACCTTGAGACTGAAAGTGATGAAGAAGTTCCTTTTGACGAGATGGAATTTATCTTGAAAAACAGTCTTACAACCCGCCAATTTATCGAAAACGCAAAGGATTGCATAGGCGACCTCGAAGAGATCTCGTTTTGCGTGGAGGAAGACGAGCGCAGAGCCCTTTATAGCGACGCTTTGTCCGTCAAAACGCTCAATATGTTGCACAGGCTCGGGGCGCAAGTCATGTTGCTCACCGGCGACGACGCGGGCGGTACCGCGCAATGGTTTGCAAAAGAGCCTCGCTCTTTCGTACATGCCACGCTTGTTGAAATGGGAAGAGACGAAAGCGCGTTTGACGCGGTTGCGTTTGAAAAGGATCTCTCCTCTCTCGACTTGGACTACAACGAGTTCCTTCACAAGCAGGACGTCGTGCATAAAAGCGACATAAAAAAGGCTGACGAGGCGTTCAACAAAGAGGCGATAAGGCTCAAAAGGCTCATCGACAAGTGGGACAAGAGCGCGCAAAAGGCAAAGGGCGAATACCGTAGCGAGTGCGAATATCAGAGAGAACGCGCAAAGAAAGACCTCGCTCTCGGCATCGCGGCAAGAAAGAACGCCGTTTATGAAGCGTTCAGAGCGGGCGTCATAAGCGAATATTATTTTGACAAGCGCAAGGAACAACTTGCAAAAGGCGATTTCTCCCGCGTGCCCGAACTCTTTGAAGCGGACGCGCTCAAGGACAGAAGGGCGTATCTCAAAGAGCACGACCTTCAAGACCTCGAAAAGGAAGAAGCGGACAGCATTCTCGCTATTGCGAAGAAAAAAGCCGAACGCGACAAAAAGAGTTTTTATATAAAGAGATTCCTTATGCTGTATGGACTTGCGTCCGCAAAGAGATACGAAATCTCCGAGATGAAGATAGAGCAACAGCTTTTGTATCGCGGATTTGTGTCAGAGCGCGCGTATATGAAAGGTATTCAAAAACAAAAGGGTGCGCGCATATCCGTTGACGTGGACGACCCTACGGCGGAAAACAAGGGGGCGACACTAAAGCCCGCGACGGAACTCAAAGATCCGAATCGCATGATCGAACCGATGGAGAGGAGGATATAAGGGCAATGATCGTTTTTGTTGTTGATGACGAAGAACTCGCACTGAAATCCCTGACCGACGCGATACAATCCGTTCGTCCCGAGGCGCAAATCTTTACTTTTCAGGATCCGAACAAGGCGTTGCAACTGCTTGAAGGCGGAGCAAAGCCCGACGTGATTTTCAGCGACGTGCAGATGTTCGAGATGACGGGAATCAAATTTGCGCACTTGGTCAAAGTCATATATCCGCACGTAAACATCGTGTTCGTGACGGGCTACAACGAGTATATGATGGACGCGATACGCCTGCACGCGAGCGGATATTTGCTAAAACCCGTTGACGAGGATCGCTTGCGCGAACAGTTTGACAATCTGTTGTATCCGACGACGGATAAAGGCGGGAACAAGTTCTATGCGCAGACCTTCGGCAACTTCGAGTTCTTTTGCAACGACAAGCAAGTGCACTTCCCGAGAGCGAAAGCAAAGGAACTTCTCGCATATCTCATCGACAAAAAGGGCGCGGCTTGCACCCGTTCGGAACTGCTTATCAATATATTCGAGGACAGCGGAGAGGGCAGAGACAGCCAATACCTGTCGCAGGTGTGGGCGGTGCTTGTGAAGACGCTGAAGGAACTCGGCGGAGCGGATATCCTCGTAAAATCGCACAACGCGTATGCGGTGAACCCCGAGAAATTCGGTTGTGACTATTACGATTATATAAAAGGCGACATAAAGGCGATAAACGCCTATCAGGGAGTATATATGGCAAACTACTCCGATTGGTCGGACTTTACCGGCCCGAAAAAATACAGGTCGTGACAGGAGAGAAAAAAGAAATGAAAAATAAGAAAAGAATATTTTTCATATCGGCTATCGTTTGTTTGATGGCGCTGTGCGCTGTCACGCTTTTTGCGTGTAACATAGATGACATTGAAGAGATTTCCGTAAACCCAGGTGAAATATCCGTTCGCGTGGGAGAATTTGAATACGGCGATTATACCGTTACGGCGACGTATCATTCGGGCAAGCAAGAAGTCTTTACCCTCGCGCCCGAAATGATCGCGGCAAGCGACAGATTGAAATTCTTTATCGAAGGCGATTATGAAATCCCCGTTTCCTACAAGGACAAGACAACGATCGTAAAGGTCAATGTTCGTCGCAACGTGTTCGAGGGAGCGGAGTTCAATGACCTTAACGTTGTATACACGGGTGAATTTTATACGGTAGAAGTGAAGAACGTTCCTGAAGGAACGACGGTGACGTATCCGACGACGAACAGATTCCGCAACGCCGGCGAATACGAGGCGACGGCGATTCTCAGAAGAGACGCCTACGAAATGAAAGAAATGAAGGCGAAAGTGACGATAAGAAAGGCGGATTACGATCTTTCAAAAGTTGTCTTTGCCGACAAAACCGAAACTTATGACGGCAATCCGCACGTGCTTGCGCTCGAAGGCGAAGTGCCTGCGGGATTGTACGTTGACTATACGATAACCCGCGAAGGCGGAAAAGAAGAGAGCGGAAACTCCGCAAAAAACGCAGGCTCCTATACGGTGCAAGCGACGTTTGCGGGAGATTCTGCAAACTACAACCTCATAAGCCCGAAAGAGGCGGTGCTCACGATAGAGCAAGCGACGATCGACGTCTCGGGCATACTGTTTGAAAACAGCACGGAAGTGTATGACAGAACGAGGCACGAACTCGCAGTTCAAGGCATGCTTCCGCAGGGCGTCAGCGTGTCCTATGAAAACAACGGACAAATAAGCGCGGGCGCTTATGAAGTGAAGGCGATTTTTGCGGTTGAAGACACGGTGAACTATAAGCCGATAGAGCCGAAAACCGCTATTCTAACAATAGAAAAAGCGGATTATGATATGTCCGCAGTGCATTTCAACGGCACGCGCGAGTCGTTTGACGGTACGGAGAAGAAGATAGAACTTCAAGGCACGCTTCCCGTCGGAGTCAGCGTGACGTATTCTCAAAACTCCGGCGTAAACGCGGGCACCTACCGCGCAACCGCAACCTTTAGCGTTTCGGACAAAAACTACAACGCTCCGAGACCTCTCACTGCCGAACTTATCATCGATCCCGTCGCGGCGGAGATGGACAAGGTCGTCTTTGAAAGAAGAAGATTCATCACGAGAAACAGAGACATACTCGATCAATCCATCGAAGAACTCGAATGGTTTGAAGAAGATTACATCGATCAATATGATCCGTCATACGTAGAGTTTATACGCGCGATTCAATATTATAATCCGTACACCGTTGCGAATCAGTACAGACCAACGAACCTTCCTCTCGGCATGAGCGTTTCGAGCGTCGACTATTACAAGACAGCAGGCTGGGTGGAAGATTTGACGTCGTTTGGCGTACACGGTGCGGACGCACGCTCCGAAATCGACGAGACGGGTTACTATGTCGTCGTCGTAGGTTTTGACGGACACGGCAACTACACCTCAGTCACGCCGGTGAAGACGCAAATACGTATGGATACGGTAGACTCCTTCCCGGATTTCAGCTTGGCGCTCTACGGCGAGAATTGGCTCGACCGTACGACGCGAAGAACCGAGAACGTCTATATGGATTATGTCTTTGATTCTTGCGTGGCAGAGGATATAAGACGCACGCTTGGCGACCTCGACCTCTATTATTGCGGCTGCAACGTCTTCGTTGATTACCACGAGGGCGGAGCGAACGCTATCGTATGCACCTATGACGCGGATATGCCCGACGCCATAAGGACCTCGACGTACGAAATCCCGTTTGAAGGTATTACGCTCAACAGAGAAGTCCCGAACACGACGAGAGAATCGTTTGAAAAACTCGCCAAATATGCAGAACTCCTGTTGCGTTATTGCAACGAGCAAGGCGTGCAAAACTTTTTCGGAATAAACATGTACGAAAAAATGCTTGAGGCGTTTATACCTTATGCCTCGGCGGCAACGGTCGAACCGTATTATAATTCGCAACCTATGGCAATGCAGCAAAATGCGGCTGCGGTCGTCGGGCTCGATCATGATTTTGCACAGTCGGTCGATACTCCTTTGTCCGTTTCCGGATACCGCGATCTTGTCGCAAAGATGTTCGGATATACCGATGTAGACGAGTTTTTGACAGACGTGGCGGGCGTGCGCGACACAATGCTTGCAAATTCCGCAAGAGCGACGATGAATTCTATTGCCGATCAATGTGCCTATGACGGCGCGGTTTATGAAAGCGTAGAGGGCGGAGATATGTTTATCCTTCCGTACAGGCTTTCTTGGTGGGCGAATACCGAGGACGGAGGCGAACAGAGAAGCTTCTTTGTTTACGTCATCATAGACAACGTTTCGGGAAGCCCGAGAACGACGGTGTTTATCAGCGACGCAAGTATGGCTATGGATTGCGTCAACGATACGCAAGCCCACGGCGTCAACGTGTACGGACGTTGCAAAACGACGGAATCTCCGGGATATCATTGGTTCCCGCGCACGCGCACTGCCATTGTGGACGGACAAGAAGTCACACAATACGTCACGAGCGGTAACGAAAGTTTCACGTTTGTCGGCGAGGAAGGAACGGAAAACCTCCAAGAAGTCCGTTCTGTCTACAAATTCCGCAACGAACTTCCCGGCAACTGCACGGAAACAATGGAGGGATTTGATCGCGCAGACTATACCGTTTCCACGGAAAATTCCGTCATATACTACTGCGAAGACAACCTTTTGAGCAAGGTGCTGAAAGCGGGCGGAGACGTCTCCGTGCTTGCAAAGCGCGAGGCTCGTGAAGATCATGCGCAATTCAAGGACGAAACGGTCGTCTCATTCGACGCGCTTAGCGGGTATTTCGCGACGTTCTTCGAGAGTCGCCCGAACGAGGACTATTGGGGGCTTGACACAAACAACCGCTACTACGGCGCATACAGCAATTTCTTTGACTTTGCACAACAACTTTACAGTTCTGCAAACAGAAACTACGGCAGACACAACGATTACAAGACGTCCGACAGCGTGGTCATCGGACTTAATAAGGCGTTCGCAATTTGGTTGAACGGCAGCGGAGTCAACTATTCGGTCGACGACTACCGTACTGTCGCAATGCGCTTGTTCGGCTTCGAGGATCTCGAAACGTTCACGTCATACACGAACGCGATTACCGAGAAACTTGCCGCAAACGAAAAGCGCGCGAGCGCAGAGTATATGTCCACGAGACTTTTGTATGACGGTGCGTTCTATACGTCAAACGGCTACTTCATCTTGCCGTATGTCTTCGAGAGCGATCTCACGGAAACTTCCGTATTGTCCTTTATCTTTGTGGATACGAACGGCAATATGGCAATGTGGATCAACAACATCAAAAACGCAGGCGCGGCGGTTGAATTCCCGTCGGACGAGAAGACGGCAATCAACGTTGTCGGCAGATGCTTGCTCTTTGAAGATAGTCCGTACACGATGCTCGACAACATCGACGGTGAATTTGTGGAGATCATCACCGGTTTGCAAGAAGCGGTTTTGAATCCGTTCACGGGGAACACTTCGCTTGACGCCCAACCTATCGCCATCGAAAAAATCGGCAACATCAGTGGCGTCGGCGACTTTGTCGTATACACGGAACTGCGTGATTCGGAAGGCTTCAAAGTCAATTTGTCATCCGTTTATAAATACCAAATAGAACCGGAAGTCGATACGGGCTTCTACACCCTTGTCACGGTTGCGTCCTTGGATGACGTGAGAGCGTACAACCAAAGGCACAAAGAGGAGACGCAAACGGATCCGGACTCAATAAGCGACGAAGGCGATACGTCGGAAAGTGAGGGAGAATAATGAAAAAGTGGCTTTTTACATTGATATTGTTTGGCGTCTGTCTCGGCGTATCCGTCGTAGTCGTGTTGCCTGTGCTCGCGGCGACGGGAATGATGAGCGTTGCAAACGCGTTTGCATATACGGGACTTTCGTTCTTCGTGCTTATGAACATAGGTGCGATCATCTTCTCGCACAAGATTTTGAGCGGAAAGGTGTATGACATCGTGTTTACGCTTTGCGCGTCCATTCTCATATCTTTGTTCCTCGCAATCGCAGTGTTCGGACTTATCGTCAACCACGACCATCTCGACAACTTCGACTGGGCGGGCACGTTCAACAAAATCTTCCGCTGGGATTGGAGATTCTTCGGCATTCAGTTCTCGATTCTCGTCGCGTTCCTTGCGGTCTACCTCGGATTTATCGACAGAGACCTTTGGAAATTCATGAGATATACGGGTATAGGCGGAAAGGGCAAACTCAAAGAGGTAGAAGCCAACCTCGAAAATTCCCGCTGGATGAACGACAAAGAAAAGAACAGCATTTTCAAACCGTACAAATACAGCGAACTTGCGAACACAAAGAAGGACGGCGTCCCCGTCATGGCGCAAGTCAACAGCAAGGGCAAGGATATGGACATCTTGTTCAACTCTCCTTGCCACTCGATCATCATCGGTTCTACCGGTTCAGGTAAGACGACCACCTTCGTCAACCCGATGATCCAACTTATCGGCGCGTCGGCTGCGGGCTCCTCTATGATTATGACGGACCCGAAGGGCGAGCTTTTCTCCTTGCACAGCGGTTTCTTGAAAGAGAGAGGCTATGACGTCAAGGTCATCGACCTGCGCGACACATACTCCTCGTACAGGTGGAATCCGCTCGACTCCATTTGGGATCACTACCAGGAGTATGCAAACGCGAGTCACAACGTGTTCAGACACAGCGAAGAATATAACTCTAAGGACTTCGCGCCGGCGGATCCTCTCGAATCCTTTGTGCCGGGCGAAAACTGGTACGTCTTCGACAACAAAGCCTATTCGAGCATGGCGAGTTTGAAGACGGCGGTCAAGATTTACAAAAAGAGAACGTTCGACGAAGTGTACGAGGACCTCAACGACCTCGTGTCCGCGCTCGTACCCGTCGAGAACGAAAAAGACCCTATGTGGGAAAAAGGCGCGAGAGCAATCACGCTCGCAACGCTTCTTGCAATGCTCGAAGACAGCGAAGATCCGCGCCTCGGCATGGTAAAAGAGAAGTTCAACTTCTTCAACCTTGCCAAGATATTGCAAAACTCCAACAAGGACTACTATGAACTTCGCAGATACTTTGCGGGCAGGAATCCGCTATCAAAAGCTCTTGCGCTTTCAAAACAAGTCTGCGACGCGGCGGAATCGACCCGCGCGAGCTATATGTCTATCGTGTACGAAAAACTCACGATGTTCAACGACTCGGGTATCTGCGCCCTCACATCCGCGAGTGACTTTGTTCCTGAAAACCTCGCCGATCGCCCGACCGCGCTCTTCTTGAAGATACCTGACGAAAAGGACACGAGATACAACCTTGCGGCAATCTTTATGTTGTCCATCTACAAGGCTCTCATCAAGATCGCGTCCACCTACGAGGATTTGTCGTTGCCGCGCAACGTCTACTACATCCTCGACGAATTTGCAAACATGCCAAAGATCGACAAGTTCGACAAGATGATTACGGTCGGACGTAGCCGTAAAATTTGGTTCAATATGATCATTCAGTCCTACGCACAGCTCAACAACGTGTACGGCGACAAGGTCGCGGACATCGTCAAGGGCAACTGCGGCATAAAGATGTTTATCGGTTCAAACGATATGGGCACCTGCAAAGAGTACAGCGAACTTTGCGGAAACATCACCGTTGCAACAAACAGTTCTTCGGGTAGCGCGAACAGCGCGCGCGACATCAACGTCACCACGCAAATGCAGGTGAGACCTCTCATCTACCCGTCGGAACTTCAAAGACTCAATCACCCGGGCGACATCGGGCACTCTATCGTCGTTACCTTTGGTAACTATCCGCTCATGACGTACTTCACACCGAGCTTCAAGGTGCCGTTCTACAAGATGGGCAAGATGGACACGTCCGAACTCAACAACCGCTTGTTTGACGAGAAAGAGGCGTTCTACAATATTGCGATTCGCAACGACCTCGTCGAAAAAGACCAAAAAGAAAAAGCGGAAAAGAGAGCCGCGGCACAAGCGCAAGCGGAAGAGACGCAAGGCGCACAGACCGGCGCGGAAGAGACGCAAAACGCGCAGGCTGACAGCGATACGCAAGGCGAAAGCGGCGACTATGACACCGTTTCGGGCGGTGAGACAAACACCATAGACAGGCAGGCGGAGACGAAAGAAGCGGCGGCTGACGCAGAGTATGCCGAATATCTTGCCGAAACGCAGGCGTCTCGCGAAGAAACGACCGATATGGTGGAAGAAAGAGCGGAGGATGACGCTCAAGCCGTGCAAGACATCACGAGAATGTGGAAGCAATACAAACAAAGTCATCCGAACGCCAAAATAGAAGATTTATTCCGGCAAGACCTTGTTCCGAAAGGAGGGGAAAGGCAATGAAAGTTTCAAAAGCAGTATATGCAAGAAAAATATTTTTGATCGTAGCATTCGTCATGATGCTCGGATGCATTACGTTCTCACTTGTTTTAAGCGCGGAGCCGAGCGTCGCATACGCAACGCCGGACTGGCTTGAAGACTACAAGGTCGGACTGTCTTTTGACGAAGAAAACCTCGTGACGGAAAAGACGACGGGAGCGGGAGACTCCACTGTCCAGGTGAAGGTTTTTTACAGCGTTCCTGAGGGAGTGCTTTTTGACCGTGTCGACGTGAAAATCCGCACGAGAAACTTCACCGCAGTCGCAGGCGAGGACTACACGAATTTTGACTCGACCGTATCTTTGCGTCGCTTAAGCAGTAAGAAAGTCGGGAACAAAGTTATCTACTACGACACAGTCACGATATCGATCAACAAAAACCGCGAGAGACTTGTCATCGGCAGCAATAGTCAACAAGACCAGGCTTTTTGGCCGTATTTCTACGTCGAACTGTACGACGTGTTGACGGACAACTTGTCCGTTCAGGAAAACGCAAAAGCCGTGAAAGTCAAAGTCCGTTCAACCGACGTAAAATCATATATTTATAACAATTTGGACAATCAGTTGTTCAACGGGCAGAACCACACTTTCTTCCACGGATACGTTGGTTCAACTATCGATACATACAGTAACCTCGAGATTTATTCGGAAGACAAAGCCGGACAGACGCTCACTGCGTCTCAATCATTCATAAACTCAACGATGGGCTCATACGGCGGATATTCCGACCTGCAAAGAGAATACATAAACACCGGGCTCGGCAATTTGTATATCGGCGGACAGCTGAAACTTGATGAAAGCGGCGTCACGATGACGAGTACCTGCACCCTCAAAATCTATGACGGCTCGACGGCGGGCACGCAACTTTATACGATAGAACTCCGCCATATCGATGAGAACACGCTGGTATTCGGCAAATCGTACGGCGATATGGTGCACAAAAACGAGTCCTTTGCAAGCGACGAATACCATTTCAAGTCAAGCGGAAAACTCAGTTGGCCAACCGAATACCACTTTATGAAGTTGTCGTCGGGGACGATATACGAAACGTTTTTGAGCGGTTCAAACTATTGGCGTAAGACGTACGAATGGAAACTTCAAGGAATAGTCGTCGACGAGACCTCTCCGTACATCAAGAGTTGGCACATCGACCAATCAAGCATTCAAGAAGGGGAGAAGATCCGCATCTCCGTCCGTTTCAACGAGCCTATCAACGCGATGGAGAGCGATCTCAGCAGCATAAAACTCAACACGACGCTCGTAGGCAGCGGCGGATTCAACGGCTACAATGCAACTTTCAACTGCGTTTCTCCTGCGGTTGATTATGGAAAATACGTCTATTATAGCGGCCAACACATCAAAGGTCTTGTCACGGACACGCTCGTGTTCGAGTTCGATCCGCATGCCGCAACCGATACAAACGGCAATCCTTTGCTCGGTACGATCAGCAGTATCGACGTCAAGGGCTTTACCAACCTCAACAAAGTCTACGACTACGGCAGAAACAGATCCGACTCAAACAACTATTGCAAAAACTACAACACGCTCGCGTCACTTGAAGCGGACAAATGCTCTCCGCGTCAAACGCGCAGCAGCATGACGCTTTCATTTGACAACAGGGCTCCTATCGTCGAAATGTCGGACGACATTCCGAGCGACTACGTCAACGATTTTTCCACGACCATCACAACGTCGGGCTCGGGCAACATATTCGGCACGTTCTGCCTCGTGTCCACCTCTCCGAACCTCGACTATACCAGAGTCGCAAGTCCGAAAAAGGAGAATATAGCAAACTATTTCGAACTTGTCGGCGAGACGTTTGTGAAGACGACGGATACGGATATAGTCGAAGGCAAAACCTACTATTTCTACAAGCGACTGGATCTTGCGCGCGCATACTGGTTTAATTCAGGATCGAATCATTATTATCTCGGTCAAGGCAATATGTCCGACGAAGACTGGGCACGGTACAATGAAGCGATCAGGTACAAGGCGGATGCTGCATATCCGATATGGTCCTCGACAAAAGATCCGATTGATATAAACCTTAAAGATCTTTCGGGAAAATACTACGTGCACGTGCTTGCAAAGACCAATTATTCAAAAACCGGCACCGCGTCGGCGTATGATACGCGCACCGTATACGGCCCTATCAAGGTCGACAACTCCGCGCCTAAGTTCGAAAACATACAGGTGGACGGCTCGGCGCAACAAAAGACCGTCTCCGTTCGCGTTGACGAACTGGCAGGAATAAACAAAATCGAAGTACACTTCAGAGAAGTTCGCTTTGACGCGGACGATCCCGAATCCGAGACGAAGACGCTCACGGTTTTAGAGCGCAACAACGACGGTACTTTCTCGGATCCGAACGGCTTTGGCGCAACGTTTGAAAACGGTGTTCTCACCTTTACCGTAAAGGCAAAAGAACACGTCGGCTTGACGGAAGAAGAAGGCGGGAAGAACTTCGGCGATTTCTATATCGGGCTCTCGGGTCTCGATATCGTAAACAACCAGTCCTCTATCTATTCGACGGAGGACAAGGCGTCGTTCGATATGCGCGTCCTGTTCAGACCGTACGTCAAGGTTGACGGCGAATATGTCACTTTCAACGATCCTTCCGACACCGAAAACTATCTGATGCCATACAAAGCCAGCGAAAAGATTGCCTTCTATGCGGGAGACGCCTACGTCGTGGATATCTCGGGCGGAAGCAAGACTATCGTCATCGGGCACCCGGGCGCGAGTGACGCCGTTGACGGCTATGCGTTTACGTCCATACACAAGATGGAAAACAACGTCCGCGCTTTGCTCAGTTTCGACGGCGACAAAATCGTCTTGTCGGCTGACAACAGCATAACTTATTTTGAAAACGTCGTCGTCGACCAAAACGGCGGCAACGACGCATTCGTCACGTTTGACGCGACAACGCCCGGCTATTATGAGTTTACGACTCACGCAAAATACGCAGGGGAAGAGACCTTCTCCTACACGCAACGCTTCTACGTGACCAACGGAAACGAGGAGAGCGTCGGACAAAACTATGACTCCGTCTCCAATGTCGGCGTCAATATCAAAAACAAAGTTTTCGCACTCAGCACCTCGCGTTTCTATGCGCGTACCGGCACGGGTATGGGCTCGAGTTCGAGTTCTTACTATAACGGTTCCGAACAACCGGTGGTGTTCTCCGACCAACTTAAAGCGCTTGACTACGTCATCGCAATGGAATATTCGGATCTTTATCCCGTGCGCGTCACGAACGACATTTTGAGACTCTTCAACAACGGCACGCTGACAATAGAGCGCGGCGTAAACAGAAGACCTGCTCTCAACGAAGTTTGGATAAGATACAAGGCGTCGACCTGGAATTTCTCCACGGCGCAACGCGACTGGACCTACTATTATTACGGCGGAACGTCCGTGACGCCGGACTCTATTGACGTAAACGAATTGTCCGCAAGCCTCAAACAGGCTATCGACAACGTCGCGGCAAAGATCGTCGGAAGGGGTGCCGATCTCTACGTGAATTCCGCAACCGGTATGGACGCGGACACGGGCGCATTATATATCGATCCTATCCGCATTCCGCGCTCGTTCACGGTGGAACATCCGCTGAGTGCGCCGACTACGACTTTTGTCAACACGGGAGCGACGGAGTCTCAGTTTGTCTACACCTTCGACAAGGACATCTATTATGACTTGTACAACGGCAAGGAAGACGCAAAACTCATCTCGTCTTACAGATTTACGTATACCAATTCGACGAAGATCTACTTTGCGCCTGCCGAGATGGTTGACGACAAGCCGAACCTCGATATGAACGCATACAGAGACAGTTTTGCACTGCTTACGACGCCGTATCTTTCTCAATCGGTGACGGAATCCGGCTTCTACGTCGTGCGCGAACTTGACGAAAAGGGTATGCGCGACTTTGCCGTGTACGTCGACAAGGACACTCCGACCGTCTCTATCGAGTATAAAGACCTCGATGGTCAAAACGGCAGTGCTTGGTGGACGAAGTCAAACGACGGCGACGTCTTGCACACAACCGATTTTACAATAAGAAATCTCGAAGATAAAACCCCGAACGACAACTATCAGGTTTATTCGGACGGTGTAGACGCGGACCTTTATGCATACGTCGCGATCTTTGAACTTACATACGGCGAAAAGACGTTCGTTCACGGCTTTGCTTTAAGCGACCATACGTCCTACGAACTCCCGTACGGCATATACTTGGTCGAAGTCTGCGACCGTGCAGGCAACCGCTTCTCCGTGACGGTCTCCCGCGCTAAGACAGTGCTCGACACCGTTATTACAATTACGGAAAACGACAACGTGAAGTACGTCATCCCCGACCGTTTGCCAACCGAAATCGAAAGACTCATCGTCACCCGTCCTGGGTATGCGGCAGAAGAAGTCGACTTCGCCACCGTCGCGACTCAATTTGACGACGGCACATACGGACTTACGTATACCGACGCAGGTCGTTATGAATTCTCCGTTACGGACAAGTACGGCTATACTATCTCTCCTGCAAACGATCCCGACACTGGCATGATTCACTCTATTGCAGAACTTACGAGAAAGGTTCCGAGCGACATAGTCAAATGGTATTCTATCTCTTCGGACAATAGATACGTCGAATTGCCTGCCGGCGACGTCAGTTTGTTCCGTTCGGACACATATTATATCGCAAACGACGACAAACTCGCGTTCTCCGTCGATTCGACGAGCATCTTCTCCTTCACCTTTACGGGCAACGTGACATATACGACGGAAGAGAAGAAGATGGAGGACGGCAAGACGTATCTCTACGTCAAAGTCAACTCCACCGAGCGTTGGTCCGTCAAAATTTACTACACGCTGTATCCCGAACTCTCAGCGACCTACAACCGTATCGCAAAGAAGGCGGTCGTGCCTGCCGCAATTGACTTAAGACCTCTTGAGAGGAGCAGCACGGGCGTCGCTCAAGCGGACGAGAGCGGCAGAATCGTCGTTTACGTCGGCACTCAAAACGAAATCGTCGATCCGATTACGGTGAAGGTGAAGACGCGCGACAGAAGCGCAATAGCCTCCCTCGGCGACTACGACACGTATGAGGGCACTGTCACGCTCACCGCGGACAACAGAGAGCAAATCGTCGTTCTTCAAACGCATCCGCTCGGTTTCTCCACGTACAATACATCAACATACGAATACGCCAACAGAACGTTCGACCTCTTTATCGACGAAATCGTCGGCAACGCCGAAAAGGGCAAGGCTACGCTTGAATGCGCATGCCCCGGCAAGCAAGAAATCAATATCGCGTCAAAGGAAGGCATACAAGTCTTCGAGGCTTACCTCTCAGGTACGAAAACAGGTCTTCAAAACGTGGTATTTGAAAAATTGTTCTCCACAAGATCAACGGGCAGAACACAGGAAGCAAACAGCGATTTTTCGCTTGACAGCACCTGGATGTCCATGTTTATAAACACCGGTCTCGCAAGAGCGTACGTCGGCGAGAGATTGTCGCTTTCGGCAGACGATTCGTCAACCTACCCCGACCTCAGACTCACGCTCTCGGACAATACGACAGGCTCGCAACTCTTCCGCGTGTACATCAAAGAAATCGACGAAAACATGAACGTACACTTCGGACACAGTTATGACGGCGACCTCAAAGTGTCCAACGAGTCGTATGACAAGAATACGTCTATCGTCATGTCGGAAAACCGCGGAGACGCGATTTCCGGCAGATATTTCCTCGTGCCGACAGGCTCGAAGGGAAGCCTCCGCTTCAACGCATTCGAGCAAGAGGGAAGTTATGTCGTCTACAACAGCCAAGGCGGAGCAAGCACATACTACATCGTGCCTGCAAGAAACATCAACGACCCGACGGCATACGCAGTCCTTATCGACTCAACTGCTCCGACCGTTCAAAGTTGGCATATCGACCACAACACGATCCGCGTCGGAGACAAACTCCGCTTGTCGGTGCGTTTCTCGGAGCCGGTCTACGTTTCGGGCAAAAACCCTGTCGTGACGGCAAACGTCGTTGGCGCGCTTACGGGTATCGACTTCACCTATGCGGGCGGCGCAGGCACGGATACGCTCTATTTTGAGTTCGATCCGTCCGTGTCAAAAGTCGAAATCAACGCGGAGGCTATCACGATCGCTTCCGTTTCCAACTTCGATTCTATTTGCGACTACGCCTACAACGAGTCCAAACTCAACAACAAAGTCGGTACGAACGGCGTTTCGCTCCCGCGCAATTCCGAATGGGATTCGACCTGCGCGCTCGATACGAGAACGCCAAAAATGGACATCGATTCCACATATACCATCCCCGCCGCTCCGATAAAATCCACGACTGTGCCTATCGCGGTCAGCAAGACGACGAAGGGCGCTGTTATGGAATACGCTTGGACGGTAGAACCCGAAGCACCGGCTATCTATACGAACAAAGAAGTCTTGACAAGCACCTCGCAAGTCGTGAGACTACAGGCAAACGGCTTTTCGGGCACGTACTATCTGCACGTCTATATGAAGAGCGTATACGGCAAGGTCTCCACGCAAACCTTCGGTCCTTTCCTCTTCGACAACTCCGCACCGTCGATTACGGGACTCATGGTGGAGGAAGCGACAAAAGCACTCAAAGAGCGCAACGTCACCTTCTATGTCAACGACGAACCGAGAGGCAACGCCTCTTCCGGCATCGTGCAAATCTATGCCTACTATCTCTTCAGAGGCGAGTCCGCTTCTAAGACGCTTCTCTTGTACGAAGCGGGTAGAGACGAAAAACTCAACAAGTTCAACATCCCCGAAAACAACCGCGTTTCCTTCCTCCTCACTTATGCCGACCTCGGCATAAGCAAGGAAGACCAAAAGGACGTAACTCTTGCGTTTTATGCGGTGGACTCGCTCGGAAACGTCGCGAGTATCACCAACTACACCTACTGTCCGACCAACGTCAACTTCGACGCACGTTCCGAAGTGGGCGTGACTATGTCCTGCGAAAAGACCGAATTCTTCAACGCGGACGGCACTCCCGTCTTCAGTACGGCGGGCACGTTGCCAAAGTTCCACTTCACCTTCTCGAGACAGGCGGACGAATACGATATTCGCGAGCTGTATATCGGCGACAAGAAGATCGTCGCATACACCGAAGAGGGCACGAGAATCGACAACAGCGGTATCGAACAATACGTTGACATGGACAACTCGTCGTCCGACGCCGACGGAGTCCACGTCGTCTTCAAACAAGACCTCGTCGGATATATCCGCATCAACTTCATCGCGATCTCCGGTATGGAAGCCAACCGTTCGATTCAGACCTCCGAAGACGTCGCGTTCTACCTGACGCTCGGCGCGGATGTTGCGGAAACCGCCAACTACAAGGCTACGCAGAGCGGTACTTTGTTTATCAACAAGGTGTATCAACTTGACACGGCGGTGTTCTACTACCACGCAAACGGCCGTGTATCTCAACTCAACTATTCAAATGTCGGCGCGGAAAAGAGCGGTATCGCAGACGTCATGTCCTTCTCGTCCCGCGACAAGGCTATCGAATACGTCAGATTCTACGAGATGCAGGACCTCGGCGTGCTCTACATCGGCACTCCGGGTATGGCAACATCGCTTAACTCCGGCGACGGCAGCTATTTGAAAGCGGCAGCGGACGCACCGATTCAGGCGTCTGTCGGTCAATACTGGGTGCGCTACAAGCGCGCCACCTGGAACAACTCCACGCAACCGAGCGACTGGGTGTACTATTTCCTCGGCACGAGTTCCGAGATAGATCCCGAACGCTTGCCAAGCAGTTTGTCCGACGCAATCGGTCAAGTCACCACGACGATCGTTGACCGCGGAACGTACAGATACCTCACGAGCTATGACGACGGTCTTGACGAAAACGGCTCTCCGAGACTCAGAAAAGAGCAGGTCGTAACGTCGGCACTCAGATCATACCTCACGCTCTCCGGCAACGAAATGCGTAGCGCGGTAGCGTTCTCGGGCGATCCGGACATCTACAACAGCGAGATAACAACGCCTTCCGGAGAAGTCTGTTCGCTTGTTACGACTTACCGTTTTGAATATAGCAACTTTACAAAGATATTCTATACAAACCAAATCGGCGCGGACGGAAAGGCTATCGCAAAAGAATACAAACTCTTGCCGGAAGGCACCGTGTTCGGCAGCCTTAACATCGACAGCGGCACCTATTGGATCCGTGAATGCGACGCAAACGGCGTCCGCGATTTCAAGGTGTACCTTGACAAGACCGCTCCGACCATCGAAGTCGTCTATGAAAACGCAAAGGGCGAGAGCATTCTCGGCGAACTCGACGCGTCTTTGGACGGCTCGTCAAGAAACGGCAAGTCGCTCACCATCAAGGGCTTCAGCGATAAGATAGCGGAAATCGACAATATGGCGTATATCGCGGTGTTCAGAAAGAACGGCGTGCTCGAAAGCGTCTACCGTATAGAGGATATCCCGACATACGGCATCGAAATTTCCGAGGGACAATACTACGTCGAAGTCGCGGACAGAAGCGGCAACATGTACAGAATCAATATGTATATGAACTCCACGCCGATGACCGTCAAGGTCCTCGTGGAAGAAAACCGCAATATCCGCATTCAATGCAACCGCGACGCGTCCGAAATCAAGACGTACGAAATCTATCTTGACGGCAAACTTATCGAATCCAACTACGTGAACAACGTGACCTACTATCAAGCGGGCGTGTACTCTATACGCATCGAAGACTGGTTTGGCAACACGTTCTCCTACGACTACGAACTCAAGCGCGAACAACCGCAACTCGAATGGTTCTGGTACGATTTGAACGAGGGCGGACAGGACGTTCCGTACGACGGCACTCAAACCAATTTGAAGATCTCGAAGATGGGCGAGAGAGAATATCAAATCGTCACCAACAAACCGCTCATGTTCACATTCGATACGAACGCGGACTATGAGTTCCAGTTCTCCGAGTCGAACGTCACGTACAGAAAGACGGATTTCAGCGACCGTACTCGCGTCAGAATCAACGAAGCGATCGACTGGACGCTCACCGTTCGCTATGCGAAATTCCCTGAAATCTACGTCATCTACCACTGCTTGGTCGACCTTACCGCGCCTATCATCAACGTGACGGCAAGACAGGATATAGTAAGGTACGTCGACGCACAACAAGTCGACAACGCAAACAAGGGTATCGTCGATTCTACGCTCATCACGGAGGACGAGCAAGGCAACAAGTATCTCACGCCAAACAGCGAGTTCTTCTTCGTGAGCAAGACGATCTCCAAGGCAGTCCGCAACAACTCGACGGTGTATTCGCCGATCATCACTTTGCAATTTACCGACGATTCTATCTGCAGTGAAGTAGACGTATACGTCGACGACGTGCTCATTCGCAGTTTCTCCGAGAGCGGAGGCGTCAGCAACGTGACGGTCAACCGCTTTGGCACGTACCGCGTCGTTGCAAGAGATACGCTCGGCAACGAAAGCGAATTTACGTTTGTCAACAAGGAAGCCGACGGAGCAAAACTCTTCGTGGACGAGCGCGAACTCAGCCTCAAACTGTCCCCGGCGGACTCTATCTCGGAAGAAGATGGTCAATATGTCTATCCGCCTGACGCGTATGCGTACGACCACATGGAAGTCAAGTACGACGGAAGCGCAACCATCGTCTTTATGGTAGAGAAGAACGGCAAGAAGCAATATCTCCGCTATGAAGTCGTCGACGGCGCGCTGTATTCGGTCGTATATCAACTTTCGCTGTCCGAAGATACCGTGGTCTACGATGAGAGCGGCAACGTGATTCATCAATATCAACAAGTGTACTCCTCGATGATCATTCCGGATTTGAACAAGGCGGAAAGAAACAAGACGTATCAAATTACGAGCGAGGAAACGGTTGGCGTCGACATTCTCGTGAGAATAGACGAGGAAGGTCACGTATATTATAGGGTGGAAGCACCGAAAGAGGGCGAAGCGTCCGTGACGATGCGCATCATGTACAGCGAAGAGTATCAACCGTACTTTGTCAAGGCTATCCTATGCGGCGAATTGCCTGAGATTACGTTTGAAATAACGGGCGACGAAGGCAAACAAGTAACGCCTACGTCGACGGACAACATAATATACCTCAACGGCGAATTCTTCATCGTCGAGACAAGCTTCAAAAACGTGACGTCGGTTGAAATCGCACATTCCGACACGACGGACTTTGAGAACTATCAAATCGTCTACACTCCAAGCGAAGGCTACAAGAAGATCCTCATGACGGAGGAAGGCTTCTATTCCGTCATCGCAAAGAACATATACGGTAGAGTCGCGAAGTTTGTCGTCATCATGTCGAGCGAACTCCGCGTGGTAGTCACGACCGAGTATACGGACGGAACGAGCAACACGTATTCCGCTTCGACAAAGCGCAGCTTCAAGGCGAACGAAAGCGTTACTATCGATATCTACTTTGAAGACATCACCTACGTGCTCACTCGCAACGGCGTCCGCGGAGAACAAATTCACCTCCACGACGCGTCCGGCGTTTGCTCTCTCGCCTGGAAGGAAGAGGGAATGTACGAGATCGTTATCACGGACGAGTTCGGCAACGTCGTAGAACTCAGTTTTGAGATAGCAAGTCAGTCGTTCACCTTCAAACACGACTACCTGACGGGCTACAACGAAAAGGCGTTGAAACTTGCGGAAGGCTATACAAACAAGAAACTCTCCATTGATGCGACAAAGATGATAAACGACGGTATTCTTCAAGCGATCGTACAATACGGCGAGCAACAAATCGTCGCATACGACGTGTTGAAGAGCAACGGCACGGGACTTGTGCCCGAACTCTTGACCGACGTCATCGGAAGCCTCGGCGACGGCGTGTATATTCTCAAGATGAGAAACGAATACGGCAACGTCACGCAAACGCTCCTGCATTATAGAGGCACGGATACGATCTCGGTGAGCCGTACTATCCGCACGTCGAGAGATCCCGAACCGATACAAATCGTCGCGGGCGAACAAAACAAAGTGTATTCCAACTTCAACGTGACGTTTGAAACGATCGCAAGAAGCTACGAGATCCGCATTGACGGCAACAGGGCAGATATGCCTCTCGTCGTTGCCTACCCGGCGGACGGAGAAGAAGCGGGCGAATACGTCAGCGTCGTGACTTACGTCGACGAATACGGCTTTGAATATGAGTTTGAAGTCAACCTCGTCCGCAAGACGCTCGATATCGATTTGGCGTCCTTCATGAAGATAGTCACGATAAACGACGTCGTGATGACGCAGGACAACGTGAAGATCGAATTCGATTCGTCCGTAAAATGTGAAGTCTCGCTCAGCGGCGGAGAGAGAATGCCGTACAAGTCCGGCGACGTCATGACTGCGGACGGCACGTATCGCTTCTATATCACCGACGTTGCGGGCAACATCTTCACGACAATGGTCAAAAAGGACACTCTCGTAGAATTTGCGTTCATAAACGGCTACAATGACAGACCTGTAGAAAACGGCGGAGTCATCACGCAGGGAAGCGCGAGATTCGTGACAGTCAACAAGGATTCTTCAAAGATAGACCTCATCGTCCTCAACGGTGTGGAATACGATCCGTCTCAAGCGATCGGCTTTGGCGAAACGGGCAAATGGGAATTCCTCATCTCCGACGATATCGGCAACAAGACGTACTTCTACTTCTACGTCGTAACGCACGAGATATCCCGCTTTGAATACGTCTCTCCGTACACCTACAAGATCACAAACGTGCAATACGACGCGGGCGACGGTGTGCTTATCTCGTATATGAACAACGTCACGCAATACGCCAACAATTCAAAGATGATCTTTGACGAAAGAGGTTTGTATCTCGTCACGGTATCTTCTATGGTGTCGTCGGCGCAATTCTCGTTTGAAATCGCCATCGACAAGACCATCCCGAAGGCGCAACTAAGCGGTGTTGAAAACGGCGGTTCTACGATAGAGAACGTCACTTTGACGGATTGCCAGGTCGGCGACGTCATTCAGGTGTATAAGAACGGCAACCTCACACAAACGGTCGTCGTTACGTCCGAATCGATGAAGCTCCCCGAAATCAAGGAAAAAGGCGAGTATAAGATCGTCATCACAAACGCGGCAGGCAACGAAAAAGTCTTTGAATTTACGAGACAATACACCGCAAACGTCGCCACAACGATAACGATAATCGTCGTTTGCTTGCTCGTCTCAATCGGTTTGTTTGTCGTCTTGCTGCTTCGTAAGCGTCGCAAAGTATAACAAAAACACCCCTTCGGGGATTAAAATGTGTAATAGATTTGTAATACCTCGTGTATTATAATGACATTAAATAACAAAAATTCTTTAAAAGGAAGGTAAGAACTATGTTTCAAACACTTATCGGCATCACTTCTGCGGAAATGACAAAAATCATCAACCCAATCATTGAAGTGTGCAAGATCTTAGTTCCTGCATTGCTCGCAGTCGTCGGCGCAGTGGGAGCGATCTTCTGCATTTTGCTCGGCGTAAAATATGCGCGCGCCAGCGAACCACAAGAGCATGAAAATGCAAAAAAATCACTTCAACACGCTATCGTCGGCTTCGTGCTGATCTTCGTATTGCTCATCATGCTCCAAGTCGGCATCACGATCTTCACGGATTGGTGGCAAGGATATGCGTATTAATAAGAAAGTTATCTTTCTATTAATTACGATTATCCTTTGTACGTTCAGTTTAACGGCTTGTTACAATCTCGGAGAAGGGACTGAAAACGATGATGATTATAGAGAAAATTATTCTTTGATTCGTCTCGTCGACACGGAGTCCGATACATACGACTACAGTATGGAGGATTTCTACAGCGACGAGGCGGTCAACGATCTCATTTCTCCGCTTTCGGAGGAAGAGCGCAGAGAATATACCTATATATTCATCAAATCGGAAGAAGCCCTTTCGGTCGGAGAAATCGCAATATTCTTTGATTCTACGGTGGAAGCCGACGTCAACGTCAAAGTCTTCGTCATGGACGAAGACGATCTCCCGACAAAAATCTACGCGGGAGAGGACGGAGATTACTCTGCTGACGAATGTGACGAGCCTGCTATTGCCGATGCGGTTGCAGAGGTTTCCTTTCACGTACCCGGAAAAGCGGACAAATGGCAGGAAATGTATTTGAAGAGTTGGGGCAAAAAGGGCGAAGCCTCTCAAAAGAGATACCATCTCGAAGAGGGACAATATATTGTTTTTCGCATAAGCAACAACTGCTACGATCCTGCAAAACGAGAGCTTAGCATCGCGGAAAAGATGTGGCAGAAAGCGGTCGACGCGTTCAATGCGGCGAAGGAAGCGTATCAAGCGATTATGTCCGATTCTTCGGCGTCCGCGGAGGACAAAGCGGCGGCTCAAACGACCTTTGACGCAGCGACCAGCACGCGCAACACGGCAGAAGGAACATTCAACTCTGCAAAAGACAAATACGAAAGAGAAAAGGAACCCGATTATACGAGGGTTCCGGTTAGGATTACCGCGATTTTGATTTACGCGGACTAAGGAGTAAAAAATGTTTGATTGGTTTTGGGAGTTTCTATACGGAATCACAAAATCTCTACTGCGACTTATCGACGGACTCATCTCCTGCACGAACAAATTGTGCGGAATAGAGCCTGTCAATATCGACGGGACTGACACCGACCTCATTTCTTACATGTTGAGGAGCGATACGCTCTCCAACGGTTTTAGAATTGCCGCGGTCGTCGGTTTTATTGTGTTGATATTCTTTACAATCGCGCGGATTATTATGGTGATTATCAAAGAAAAGCCCGACGTTTCTCCGGGACAAGTGGCGGTGAAAGCGTTTAAGACGCTGCTACTGTTTTTCTTCGTGCCTTCCATTATGTTGACGCTTGTTTGGGCGCTCAACACGCTCATGGGAGTGCTCTATGAGGCAACGCGTAACGGTGCGGGGAGTATCGGTTCGTTCTTGTTCGGAGCATTTTCGCAGGACGCGGAAATCGCCAATCAAACGGCTTACGACGCAATTGTCAGCGGTGCGCACAGTTATATGGACACCGACTTTGTGTGGGAAGCAATCAATCTTAAAGATTTTGACTTTATTTTTTCTTGGATCACGGGACTCGTGCTGTTGTTCACGCTCGCAATCGCACTTGTGCAATTCGTGGATCGCGCAATAAGCATCGGCGTGTTGTTCTTCGTGTCTCCGTTTTCTATCGCCTCCAACGTCTTGGACGACGGCGGAAGATTCAAACTATGGCGAGAACAAGTTTTGCTCAAATTTATGTCGGGCTACGGGATTATTCTGTATTTGAACATATATTGTCTGCTCATCTCGCTGATAACCCCGACGGACGTCGTCTTCTTTGACAACGGATTCTTGAACGGGCTGTTCAAACTGCTTATTATCATCGGCGGCGGTTATGCTATGCAAAGGAGTTCCGCACTCATCGGCAACTTGCTCAGCGCAGGCGCCGGCTCCAGAGAACTTATGGACGCGTCCCTCGGTCGCCTCGGCGCGGCTGCGGCAATGGGCGGTCTCAAACTTGCAGGAAAAGGTCTTATGGCAGGCGGAAAGAAGTTGTTCGGCGGAAAGGACAAGGACAAAGGCAAGGAGTCGGGCGACGACAAAGAGAAGAAAGAGGGCGAGACCAACAATCCGAACGAGGGCGAGAAACTCAGCGAGGATCCGAAATACGGCGACAAGAACGGCGTAGCCGACAAGCTCAAAAACAGTACCGACGGACCTACGGACAACAAGTCGGGATCGAACAACTCGGATAGCGATTCGGGCTCGAGACGCGAAGCCGACACGAACAATTTCAACTTCGGCAAGTCTCAAACAAATCAAATGACGGCGAACCAAATCGTGGAAGCGCTCACAAACGGAGGGGCACAAACCTTTGGAGGCCTTAGCAGCATAGATGAAGCGTCCGAAGAAGAGGAAGACGAAGAGTGAGTATTTTGAGGAAATAATGATATGAGAGTTATTCCAAAAACTGCAAAAGTTAAAGTTAAGTTTTTCAAGAATATATCCGTTGCGGATATTTTGATTGCGCTTCTCGGCATAGTCCTCGCCGTCGTTATATGCCTTAGCAACATAGGCATCGCGAGATTCTTTATCGCGGCGATAGTCGTGCTTGTTGTGGCGAGTTTGTACGTTCCGTATGACGGGCAACGATTTTATCTCTTCTTCCGTACCTTCGTGAGATACCTGTTTTCGGGGAAAAGATACGTAAAACAGGATATGGAAAGCGCGTCGAACATAAAGTCGTTCGTGGCGTTTAAAAACGTCAAAGACGGCTATATCGAATTCGGCGACTATTACGGCGGTGTGCTTGAAATCGGCTCGAGAGAATTCAGACTCCTCACAGGTTTCAGACAAGACCAAATCATCAACAACTACTTCGGCAAGGTCATTCGCGAGATATCGGGCAAAACCCGTGCATCACTCATCAAGATTGACAGAAAGATCCGCTTCGACGATTTTATCGCGGCGGAAGAAGAAAAGCGCGACGACCTCAAAAAGACTTTTGACGCAGGCGAACTCACCGAGCAGGAACTTTTCGTTCGCGAACGCGTCATACAAGACCGTATCGCGGTCTACAACAATCTCAATGCTTCGGGCGATGACAAGATCATGGTGCCCGGCTTCTATCTCGTAGTTTATGACGCGCAAAAGAGCGTTATAGACGAAATTCTGACAAACGCCGTAGAGACGTTTGCGGAAGCGGGTATGACAACGCATATTTTGGACACCAAAGAACTTTGCGTGTTCTTGAAATACAATTTTACCGACAAATTCAACGAAGAGGACATCGACGTGATGGACGAACGCGAGTATATGGACTGGATCCTTCCCGACGAAATCACGTTCTCGTCCAGAAGTACGAAGATAGACGGAGAGGAATCCTTCTGCTTCACAATCCGCAACTATCCGCTCGCGGTAGGTAACGCTTGGGGCTTCCAACTTTTCAACACGGAAGACACTAAGATCGTCATGAACCTCGAGCCGTATGAAAAGGAAAAAGCAGTCAAGATGATAGACCGCTCCTTGCAAGAACTCTTGTCGCAAAGCGACCAGTCTTTCAGGGCAAGTTCTATCATTGACAGGACGACGCATATCAACACCCTCGTCCAACTGCTTGCGCTCCTCAAAAACGACAACGAAAACCTCTACAAGGTCAATATTCACATTCAACTCTACAACAGGTCCAAGGACTCAAAGAAGAATCTAAAGAAGCGTTTGCTCCGCGTTTTGTCCGAACAAGGCTTTGAACTTTCGGACGACTTTTGCAACCAAAGCCGTGCGCTCATCTCTATGAACCCGTCGCAAAACGACGTTATGGAGGAGTTCCAACGCTCTATTCACTCAAATTCTATCGCGGCAGTGTTCCCGTTCGTTCTCTCGTCCATTATGGAGAAGGGCGGTGTGACGATAGGTCAAAGCAAAGGTTTCCCGGTCATCGTCGACTTCTTTGCAAGAAACGACGAGCGCGTCAACTCGAATATGGTCATCATGGGCAAATCCGGTTCGGGAAAATCTTACTCCACGAAGACGCTTCTCACGCACCTCGCGACCGAAAACTGCAAGATATTCATTCTCGACCCTGAAAACGAGTATGATATCATAGCTTCCAACCTCGGCGGAAAACTCATCGACGTAGGAACGGCGAGCCACGGAAGGCTCAATCCTTTCCACGTCATCACGACGCTTGAAGCGGACGAGGATACGGAAGGCGCGAGCAGCGCGTTCTCCGTACACCTGCAATTCTTAGAGCAATTCTACCGCGAGATTTTGCCGGGTATCGACGCTCACGCGCTTGAAATGCTCAACAACATGACGGTCGAACTGTACAGAAGAAAGGGCATCACCGAAGACTCCGACTTCTCCGTGCTTACGGCGGAAGATTACCCGATTTTCGACGACCTCTACGCCTACATTTTGGAAGAACTCGAAAAAGCCACGGTGGCATACGACGTAGAAAACCTCCGCGTCCTCAAAAACTTCATTTCAAAGTTTGCCTCGGGCGGAAGAAACGCAAAACTTTGGAACGGCCCGAGCACGCTTTCCGTCAAGGAAAACTTTGCGGTCTTCAACTTCCAAAGCCTGCTCGCCAACAAGAACGGCGTCATCGCAAACGCGCAGATGCTCCTCGTTCTCAAATGGCTTGATAATGAAATTATCAAAAACCGTGATTTCAACCTCAAATACAATACGAACAGAAAGATAGTCGTGGCAATCGACGAGGCGCACGTCTTCATCGATCCGAAATACCCGATAGCGCTCGACTTTATGTACCAACTTGCAAAGCGTATCAGAAAGTACAACGGTATGCAAATCATCATTACGCAAAACATAAAGGACTTTGTCGGAAGCCAGGATATCATAAGAAAGTCCACGGCAATCATCAACGCTTGCCAGTATTCCTTCATCTTCGCGCTTGCGCCGAACGATATGGACGACCTTTGCACGCTGTACAGCAAGGCGGGAAATATCAACAAGGCGGAGCAAGATCAAATCATCAACAATCCGCGCGGTAGTGCATTCATCATCACGGGCCCGCAGAGCAGAACGAGCATCGACATCATCGCGTCCCAGCGCGTTGCGTCGCTGTTCCAAGACAAGAAGGCCTGATACAATCAGGCTTTTTTGAAATAAGAAAATGACTTTTCAGGAGTTTAGATATGGGCAAATTGCTTAAAGAAAACCAAAAGGCTACAAAGGAAAATATAGTTTCCATTCTCAATGATTTTCGCGCTGTCGCAAAAAGAACGGTTGACGAGGCAGGGAAATCTTACTTCCAAATCGCAGTAGAAGGATATAGTTTGAATGAAGATAGCGCCGTCTACGACAGATTGATTCAAAAACTCTATGCCGCGTTGCCTGAAGAAAAGAAACGCGAGATTTTTAACGGTCTCTCGGATGATGAGAAAAACCGTGTTTACAGCCGCGCAAAAGACAACATCGCATCGGCAATCAGAAACAATCCCGAGATTACGGACGAAAAAGCGTTTGAAATACTCAAGCAGCAGAACCCGAACGCAAAGCTTCAAAACGCAAAAAACCAGCTTGCCGACGTTATCGCAAACGCGGAGTCGCTTGACAAGGCAAAAGGAATTGCCTCCTCGTTCATGTCAGAGGAAAGCCTTTCGGACCCTCGCTTTTCAGAGCTGGAGATTCCGACTTCATATATCGATAACAGACGTGATTTATTCTTCAATTTGGTTGCGGAAAACCTGCCGAACGAGACGATTGACGAGATCGTGACAGCGGCAGACAAATATATTCCTGTCAGCGACAGAACAGTCGCAAGCATTGGCACGCACACCCTGTCCGCTCCGACAGAGGATATGAAACAAAGAGTCGACAATGACGCCTCCATGTCCCAAGAAGAGAAGGAGCAAGTCAAGGCGATAATGGACGATATAAACGCCAATATCGTGACAACCGATAAGCAACTCAAAGAACTCCAATATTATAGAGAGAGCTTAGAGACATCGGCTCGGCACAACCTTGAGGAGACGAGAGAACAGGCAATTGTCGACATGGGCATGGATCCGACTGCGGTGGTGCAAACTCCTGACAAGAGAGAAAATTATTTCAGCACGATACAACCGGGAAAAGAGGCGGACGTTGAGCGTATGCGCGAGTTTGATATGCGCTACTCCGACCAGACGAAGAACGCCATAAAAGAGGTGTTTGCAAAGTTTGAGGAGTACGGCTATGCGCCAACGGGATCCGCAGAAGATTTGGACACAAAAAACTATGCTTTCTCCGCGCTCAACAACACGTTTGAAGCATACAAACAAGCCCTCGACGCACACGACGAAAAAGAGAGCGTCCGTCTAGCGCAGGAATGGAACAAGCATAACACGCAGATGAGAGACATCTTGGACGTGGTGCACAACAACTTCTCTATGGACGAGTCGGACATCTATCAAAGCAACGTCGGCGGTATGTCAAACAACAATTTGCCGGCGGATATGAGACAAGACGTAAGAAGCGTGTCCATAATCAACGGATTATACAACGTTTACAACTATATCAAAGAAAACGACCTGGACGTCGACGAGTTTTTGGCGTCTCCGTTAAAAGCGGTTGAAAAGCATTATACGGAGGGATTCGAAAAAGTCAACTCGTTCGAGCTTCTAAAGGATCAAACATCTCCTGCATCGGCAATCTATGACCTTCAACACAAAGTGTACGGGGCAGGTAGGTATGGCGATGACAATGAGATGAACGTCATCGAGACGCTCTGCGGTCTTGAAAAAGACGCGGACCTCAAACTGCACAACCAGGTGGCAACATTCACTTTCCACACGACGGTGGTTGGACCGTACCAACAAATGTATGAGCATCATGGCGAAGAACTCCGTGCCCACAAATCTATCCTTGATCGGTTCCTTATCGTCAAAGAGCCTGTTGAGGACGGACGATTGTTGAATATAACGAATTATGATTCCAAGACGTTTACGATTCACGAGTCGCAGGGCTTTGACGAGTGCGAATATATGGCAAACAACTATGAATCGCCGTCAGATTTCTTGTCAAGAATCCAAGAGAACGTCGTCACCTATATAGAGACCAACGAACTGGAGACGGGAGAAGGTGACAGGGCGCTTTCAAACAGCGAGTTCGTCGAGATAGCGCAAAAGGCGGCGGCAAAATATTTGATGGTACACGGTCTCGGCGATGCGCTCACAAAGCCAAACAGTCAACTGACTGGCGACGAAAGAGCGCTCAAAGATATGTTTAATTTTGTCAACGACGGCAAATCCTACGTTGACAAATGGATCGACCATGAATATATCGAAAGATACTCATTTGAAGAAAAAGCCGCCGAGTATAAGGCGACCGTCACTTGCAACAACCCGTACAAGAATATGGTTGCTCAGAACGTCGCAAATTACAGAGCGCAAATGAACGAGCCCGGCGACACAAGCGCTTATGCACAGGGCGAAGCCGCACAACAATCCGTTGAGGAGAAGAAGGCATACCTTACGCAGAGTTTCAGAAACGGCGAAGTGCCCGCTATGTTCTATAACGCGCGTATGCAACAACTGGATAACGGTGACGTGAACGCACAACTCCCGCCTTTCTTTGCGGCGGACGACCTCGGCGACGTCGAGGATTATATCGAAAGATATTACGACAAAGAAACGGCAAGCGAACTTTCAAGCAGCGAGAAGAAATACCTCTACGACAACTTCGTTGAAAGAGCGCTTGAAGAGAAACGTCAGTTCCTCACAAAGCGATATATGCTCGAAAAAGGGCTTGTAGAGCGCGGTCAATTCTTCACGCAGACGGAGATGGAAAAGATCTACACCGCCGCAAACGAAGAGGCGCACCGCGAAGAGCAGGAGCGTATAGCGCGCGAAGAGGCGGAGAGACAGGCTGCAATAGACAAGGAAAACGCGTTGCCGCACGATGAGCGCATCAAATTCGTGCGCAAGGGTGAAACTGTCACGAAAGACAACTTCGTGGCGCTCACGGAACGCTTTATATCATACTCGTATCGCGATAAATACAATGACCCGAACAAGACCGAGATGGAAAACGTTAGGGCAGATTTCGTCCGTATAGGAGACGGGGTGAGAGGAAAGGAGTTTGTAGATTCGCTCCTTAAAAAGCTCACGCCCGAACAAAAGGACGCAATCTTTAAAGAGTTGCCTCAAAACGTAAAAAACGAAGCATACAAGGTGTTTTCTCGTAGGCTTGATACGGCAATGAACGAGATTTACAACCAAAAGGACAAGGAATATAACGCCATGCCCGATGGCGCGGAAAAGGACGCACTCAAACAAGAGATGGATCGAATAGGCGCTATTAAGACAAGACTTACGGGCAAAGCACCTATCGAGCCTGATGAGGCGCTCCGAATGGCCAGTCCTTACATTTCGAAAGAAAGATTAAAGGGCATAGAGAAGTCAATGCTCGGCAATTTCAGAACTCAGGATTTTGCCAAAAACATCAAATATATCGCCGCAGAGTTGCCAAAGTATTTGAAAGAAGAGGATATGAAAGCCTTGGCGAAAGAGTGCGACAATTTTGTTTTGCCAAGGGATAGGGATCCAAAATATATGGGTTCTCCACAATATACCAAGCAGACGCTCAAAGCCTTGGACGACATACAGAAAAACGAGGATTTGAAGTGGAAGGACAAACTCAAAATGGCGGACGACTTGCAAAAAGCCAACGAATTCCTTTTGAAACCTGACGATCCGAGTTTTTCGAGTTATACGGAAAACAGCAGGCAGATGCAAAACGCGTCTTTGCACAAAGAGCGTGACGCCGGTGCGGAGCAAATGAAAAAGGAAGGACTCGATCCAACCATAGTCGAAACGACCATAAATCCTCGAACGAACGAAACCCTCGTTGTCCTCAAAGAAGGCAAAGAAGAGGAAATGGAAAAATGGAACAACGCGGAATTCAAGATGTCTCCCGAGACGAAGACTGCAATCTTGCACGTGTTTGCCAAGATGCACGAATTCGGCTATGACAGCGCAGGCGTCGTCGGCGAAGAGGGTGAGTCAAAAGAATACGGACTCAAACCTCTTGCCAACACGATTCGCGAATACAAAAAAGCCATAGAATCCGGTGACGCATTGAAGATCGCCGAAGCCGCCGGAAAGATGAACGAAGAGCGCGCCCACGTGGACGAACTCCTCGGTTATATCAAAGAGCATTTCCCCGTCACAGAGGACAACTTTGCTATGGCAGGCAACATCGAAGTCGTAAGAAACGAATTGTTCCCGCCATACCTTAGATATGAAGACGCGGCAGTCACTCACCTAAGCTCGATGTATATTGCAATGAACTTTGCAAAGGCAAACGGCATCGAGCCGGAAGAGTTCCTGGAGCATCCCGCAAAATATATGCGCGAGACCTTCCAAGAAAAGATGAGCCAAAACCTCGATCACGCAATTGCAGGCAAGACGGGCGCACAGGCGCTATTCGAAGTTTGCAAAAACAGCAAAAGTTCACCGCGAGTAAGTTATGGCGCTCCGCGTACGTTTGAAGCATTCCGCTATATGGATATAGATCCGGAAGTCCGCGCTCACAACGCAGGTCTTGGAGAATTCTTTGATACCACCGTTATGAACAACGCGCAAATGGAGATCAACGACCGCAAGGTTGCGTTCAAAGATCCGGACTCCCACCTTGAAAGACTCTTCTTTATGAACGAGCCTCAAAAGGACGCGTCTATACTCGGCATTTCCTACTATGTAGGAAAGGATTTGGCATTCACAAAGCCACAGCCGTTCGACGAGTTCGCCTACATAAAAGACAACGGCAGATCCGTTTCGGAGATGAAGGCGCAAATAGACGCGAATATCGCCGAGTATCTCAAACTTAATGCGGAAATTAGGGTGGGAAAAGACAAAGAAACAACGCAGGCTATTTCACAAGAAAGACTCGTGGCTATCGCGCAAACCGCGGCAAAAAAGGTTTTGATTGCAAAATCCGCAGAGCGTGGCACCCCTGATTATCGTGCGCTTCAAGAGCTGCTTACAGACGCAAACAAATATATCAAAGACGTTGTGGCGAACAGCACGGAAATCTCCGACGAGACAAAGAAGAAGATCCAAGTCACTGCAAAGGGCAAGACGAGTTTTGCAAAAGAAGTTGACGAATTCAATGCAAAGGTCGAAAACTTCTACAAGACCGCAAAAGACGAGCTTGACTTAAAGCCTGACAAAGACTTCAACGACCTCATGAAGAAGCAGGCGGAAGAGCTTAAAAAACTTGAAGACAGAATCGCCGCAAGAAAGCAATCGCTTGGCGCAGACGCCGACTTTGCAAAGGACGACGAGCTTCAGGTTTTGGAGCAAGCAAAATCCGCCAAGGAAAAAGAGATCACAAATCAAAAATCCGACTATCTCAAACAACTCGAGGATGACGTCGCTTCCGGTCGTATTCCGGAGTCCTACCGCGTAGCGCGTTCAAATCAGGTCATCATGCGTGGCGAGTTCGACACGCTTCCGACGCCGTTTAAAAAGAGCGGTTTGATGTCAAAAGAGGAGTATATAGCCACCTTGGCAAACAACGCTTTTGAAGGCAACAAGATTGACCTAAACGACTATGACGAGGCGGATCGCGACGCTCTCTATGAGGCGTACGTGGAAAGAGAAAGCCCACAACTTCTCCAAGAGGCGGAAGAGTTTGCAACTCGCCGTTTCGCAAAAGAATACGGTTTGACGGACGGAAAGGAATTCCAGGCGCAACAAGGACCTGTCGCACAAGTCCAAGCGGAACCGGAAAAAGAAGTCGAAGTCCCGAAGGAATTCTCGGGAAGGCTCTTTAAGAAGGGCGAAGAAGTCACGAAAGAAAACATCGTCGCCAAGATACTCGCACTCGAAAAAGCCCCGAAGAACGAGCCTCAAGGCAAGAATTGGCTTGAAAAGAGAGAATTTATCGAGCGAGCCGAAAACAACGTAAGACGTCTTGGCGTGTTTTTTAGTGAAGCGCTCAAAGTGATGACTCCGGAGAGCCAGAACGCCCTTATGGACGCTGTCGGCAGAGAACGCCTTGAAGAAAAAGTCAAACACGAGTATTGGAGGGTGTTGAGACAAAAGACCGGCGCCGCAAAAGAGTTGAGCGATAGGATACACGACAACATGAAGACTATGAGCCTTGCGGAAGTCAAGCAGGCGGCAAGTCCATATTTGACGGCAGAGGAAAAAGCCAACCCGCAACTTGAAATGCTCGGCAATGTGCAATACAACTCGAGTATTTTGAACAGAGATCCAAAACTTTGGAATATCGTCATCGGCGGACTCAAGCCGGAGGACGTCGACAGAATTGCGAAGATTGCCGACAACACCGTCGTCGTCGCAGAAAAAGGGCTGGAAGAAAACCTCGTAGGCAGATACGAAAAAGAAGTGAATTCCGTAAAAGAGATTACGGACAATATGAAATACCTGCACGGCAAAGAGTTGACCGATGAGGACAAGCTGAAAATCCGCGACACGTTGGAAGAAGCAAGATCCCACATGGCGGATCTGGATCCGAATTATCGCGACGCTCTCGAGAAAAAGAGAGGTGGCAGAGAAAACGGCGACTATGGCATGAACTATGCTCATGTTCAAAACGCGTTCGGAGAAATGGAAAAAGAGGGCATCAGCGCGTCGTATGAAGAAGAGACCAACTTGAGGCTGACTGCTTGGACTACTAAAGAAGCGGGATATACAAACTTAAATATCGCCGGAAAAGAAACGCAGGTAAAGTTGCCTCAACTCGACGAAAGCGGGCAAAAAGATTTCGATCGCTTGCACGATATGGACTTCGAGTATAGACCTGAAACCAAGCAAGCCATTCTCGACGTGTTCAAAAAGATGGACGAGTACGGCTATGACAAAGTACCTTTCGAGGGCGAAGAAGGCTATAAAATCTACGGACTTCGTTTGTATGACAACGCGCGTATCGACTTCCAAAAGCAGATTGAGAGCGACGATCCTGCGGAAAAACTCAAAGCGGTAGAATCCGCCGAGAGAATGAACAAGGAATTCGCGCATACCAAAGAACTTTTGGGCATGATTCACAAGTCGTTCGCGGTCGAGGGAGACACCGTTATGTACCCGGGCAATCTGGACGTCTCGCGCAATGCCATTATGCCTCCGGAGTTCCGTGAGGACATCGCCGGCATATCCACGCTCAACGGCCTTTATATGTCGTACAGAATGATGAAACAAATGGGCGTATCGCCTGAAGAGTTTGTCAATGCGCCAAAGAAAGCTTTGAACAATTGGATGCAAAAAACGATTGACAATTTGAACTTCAACAAGGCTCTCACAGGCAAGAGCGGTGCGGATGCAATCCATGAGGTGGGCAAAGAATTTTCCTTCCTCATCAATAGGCCTAACTCCGCGGCGGCAAGCAGAGCCGTTGAGGCAATGAGCAAACTCGAAAAAGATCCGGATATGTCCAGGAAGAATTCTATGGCGGAATACGGCTATAGAATGACGACCGTAATGCTTACGGACGGGTTGAATGAGCGTACCGAGGTTTTCAACGCCGCTCAAAACAGACTCGACAGATTCCTACTCGTCAAAGATCCACAACAAAACGGCGACCTCTTGGGCTTGCCTCTGTTTGACCATGACGGCACAAAACGCGTCGGCGAAGCCAAATACTTTGACGAAGCCAAGTATCTTGCAAACAACGATGAGTCTATCGAAGGTTTCATGGCAAGAATGAATGAAGAGATGGTCAAATCCTTCTCGACGATGAAAGACAGTTTTGGCAAAACCATGTTGAATTCGAAAGTGCTCATCGACGCGTACGCCACCGCAGCAAGCAAATTTGCTATCTCACTTGACAAGAGCGCACAGCGCGGACCGGCATACGAGCAGCTCAAACAACTTGCGACAAACGGCGGCGCATACATAAAGAACGTGCTGACGGAAGCAAAAAACAGAGGCGAATTCGAACATGACGTGAATGAATTCAGCTTGAACGTCCAACCGTCGAATCCTTATATAATCCGCGGCTACGCAGACTATATCAAGAATGCGGCAAAGAATGCTCAAAGAGCCGCAAAACCTGTGATTTCAGAAGACGAACGTCTCAACCGCACTCTTAAACGTCTCGAAGATCAAATCGGCAAGATCGAAAGAAAAGGTCCGCACCTTGCAACCGAAGCAGAGAAGCGCACGCTCAATGAACTTTTGGCGCAAAAGAACGCCCTTGTCGCAGAGAGAAAGGAAGCGCTCCTCGACGCATATGCGCAGGGCAGAGTGCCAAAGGAATACGTCGAGAGACGCACCGCGCAACTCGAAAACGGTCCGTACGACAAGAACGTCCCGCTCTTTGAAGCAGACAAGCCGATGACAAGACGCGAGTTTGACAACAAGAGAGCGGAAAAGGGCATTTTTGCAACCTCCGACGCGGATTATGCGAAGTATCTCAAAGACGTCGCCAACAACAAGAAAGCGTACTTCCTCAAAGGCTATATGGAGCAAGAGGGACTCACTCAGGTAGAGAAGAAACTCAACCGCGAAGAGAGAGAACAAGAGCGTCAAAGACAAGCAAGGCTCCAAGAAAAGGAAAAGTCTGAAAAACAAGTCAATAACGCAGGCGTACAAAAAGAAGCAAAGGTTGAAAACGTCGAAGTAAATCTCGACGAAGAAGAAGTCGAAGTCGCTCCGAAAGAAGAGAAAAAGGACGACTACTTGCTCGAGCAAGAGGTGGACGCGCCGGAGAACGACAAGGATCTCGGCGAACGCTTTACAATCGATCTTGACGAGGACGACATCGAACTCAACAACCAGTTGCTCGGGCTAAACGACGCAGTCCAAAGAGAAAAGAACGTCGATCCGCTCAAGAGATAACGAACAACTTCTAAACAATTCAAAAGACCGGTTTTTGCCGGTCTTTTTGTATGAGGAAATCGCTTTTGTACGGTCGCCGAGGCAATTCAGGTGTTCATCGCAAAGAAGTAGTCCTTGATTTTTTCGGGAGACTCGGCGCAGGAGTTTTCAAACCAATATACGACGGAGAGTATAAAGTCTTCGCACACCTTGTCTTTCAAGAGCTTTTCGGGGACGTCTATGCGCTTGACGAGACGGTCGGAGATGAGTCTCTCGATAATCGGCATGACGTGTAGGCGCATATCGTGCAGAAAAGCGTTTTTGCTGGACGAGGCGAGTATCGCCGTGATGAGATCCTTTTCGTCGTGCAGGTGGTAGAATATGTGCGTGAGCAGGTGAGAGTAGTCAAAGATGCTCGACTTTGAAAAGTCGTGCGTCTCCTCCACCGTCAGCGAGTGCGAAAAGACGTGTTCAAATATATTCGCCGATATAGAGTCAAGCACGTCGTCCTTCGTCTTGAAATGCGTGTAAAAGGTGGAGCGTGACACTCCGCTCGCCTGCAAAATGTCCTCGACGGTCATTTTTGCATAGCCCTTTTCTTTGAGGACTTCGGCGAATGCTTTGTAGATTTGTTGCCTCGTCTTTTTGACTCTTTTGTCCATAATCGGTACTCCTGTTTAGTATTTGACTCATTATAGGACTGCATGTGCGGAAAAATCAAGAAAAAACCGAACATTTTTCAAAAAAACTTGCAAAAACTCACGCAAATTGATATGATTTAGGCATGAAAAACACGGAACTCAGCACAATTCAAGACATCAAGAGGGCGCGCACGAGAAAGACAGTCATCATCTGCGCTCTCTTTGTGCTTACCGTGTTTATGGTGTTCGTATGCCTGTTCGTCGGCTCGTCCAAGATGTCCATAGAGGAGTGCTTCAAGGCACTTGCGGGCAAGAGTACGAACGCAAACAACAGGATCATGCTCTACATTCGTCTTCCGCGCGTCATAGCCGCTATCGTGGCAGGCGCGGGACTTGCCGTCGCAGGTCTCATCATGCAGACGAATCTCGGCAACGTCATGGCTTCTCCGTCCACGCTCGGCGTGTCCAACGCCGCTGTGTTTGGCGCAAACCTCTCGATCATCGGTTTTGCCGGCGGTTTTCTCACTATGGGCAAGAATATGGCGGACGCCGTCAACACTTTCAACCCGTTTGCCGTGTCCGCCGTGGCGTTTGTGTTTTCGGTTGCGTCAACGCTCCTCGTGCTTGCGCTGTGCAGGCTCAGGAACTTTTCTCCGAACACCATCGTGCTTGCGGGTATCGCTATCGGCGCGATTTGGACGGCAGGGACGACGATTCTGCAATTCTTTGCAACCGACGTTGGACTTTCCGCCGCTGTTATATGGAGTTTCGGAGACCTCGGGCGCGCGACGTTTACGCAGGACTATATTATGATAGGTGTGGTCGGCGCGTCGCTCGTCACATTCTTCTGCCTCTCCTGGCGCTACAACGCCATGCTCGGCGGTGACAACGTCGCAAAGACGGTAGGCGTGAACGTGTCGGCGCTGAGGGTCGCGTCGCTTCTCATCGCCTCGCTCATCACGTCGGTTTGCGTGTCCTTCCTCGGCATTATAGGCTTTGTCGGCATCATTTGTCCGCATATCGTCAAAAAACTCCTCGGGCACAACCACGTCGTATCCATTCCTATGACCGCGCTTGTCGGCAGTCTCCTGTTGCTCATTGCGGACACGCTCTCCCGCTCTATCGCGGGCGGTACGGCACTTCCCGTTGGGGCGATTACGTCGCTGCTCGGCGCGCCGTTCTTCCTCGTTATGTTGTTTTCAAAAAAGGAGCGCGCGTGATGTTTGAGATAAGGGATTTAAGATTTGCATACAAAAAGAACGCGCCCGTATTAAACGGTGTAAACATGTCGCTCAAAGACGGCGAGATAGGCGTCCTCCTCGGCAGGAACGGCGCAGGTAAGAGCACGCTCTTCAAGTGCGTCCTCGGCATACAAAAGGCGGGGAGCGGAGAGATGCTCTTTGACGGCGAAAATATTGCAAAACTCTCGCGCATAGAGAGGGCAAAACTCATCTCTTACGTTCCGCAAGAGATATCCTTTGGCGACCTCACCGTGTTTGACAGCGTGTTGACGGGCAGGCTCTCTCACTTCGGACTCGTCGCGGGCAAAGCGGACAGAGAAGTGGTCGCGCGTACGCTCGAACAACTTGAACTCGCTCATATCGAGGGCAAGAACGTCAACGAACTGTCTGGCGGTGAAAGACAAAAGGTGGCGATTGCTCGCGCACTCGCAGCAGAGCCGAAGATGCTTGTCTTTGACGAGCCGACCGGCAATCTCGACATTCAAAACGAACAACTCATTTTGACGCTTGCAAAGAAAATCGCAAGCGAAAAGAATATCACAATTCTCATAGCAATTCACAATATAGGCTTTGCAATGGAGTTTGGGGACAAGTTCTTTATGATGAAGAACGGAGAGATCAAGCACACGGGCGGGGTGGAAATAATAAACGAGCAAACAATAGACGACGTCTTTGGCGTAAAGGCAAAAATCTTTGATGTAGAAGGGCACAAAGGCATCGTATTTGGAGGTTAATATGAGCAAAATAGCAAGGAAAAGTGTCGTTTGTACACTTATAGCAGTTTTGATCTTTTCTGTTGCGGTAGTCGGATTTGTCGCGTGCAACAAAAAGTCTGACGTACAAGGTGAGATCGTCATTACAGATATGATAGGCAGAGAAGTTGCCGTTACACCCGGTTCATACAAGAGAGTCGTGTGCATCGGCGCAGGCGCACTCCGTATGTATTCCTACATCGGCGACGTGTCGCTGCTTGCAGGTATCGAGGATATAGACAACACTACGCTTGCAAATCGTCCAAAGATGTTTGACGCGGCGGCAAGACCATATCAACTCGCAAACAAGGCGGTGTTTGACGCTATCGAAAACTCCTGCGGCGTAGGCGGTCCTCAAGCTCAAGCGGCAGAAGCGGAGAAAATCCTTGCTTGCAATCCGGACATCGTCATCTCCGAGTATGAAGACGTAGAAAAAGAGAACGCGCTCCAAGCACAACTCGGCGTCCCTGTCGTCACACTCAGATACGGTGCAAACGGCGTCTTTGATGAGAACGTCAAGAACAGCTTCACAATGCTTGGCAAGATCTTCGGCAAAGAAGAGAAGGCTACGGCACTCAACGCATTCATCGCAGAGCAGACAAAGCTCATCTCCGATAGAACAGCAAACGTAGCGGAAGCGGACAAAAAGTCTGTGTATATCTGCGGTCTCGGCAACTGGGGCACGACAAACCACCTCATGACTGCTCAAAACTATGCGCCGTTCAACGTCGCACACATCAAGAACGCGGTCAGCGGTCTTGCAACGGATGGCATTCAAGCGATTGAGGAAGAAAAATTTGTCGCACTTGGCGCAAATATCGACATTATGATTGTTGACGCGGCGGCGGTAAAGAATATCAAGCCTCTCTACAAAGAGGACGATACAATGTTTGACGATATCAAGGCATGGCAAAACGGCGAAGTGTATCTTGAGATGGCATACAACGCATATTATACAAACCTTGAAATCGCGCTCATCAACACTTGGTATATCGCAAAGGTCGCATATCCAACCCTCTTTGCGGACATCGATATGACGGAAAAGACCAACGAAGTTACTCGCGCATTCCTCGGTAAAGACCTTGCAAGCGACATCTTTGCTTGTGGCAATAGCTTTGGCGGATACCAAAAGATTAACACAGAAACGTTCTTTGCATAAGGCATTATGACAAACGAAATTATAGAAAAATATTTTGACCATCTTGCAGGCGAGTGGGACTCCTATCAAGAGTGTCCTGCGGACGTCAAGCGCGCGCTCCTTGAAAAAGTAGGCATTGGTGAAGGGGCGCACGTCCTTGACGTAGCGTGCGGTACGGGCGCAATAACGGAGGAACTCCACTCGCTCACGGGCAGGGAGGTGCTTGGCATAGACGTCTCGGGCGAGATGATAAACGTCGCAAAGCGCAAGTTCGAGGGCAAGGAATGGGCAAAGTTTGAAAAAGCAGACTTTTTGCAGTTCGAGCCGAGCCCCATCGTACAGTTTGAACAGCCCCGACAGCAAAACAAAAAAGGCGAAGCCTTCGACGATATCGTCATCTACAATGCCTATCCGCACTTTCTCGATCCACGCGCACTTGCAAAAAAGGCGCACGTACTTTTGAAAGACGGCGGTAGACTCGCAATCGTTCATTCACTCGGCAGGAACATTCTCAACTCTCACCACAAGCAACACGCCGATCACGTCTCCCGCATGATAGGCTCGCCCCTCGACGAGGCAAAATCCTTTGCTCCGCTCTTCACGGTCGACCTTGCCGAAGAGAGCGAAGAGCACTATTTGCTTGCGTTGAAAAACCGCACAGTTTAGCGACCTGCTGTGTCAACTACAACAAATACACCCCGTCATGTACGTCAGTACATTGGGCGGGGTGATTTATTTTGTTTCCTTGCATCTCATCAAAACTGAGCGGTTTTTATTAGTTTTTTGCTTTATTTTTTATATGTGAGGTCTACAACCTCAAAGGTGTTTTCAATAATATTTTTAACAAAGTCTGCATGCGGGAGTTCAATTGTTGACAAATCCCATTTTGAACACCAAACCGAATTGTAACTCCATCTCTGCCTATAAACGCGGGCTTCGTTTATATTGATATTATTGTCAACGTCTTTCATAAGCGCAATTCTCTTATAGACATTATTCTCGCCGTATTGCTCAATATACTGTTCTCTGTTCAAATTGGCACTCTCGCCATAAGGGTGGAAGTGGCAATCAATCCTTAAATAGAATATTTCAGGGTGCACCTTATTCTGTTGAATTTCATAATGAAATTCAAACAAATTGTCATCATCCATCCATTCTTTTTTGTATATTTTGAAATGTTGATTGTTTTCAACCCCGTTTGCGCTTGTGATAAGTTCATCAATGATCATATTGTCAAGCAATTCGGTCAGTTGTTCTTTCAGGTCGTCCAAAATATATGGCATTTTTATTCTCCTTTATCTATATCACCGTCTGTGCAGTGAATGACGTATTCGCCCGTTATCTCGTTCCAATCTTCGCCCTTTGAAATCGCATTCCATTGTTCTTTTGTCCCACCAAAGTAGATGGACGTCAAATTAGTGCTAGAAAATGCACACTCTCCTATGCTTGTGACGCTACTACCGATGGTGACGGATGTCAAACCTCTGCAATAATAAAATGCATTATATCCTATGCTTGTCACGCCGTTGCCAATGGTGACTGACGTCAATCCACTGCAACAATATTTAAATGCATTACTTGTTATGCTTGTTACACTGTCAGGGATTGTCAATTCACCTTCGATCAACTCTCCACCAATATACAGCGCTTTTGATATACTGCCATATTCCGTCAAGTTTCCAAGTCCGCTTATTGCACACCAACTTGCTATATCTCCCGTATAGTTGATTGTTGTCAAATTATTACAAGGATAGAATGCATGATCCCCTATGCTTGTGACGCTACTACCGATGGTGACGGATGTCAAACCGCTGCAATCATAGAATGCATAATCTCCTATGCTCGTCACGCCTTTGCCGATTGTGACGGATGTCAAACCGGTGCAACCGTAGAATGCGCTCTCTCCTATGTTTGTCACGCTGTCCGGGATTGTGACAGATGTCAAATTACTGCAATAACAGAATGCATCATTTCCTATGCTTGTCACACTGTCAGGGATTGCCAAATCACCCTCAACCAACTTTCCACCGATGTACAGCGATTTTGTTGAACTGCAATAATCCATCAAGTTTCCAAGTCCGCTTATTGCGCACCAACTTGCTATATCGCCCGCATAGTTGATTGTTGTTAAATTGCGACCATCGAATGCATAATATCCAATGCTTGTCACGCTGTCTGGGATTGTGACGGATGTCAAACCACTGCAATTCTCGAATGCTTCCTTACTTATACTTGTTACACCGTTGCCAATAGTGACGGATGTCAAACCACTGCATCCATAGAACGCACTTGTTCCTATGCTTGTTACGCTGTCCGGGATGGTGACGGATGTCAAACCAGTGCAATCATAGAATGCGCAGCTTCCTATGCTTGTCACGCTGTCCGGGATTGTTATGTCTAACAAATAATCACAACCGTCAAATGCGCTATATGCAATGCCGACGGTTCCGTCTTTGAGTTTAACGGAAGTCGGCGGGAGTCCGCCGTTGTTTGCAACGCCCATTGCAACGTTGCCTCTATATTCAATTCCGTCTACAGTCTCTACTACAAGATTGTTATACCATGGTGTATCCTCAAAAGATCTTATAAAAGAATATAGATGTTGTGGCATATTAACAATTCGTAGTTTATTACAATAGCTAAAAGCACTACTACCGAGAGAAATGACAGATTGTGGAATTGTGACATATTCCAAGTTGTCACAGTCACAGCAAGTGTCGCGTATTTCTTTGACAGCACTTGAGAAAAACACGTTTGTCACACAAGGCTTCAATGAATTGTTGATGCTATTTGCTGTTTCACCATAGAATTCCACGGACAAATTGTTATTGCCAATGTCCATAAGCACCGTTCCATCATTGTTTTTGAAATGAACCTTATATCCGCAATGTTCGCATACGTCTCCAACTTCAAGATGATTGTGGCAGTCTGACACTCCCTCTGAGAGGTCGACAAATCGCACGATTTCATCTCCGCAGACCGAACATTTATACTTTTGTGTGGATGAGAGCGCACAAGATGTGTCGATATTAGGTTCGCCAATTTTTGCATAACTGTGGTAGCCAAGGGCAGAAGTTGTGTCTGTCTTGTATGAATCACCGCATCTAGAACATGTTTTGGTAGTGTATCCTTGTTCGGTGCAAGTTGGTTCTGTGACAACCGAGTTGTAATTGTGTCCAAGCGCGTTGGTATAATCAGATCTATAACTATCTCCACAAGAGCAAACGTATTCTGTGTAGCCTTGCTCTGTGCAAGTTGGTTGGACTACGTGTGCCGTATAACTATGCTCATGCGTGCTTGGATTGTCGTCCACAGGAGTTGTTGGATTGTCGTCACCAGGTTGAGAAGGTGTTTGTTCGCGCTCAAATATGCTCATGTCTTTGACAAATGCAACTACATGGATCCTAAAAGACGAATCTATATAGAATCTACGATAATCTTTTTTTCCGCTTAGAGTAAATTTCCCAGTCAGGGTAAGAAGCCCGTTTTTTAAAATATATGTGCCCGATGCATTATTGGAGTAATCTGATGTATCTAGTATTTGGTATGTGCCATCAAGGGAAAACGACCAGGCGCGTTCCACACTGGTTCCGGATAACCACATAAGCCTTGTATTAATATTCCCATCTCGACTCGTGATTTGCCCCATTGTATGATCCATAAATATGTGCGGACTCAACAAGTTTCCGTTTTCATATCTATAAAAACGCCTCATAGATGGATTTGGAATATCTTTAATATAAAAATAAGAGTCGTTGAATTCATATGTATAAGTAGTGTCTGAGATTTTAAAGCCTCTATCATCAATTTGAATTGAGAAGTCTAGGTCGTTATTTATTAGAATTTGGTATGTCCCAAAGTATTCGGGTGTGGCTGTTTGTTCGTTGCACGCAACGAGTGCAAGGCAAGTTGCAAACAGTGCAATAAGCAATATAGATGTAAAAATCTTCTTCATAGTCCGCCTCTAAAGTCGTAAATTTTGCTGTAAGTAGCATAAATTGCTAATATATAAGCATAATAGCAATAATTATTGCTAATGTCAATATATGAGTTAGCATAAAATGCTATCATTGGCATATCAAATTTTGGTGGAAAAAGATATGTTGAGACTATACGAAATAAGAAAGAGCAAGGGGCTGACGCAAAAAGATGTTGGCGAAAAAATCGGCGTTATGAACTATACAATCGGCAATTGGGAGCAGGGAAGAGCCGATCCGAGTGTAGCCGATCTTATTGCTCTTGCGGATATGTTCGAGTGTAGTGTTGACTATCTTATTGGCAGGGAAAACGATTTTGGCAACGTAGTCGTTCGAAGCGGGCTCGATCAAAATCAAGAGAATATACTTGCGATGTTTTCCGCACTGTCTTTAGATAGACAAAAGATAGCAACAAGCGTTTTGAAAGATATGTTGACAGCGGAGACAAAATGAATAACAAAGAAAGAACGAGCCCTTGCGGACTCGTTCTTTCTTTGGGTAAAAGGGGAAGATGGACAGCATGATGTGTACATTCAATAGTTCTGCTATACAAACGCAGAATATATTGACATCATGCAGTTGTTGGGGCGGTTAGATTTGCGGCACGCAGTGAAAATTCACTCACCGAAGGTGACATTTACGCGCTTTCGAGCAGCAGTTTGTCCGCTATGAGAGCGATAAATTCGCCGTTTGTCGGTTTTTCGTTCGGAGAATAGATTTTTATGCCGAAGACGTTGTTGATATTCTCGATTTTGCCCCTATTCCAAGCGACTTCTATCGCGTGGCGTATAGCGCGTTCGACCTTGGACGGAGAGGTTTGATATATCTCCGCGATGCCTGGGTATAGGCGTTTTGTGATAGAGTTGATGATGTCGGGTTGCTCTATTGTCATCTTTATTGCCTCGCGCAGGAACTGGTAGCCCTTTATATGCGCGGGAATACCGACCGAGATGAAGAGGTTTGAGATGCGTTCGTCGAGGTTTTTGTTGGCGCGTGGGGCGGGTTTTGGTGCGAAGTGTGAGTCAAAGCCGTCGAGGACTTTTTGGAGCATGCCATAGTCGAACGGCTTTGCGAGGTAATAACTCGCGCCGTAGGAAATGGCTTTTTGCACAAATCCGTCCGGGCGGAGTTGCGACATCATCACGACGATGGTCTTTTTTGTTTCCATTTGCGAGAGAACGCCAAAACCGTCCAGTTCGGGCATAACTATATCAAGGAGCAAAAAGTCCGGGTTGTACTCGCCGACGAGCGCGAGGGCTTGAGTTCCGTTTTCCGCTACGCCGACGACCTCATACTTTTCGCTTTGAGAAAAAAAGTCTTTAAGTCCGGACGACAAAAGCGTGTTGTCGTCCGCGATAACTATTGTTTTTGCCATAAGTCTTATCCTCCTGAGTACGACTATATCTTAGCATGTTTATTTTTTTGCGTTGAGAGAAGAAAACCACGAGATATGCGGTTTTTTGTCGTAATATATTCGATTTTGTTATTTAGCCACAAAAATGAAAAAATCCTTCAATTTTCGTCTGTAAACGCTAAGAACATATACTCTTTCACCATTTTTTTCAACATAATTTTTCACCAATTTTTTCAAACACAACATATTGGTGAAAAATTGGTGAAAGCGCACAAAATATGTTGAAAGAATTTTTTTTGAAAAAATGAAAAAAATAGTTTACATATCGTCTCATTATAAATATAATATAGGAACTAAAACACCTTAGAGGTTTTTATGGGGAAATACAAGAAATGTCCACGTTGCGAACTCAATTGGATCGCAGTTGACGAGGAACTTTGCGAAGTCTGCAAGGCGGAACTCGGAAAAGAAAGCAAAATCAGCCTGCTCGAAGAGGACGACGAAGAGGGCGAATACGAAGAAAGAATTTGCCCTATCTGCAAAGTCAACTTTTTGGAAGGCGATGAAGATATGTGCGCCGCCTGCCGTGCCGAGCGCGCAGACAAACTCTCCTCAAAGGACGAAGATGACGACGAAGGCTGGAAGGAATTCGTCGACGAAGAAGAACCGGTCTCATCCGAGGACGAGGAACTTTCTCTCTCTCAACTTCAAGACGACGAGACGGAAGAGGACGAGGAAGAGGAAGAAGAACAAACTCCCGACGACTTTGACGATTTCGATTACGGCGACGTAAACGACTACGACGAGGACGAAGACGAGGAGCCCGAAGAGGACGAAGAATAAAACAAAGCGCGACAGAGGTCGCGCTTTTGTTTTGATATACACGCAAGCGTGACAATATACAATACTCCGCATTGATGATTTTTTTCCACAACTCACGGTAGAGCCGTGAATATAACTCACCGCAGGCGAATATCACTCACAACGTGAATATAACTCACCACAGGTGAATACACTTATAATCACCGTCAGGTGAATATAACGCTTTAGGTTGCTTTTTACAACTTAAAATGCTACAATAGACAAGAAATAATTCAAGAGGTCATAAGTATGGCAAAAGACCAAAAGCAATTTGTAAAAGAAATCACAGATATGACGGTCGATTTTCCGCAGTGGTATACGGACGTCGTGCTCAAAACTCAACTTGTAGACTACGGTCCTGTCAAGGGTACGATGGTTATTCGTCCGTACGGCTACGAGATTTGGGAGAACATTCAAGCCGCTCTCAACGAGCGTTTCAAGGCAACGGGGCACAAAAACGCCTATTTCCCGATGTTCATTCCGTACAGTTTCCTCGTCAAAGAGGCGGATCACGTGGAGGGCTTTGCGCCGGAAGTCGCGCTTGTCACACATATCGGCAATACTCCGCTTGAAGAGAATTTGGTCGTCCGCCCGACGAGCGAGACTATCATTTGCTCTATGTACGCAAAGTGGGTTCAATCCTACCGCGACCTGCCCGTCCTCATCAACCAATGGGCAAACGTAGTCCGTTGGGAAAAGACCACGAGACCGTTCCTCAGGACGAGCGAATTTTTGTGGCAAGAGGGACACACTCTCCATAGAACGGAGGAAGAGGCGAGAGAAGAGACGCTCAAAATGCTCGAAGTCTACCGCGAATTTATGCAAAACGTCCTCGCTATCGACGTCCTCGTCGGCAGGAAGACGGAAAAAGAGAAGTTTGCGGGCGCAGTCGACACCTACACGATGGAGGCTATGATGCTGGACGGTAAGTCCTTGCAAGCGGGCACTTCTCACTACCTCGGTCAAAACTTCTCATCAGCGTTTGAAATCAAATATCTCGATAGCGACGGCACGCAAAAGCGCCCGTACCAAACGAGTTGGGGTGTCAGCACTCGTCTCATCGGCGCGCTCATCATGGCGCACGGCGATCAACGCGGTCTCAAACTTCCGCCGAGAGTCGCTCCTATTCAAGTCGCGGTCGTTCCTGTCGCTCAACACAAAGAGGGCGTGCTGGAGAAGGCAAGCGAAGTCGCAAACACTCTCAAAAACGCAGGCATCAGAGTCGAGTTTGACGATAGAGAACAATCTCCGGGTTGGAAATTCAACGAATGGGAGATGAAGGGCGTTCCTATCCGTCTCGAACTCGGTCCTCGCGATATAGAAAACGGTCAGGTCGTCCTCGCTCGTCGCGATACCAACGAAAAGATCACCGCACCTATCGAGAACATCGCAGAGACGGTCAAAACGCTCCTCGACGACATTCACGAGAATATGTTCAAGCAGTCTCACGACTTCACCTATTCTCACATCGTAGAGTGTGAAAACATGGACGAGATGAAAGAGGCACTTGACAGCAAAAACTTCGTCAAGACAATGTGGTGCGGCTGCCGCGAATGCGAAGACAAGATCAAAGCCGAACTCTCCGCTACCTCTCGTTGTATGCCTTTCGACCAGACTTCGTCTGGACATTTTAGAGCGAAGAAATGTGTTTGCTGTGGGAAGGATGCCGAGACTGTCATTTATTTCGCTCGCGCCTATTAAAACCGCGTGAGCGAGCGATATACTTCGTCAACTACAACAAACAAACGCCACCATGTACGCTTATGTACATTTGGTGGCGTTGTTTATTACATTAAGGATTTGAAGAAAGCGCACATTGCGTCGTTGGCGGCTTGAGACTCCTGCCACTCCCAACGGATGATGTTGAAGACGTGTTCTATCTTCCTGCCGTCGTCGGGCGGGTTTCCCACAAAGAAGAGTTCGCACTTGACGCCTTTGGACTTTGCAAATTCATAACCTGCGAGCGAAATCTTTTTGAGGAAGTCGCCGTATGCGGTGATGAAGAAGAGCGGACAGGCTTCGCCTGTGAATGTCTTGCTGAAAGACGTGACGGTCGGTATATCCGTTTTGAAAAATCCTTTGCCGAAGACGGGGTTGAAGTAGAGTTTTGCAAGTCCCTTTGTCGGGGTGATTTCGAGCGGTTCAAGCGCAGGACAGGTGAGGCACGCGCCTTTGAACGCCTGCGTGAAGTGTACGCCGTATCTCTCCTGCAATTTCTCGTTTCTCTCCATGTTCACGATGAGCGACACGATATGTCCGCCCGCGCTGTCGCCCGTGATAAAGAAGTTGTCAAGGTCGAGCGCGTATTCTTCCGCGATATTCGGCAAGAAATTGAGAGCGGTGATTACGTCCTGCATTTGTCCGAAGAAGTCTACCTCGGGCGACACGCGGTAGGAGATGTCCACAACGGCAAAACCGTTTTTTGTGAGATACTTGCAATAACTCGCATTGAGTTCTTTGTCTCCATAATACCAACCGCCTCCGTGTACGTCAAAGATGACGGGAAGTTTTGCCTTGCCGCTGTCCTTTGGACGATATACGTTGAGCGTATGAAGAGGGTGTCCGTCCTCCATATACGGAATGTTAAGAAACTCCTCGTCAAAGTCCGGCACAGGCTGTGTCGCCATACGCTTTTCGTCTGCCTCTTTGACCTTTACCGCAAAAAACCATTCCCCCGGTGAACGCATAATTGCTCCTTATGGCAAGATGAATAGACACGTCGTGTCATGAATTCTCACGGATTAAAAATCCGCTCCATGAATTCTCGCAAATTTCATCTGCTCCATTGTGGATTATTATTGATATCTATATTATATATTACTAATTTCAATATGTAAATATAGAAAAGTTTTTGTTTTATATCCGTATATGATATATACAATTTAGCAAAAGGCGTGAGCGAGATGAGATACAAGGAAACAAAATAAATCACCCCGCCCAATGTACTTGCGTACATGGCGGGGTGTATTTGTTGTAGTTGACGACGTAGGTCGCTCGCTCACGCCTTTTGCTTGTCCACGTACTGGGAAGCGTAGAAAGCGGCAATAGAGCCGTCGGAAGCCGCGGTGATGAATTGGCGGATCTTCTTTGTACGGCAGTCGCCGGCGACAAAGATACCGTCGCAGGAAGTGGCGCAGTTTTCGTCGGAGACGATAAAGCCGTTTTTGTCGAGTTCGACGAGGTTTGCAAACATCTTGTTGTTCGGCACTTGACCTATGCACACAAACGCCGCTTTGCAGTCCACCTTGAATTCCTCTTTCGTCTTTGTGTTTTCAAAGCGGAGACCGGAGAGTTCTTCGTCTCCCAAAAACTCTTTGAGCGCGATGTTCTTTGTCACTTTGACGTTTGGTTGAGCAAGCACCAAGTCCACGAGAGCTTTGTCTGCAAAGAACTTGTCAAAGAGCATGCAGATATGCACGGATTTGCAATAGCCTGCAAGGTTCAAGGCATATTGAAGAGCCGTGTTTGCGTCGCCGATGACTGCCACGTCTTCGCCCTTGTAGAACATGCCGTCGCAGAGTGCGCAGTAGCTCACGCCTTTGCCAACGAGTTCTTCCTCGCGTTCGACGCCGATATGTCTTGCCTTGACGCCTGTGGCAAGGATAACCGCCGTGCCTTCGTAGGTGTTGTAGTCGGTTGTGACGACAAAAGATTTCTCATTCTTTTCAATGCCTGTCACGCCTTCAAACTCAAACTCTACGCCCCATTCGGTGATTTGTTGAAAGAGTTGGTCGCAGAGGTCCGCGCCCGCGGCTTTTTGGACGGTAGGGTAGTTTTCGACTCTCGGAGAGAGAGCGATTTGACCGCCGATGCTTTCACCTTCAAGCAAAAGCACCGTCTTTCCTGCGCGGAGGCAGTTGAGAGCCGCCGTCATACCTGCAGGACCTGCGCCAACAATGATTACGTCGTATTTTTTCATAATTTCTTCCTTTCCTTTGGGTATTGAGAAAAAAATTGCCTCCCGCTTGGGAGGCGAATTTTTGTTATTTGTTTGCCTCGATGAAGCCTTTGATCTTGCTTGCGTTGTCGTAAACGTCGTAGCCGCCGTCTTTGTTCGGAACAAACATAGTAGGGGCTTTCTTTACGCCGAATTTGACCGTCGTTTCCTTTTCGTCTTCCGCGTCGATAACCGTGTATGCGATGCCTGCCTTGTCAAGCATAGCCTTTGCCATCTTGCAGTTCGGGCAAGTCTTTGTCGTGAAGATGAGAATACCGTTGCCAGCTTCGTTGGTTTGTTTTTTTGGTTCGTCTTCGCACTTGCATTCCGCTTGTGGTTCTGCCTTCTTGCTTGCGCCGACTTTTACGTCATACTGCATCTTGTCGCATGCGAACTCTTCGATCGGCTTTCCGTGATAGTTGGAGTGCGCGATGTCGTAGGTCTTTCTCTCGTGGAATTCCGCCGTCTTGCCGTCGTTCCAGTTTTGAACAGGGCGATAGTAGCCTGTGATACGGCTGTAAACTTCCGTCTTCTTGCCGCAGATCGGGCAGGAGTATTGTTCGCCTTCGAGGTAGCCGTGATCCGCGCAGATAGAATATGTCGGAGAGAGCGTGTAGTATGGGAGTTTGTAGTTTTCCGCAATTTTACGAACAAGGTTTGCCGCCGCTTGCCAGCTGTCTAAGCGTTGACCGAGGAAGGCGTGGAAGACTGTACCCGACGTATAGAGCGTTTGAAGTTCGTCTTGAATGTCGAGAGCGGTGAAGATATCCGCCGTATAGCCGACCGGCAAGTGAGAACTGTTGGTGTAGTACGGAACGTTGTCCGCGTTCTTTGCGCAAATGATGTTCGGGTATTTCTCTCTGTCATGCTTTGCAAGTCTGTATGCGGTGGACTCTGCGGGAGTTGCCTCGAGGTTGTAGAGGTCGCCGTACATCTCTTGATAGTCGGAGAGTTTGTTGCGCATGAAGTTGAGGACTTTCTTCGTAAACTCTTGAGCTTCTTTGTGCGTGAGGTCTTTGCCAACCCAGCGAGCGTTGAGGCAGGCTTCGTTCATACCGACAAGACCGATTGTGGAGAAGTGGTTGTTGAAGGTGCCGAGGTATCTCTTCGTGTACGGATAGAGACCTTCTTCAAGAAGTTTTGTGATGACGTTTCTCTTGATTTTGAGAGAACGCGCGGAGATATTCATAAGGCGTTCGAGTTCTTTGAAGAATTCCGCCTCAGTCGTTGCGACGTATGCGATACGAGGCATATTGATTGTGACGACACCGACAGAACCCGTTGATTCACCGCTTCCGAAGAAACCGCCGGATTTCTTTCTGAGTTCGCGGAGGTCGAGGCGGAGACGGCAGCACATAGAACGGACGTCCGACGGCTCCATATCGCTGTTGATATAGTTGGAGAAGTACGGCGTGCCGTATTTTGCCGTCATCGTGAAGAGGAGACGGTTGTTCTCCGTGTCGGACCAGTCGAAATCTTTTGTGATAGAGTAGGTCGGAATCGGGTATTGGAAACCGCGGCCGTTTGCGTCGCCCTCGATCATGATCTCGATGAACGCCTTGTTGACCATAGCCATTTCCTTTTCGCAATCCTTATATTTGAAGTTTTGCTCTTTGCCGCCGACGATGCAGTTGAGTTCCGCAAGGTCGTTCGGGACAACCCAGTCGAGAGTGATGTTGGTGAACGGTGCTTGCGTACCCCAACGAGACGGTGTGTTGACGCCGTAGATGAAGGATTGAATACATTGTTTAACTTCTTTATAAGAAAGATTGTCTATCTTTACAAAAGGAGCGAGGTATGTGTCAAAAGAAGAGAATGCTTGCGCGCCCGCCCACTCGTTTTGCATGATACCGAGGAAGTTTACCATTTGGTTGCAAAGAGTAGAGAGGTGTCCCGCAGGGGATGACGTGATCTTGCCCGGAATACCGCCGAGGCCTTCTTTGATGAGTTGTTTTAGAGACCAACCCGCGCAATAGCCTGAAAGCATGGAGAGGTCGTGAATGTGAATCTCCGCGTTTCTGTGCGCGTTGCCGATTTCCTCGTCATAGACTTCGGAGAGCCAGTAGTTTGCCGTGACCGCACCCGAGTTGGAAAGGATAAGACCGCCGACGGAATAGGATACCGTAGAGTTTTCCTTGACGCGCCAGTCGTTGACCTTGAGATAGTTGTTGACCGTGTTCTTATAGTCAAGGAGAGTAGAGTTCATCGTACGGAGTTTTTCGTGTTGTTTACGGTAAAGGATGTACGCCTTTGCGACTTCAACGTAACTCGCTTGGATGAGCACGACTTCGACTGCGTCTTGAACGTCTTCGACCGTAACGACGTCGTCTTTCACCTTGTCGTTGAAGACTGCCGTGACGCGGAGAGCAAGCATATCGAGGATGTCGTCGCTATAATTTTTGTGAACTGCGACGAATGCTTTTTCAATTGCTACTTTGATTTTGTTGAGATTGAACGGAACAACGTTTCCGTCTCTTTTTTTAACACTTAACATTGGACTGAGTTCCCCTTTTGAAAATTTGCTTTTTCATTATAACTCAACAAAAAAATATGTCAAGGCAAAACGCAAAATAAAGTGTAAAACATTTGCGTGAAACACAACATCTTGTGGATTTGTCAGATTTTGCCAAATATTGCCGAGTCCACTTTTCGTGCCCCTTTGTATAAGGATTTCGGCATTGTAAACGCGTGTAATTTGTTTATCGGGATTTTAAGCGGCATTCTAACTGCATATATAAAAAATTATGCACTCTTCGAGTGATGATATACACGGCAAGCAGTGATAGTGAATTTTCGCACACTTCGTGTGTTTGACAGGTTTTCACCTGTATGTAATTTATTGATATTTTCAAACAACTTGCAAACCAACAACAAACAGACGAAGTCTGCTCAGTGAATTGGTGGCAAGCCACCGCGAGTTTGCGAGCACATAGTGTGCTCGGCGAGTTTTCGCACGCTTTGCGTGTTCAGTTGTGGAAGAATAGAATATAATACACAACTATGTTGTGATGATATACAATGCTTTGCATTGATGATATACACCCCTGCGGGTTGATGATATGCACGCAAAAGCGTGATAAAGGAAGAATAGAATTTCACGTCAGCCGTTCGAAGACGTGTTGGAGTTCCGATTCGCTCTTTCGAAGACGCGCCGGAGTCCCGACTCACTCTTTCGAAGACGGAATTGGAGTCGCAACGGCGACGACCGCGTGAGTGTGTCCCGACTGATACTTAGTACGAACTTTTGAGGTATTCTGTTGCGGAGCGCCTCAAAAGTGAAGTGGCATAATGAGTGAACGGCAACTTTGAGGGCACCGACGGTGCTTCCCGGAGCGGGTATACAGTCTTGTAGAGAATAGCAAGGTCAAAATGCGACCATCTCATTTTCCATAAACTAAGCATTTTGACTTGTGTTCGGTTCATTCGCGGTGGGAAGAACCATACGAAGGAGATGGGAAAACTTTATTTAAGGTTTTACCCGTACAGCTAGTGTCGCGCAGGAAGGGGTGTAGCGTTTAGGGTTAACTGGCGACACCCAGTTAGAACAACCGCAACTCCTCACTCCTCATTTGCATCCGTTTCTTCGTCCTCAATCGGAGAAAGGAACTGCGGAGCTTCGGCAGGGACTGTGATTTGTGCGGATTCGGCGGTTTGTTCGGGCATTTCGAGCATCTCGGACACTTCCGTCTCCAAAACGGGAACGGGAGCGGTTGTCGGTTTTTGCTTGAAGCCGTTTTGCCAGTGGCTGAGGAAGTAGTAAAGTATGTAGATGACCGAACTTATGCCCCAAGTTATCGGGTATGCCCAAAAGATAAATCTAAGTTCGTGGATGAAGTGCATGACCGTGACGATATACGCGATACGGAAGACGCACCACACGGAGAGCATGATGGCCATTGGCACAAACGCGCGTCCTGCGCCGCGGCAAACGGCGGCTATTGCGTGGGAGAGGGCGAGGAGCCCGAAGAAGAGGGAGCAAATATGCGCCTGAGTCGTGCCGTTTGCGATGACTTCAGGGGTGGAGTCGAAGAGGCCTATAAGGTAGGGCGCGGAGAAGTATATAGCGACGCCGATGAGTTCGGCAAGGATGACGGACGCGGATATGCCGAATCTCGCTCCCGTCCGCGCTCTGCCGTTTTCGCCCGCGCCGAGGTTTTGGCTGACGAAGGTGGTGATCGCCATACAGAAGCAGTTGATAGGCAAAAACGCAAAGCCTTCTATCTTTGCATACGAGCCGTATGCCGCCGTCGCGAACGCGCCGAAGGAGTTGATTTGAGATTGCACTATGACGTTTGCAAAGCCGATGACCGAGTTTTGCACGCCGCCGGGCAAGCCGTAGCGCAAAATCTCCTTGAACATATCGCCGTAAAAGCGGATTTTTTTGAGGGAGATAGAGTAGATGTGCCCGGGTTGGCAAAGGTGTATGAGGCAAAGCACCACGCTTGCAAACTGCGATATGACAGTCGCAATAGCCGCACTCCACACGCCGAAGTGGCAAACTCTTATAAAGACGATATCGAGGATTATGTTCGTAACGGACGAGAACACGAGGAAGATGAGCGGACGCTTGCTGTCTCCGAGCGCGTTCATGGTGGAACTGCACACGTTGTACATAACCATGCCGAGCGAACCGATGAAATAATAGCGGAAATATTCTATCGCCTGCGGAAGCACGCTCTCGTCCGTATTCATCCATTCAAGCAAAAACGGAGTGAGCGTCACGCCGACGATAGTGAGCAGCGATCCCGCGACAAGTCCGAACGCGACGTTGTTGTGTATGGCGCGCGACACCTTGTCGTTGTCCTTTGCGCCGAAATACCGCGATATGACAATGCTCGCGCCCTGCGCCGTGCCGATAAAGAACGAACTAAGCAAAAATATGAGCGGACCTGAAGAACTCACCGCCGCAAGCGCGGTCATGCCGAGAAATCTGCCGACGATAAGAGTGTCCGCCGTGTTGTAGAGTTGTTGAAAAATCTGGCTGAGCAAAATAGGCAGCGCAAACTTGATCATAAGTTTGTACGGACTGCCCGTCGTCATATTCATTGTGCCTTTCATCTGCGCAACTCTCATAACAAGTGCATAATACTACAACGCAAAAAATTATACAATTAAATTATGTTAAAAACTTCTAAAAATCACTAAACAGTGACAAAAACAGCACCTTGCAAGGTGCTGTTTTTGGATTTGTAAGTTTTGGTTGCAAAGATGATTATTCCGCTTTGTCTTCGTCTGCGGATTTGTCGTTCTTCGCAGCACTTTTGAATTTGCGCATGATGAAGAATTTGTTGCCGAGGAAGTTGACGACGAGAGCCGCAATACCCGCGACGACTTGCGCGATGAGGTTGAAGATGGTTGCGACGAGTTCGCTTGCGTCCGGAACCGCCTTTGATAGCGCGCCCGTGATACCGCCGCCGATAGCCGTTTGCATGAGGATGATAAGCACTGCCATGATAGCGTATGCGATAGCGCGGAACGGGATGTGGTCTGACACGTTGAAGGTCTTCTTGCGGTTGAGTACAAACGTAAGCACCTGACCGACGACGGAACCGACGATAAAGCCGATAAATTCGCCGACGCCTTTTTCGGTGTAGTCAAAGAGGAACCACTTGAACGGTTCGCTCATACTGTCCGATGCCGCGCGGAGAATGAGAGGCAAAACCGCCGTTATCACCATTTGACTTGCGCCGCAAATCATGCTGAACAAGAAGAACAGCACGGCTTGGCGGAGATTCTCGTGAGTCTTGATATATTCGATGATGCCTTTTATGCCTTTTTTCTTTGGCAAATCGTCCGTAGCTTCTCCGTCTTCGACGGTTTGATTCTGCTGTGCGTTTTCACTCAAGCTGTTTTCTGTCGCTTCGCCCACTTCGCCGTCTTCGACGGTTTTATTTTGCTGTGAGTTTTCACTCAGGCTGTTTTGCGAATTGTCTTCCGACAGGTTGTTTTGCGATTCGTTTTCTTGCGGTTCTTCCGCGCCGACCAATTTCTCGTCTTCCATAGTGGTTTCCTCTTTATATTGATATTTATATTTGAAGAAATACAATTTAATTATAAATGTGGTATAGATTTTTGTCAATACCGTGTTATAATGAGCGTATGACAGCGTTTTTGTGTCCGATATGCAGGGAAAGACTGAATAGAACGAGCGGTAGTGCGGTTTGTACAAACGGGCACGTTTTTGACTTTGCAAAAGAGGGCTATCTCAACCTGCTGACGGCTGGGGAGAAAAACTCTCTCGATCCCGGCGACAACAAGGATATGGTGCTTGCCCGCAAGAACTTTCTTGACGGCGACTACTATCTCCCTTTGGCGCAGGAGGTAGACGGGACACTAACTGCATATCTCGGCGGCGGGTATTCGCTGCTTGACGCAGGCGTGGGCACGGGCTACTACCTCTCTCACGTGACGGGCGCGGGCAAGAAGGCGGGAGTTGACATCTCGAAGCACGCGGTAAGGTATGCCGCAAAGAAAAACAAAGACGCGGAATGCGCGGTGGCGAGCGTATATAGCCTTCCTTTTGCGGACGAGAGTTTTGATGCGGTGACCTGCGTATTTTCGCCGTATGCCTATTCCGAGTACAAGCGGGTGCTGAAGAGAGGCGGAAAACTCATAGTCGTATCTCCGAGGGAGAATCATCTCGTAGAACTTCGCAAGAGGCTCTACACCTCCGTCCACGCCGTAGACAACAAGGCGGAGAGCGAAGAACTCAAAAAAATCGAGGACAAAGCGCTCACTTTCCGCTTTGAGATAGAGAAGAGCGAGGACATCGCCGCGCTCGTCAAAATGACGCCGTACGCCTACCGCGCACCGAAAGAAAAAATTGAGGAATTGTCAAAAATCGGAAGCCTTTCCCTAACCGCCGATTTTTGGATAAGTGTGTTTGAAAAATGAGACTTGAACTTTTAGCCCCGGCAGGAGATATGAAAAGTTTTGAAGCCGCTCTCGCTTGCGGCGCGGACGCCGTCTACCTCGGACTTGACGACTTCAACGCAAGAATGAAAGCGGAGAACTTTTCAAAGGACAACATAGAAAGCGTTGTAAAGCGCGCGCATTTTTATGGCGTAAAAGTTTTTGTCACGGTCAACACTATTTTGCAAAATCAAGAGTTTAAGTCCTTGATTAGTCTTGTTAAAGCCTGTGTTTTGGCAAAAGTGGACGCATTTCTCGTGCAAGACCTCGGGGTGGCGTACGTGCTGAAATCTTTGTTCCCGGGCGTCTTGTTGCATGCGAGCACGCAACTCGGCGTACACAATTTGTACGGCGCGAAGGTGGCGGAGAAATTAGGTTTTTCACGCGTGGTTTTGTCGCGCGAGGCAAAACTCGAAGACATCAAAGCAATAAGAGAGAACACAAATCTCGAGATAGAATATTTTGTGCAAGGCGCGCTTTGCGTGGCGTTTTCGGGCAACTGCTATATGAGTTCAAAGGAGCAGGGCGCGAGCGGAAACAGGGGGCTTTGCAAGCAACTTTGCCGTTTGCCGTACGTGGCGGGATATGAAAAGGACGGCAAGTTTGAAAAGGCGGGCGAGGGCTATCTTCTCTCCGCGCGCGATTTGAGCCTTGCCTGTGATATGCAAGCGCTGATAGACGCGGGCGTGACGTCTTTCAAGATAGAGGGGAGGCTGAGGCGCGAGGGCTACGTCGCGCAAGCGGTGTCCGTATATAGAAAAATTTTGGACAGGATAGAGGCGGGCGAAAGGAACGCGCAACCGACGGCGGAGGACAAGGACAGGCTGAAAGCCTCCTTCTCTCGCGGGGAATATCTCGAGCGCGCATATCTTGCTCCCGGCACGCCTTTCGTCATCGAGAAGAGATTCAACAGCCACATCGGCAGGCGCATAGGCGTTGTAAAAAAGGTTGTTCCCTTCAAAGACGGGCTGTATGAAGTGTATATCGAGAGTTCGCACTCGCTGTCACGGGGTGACGGACTGAAATTCTTTGCGGGAGAGACGGAAAAGGCGAGCCTTGGCGTCGGCGATCCAAAGGCGGTCGGCAAAAACCTCTATTCGTTCGTGACGAAGACGGCGGTGAAGGCGGGCTATACTGTCAATTTGACCTTGGACAGCGTATCGGAGGGCGAGGCTCTTGCCGTGACAAGGACTGTTCCCGTAGCGCTCAAAGTCCGCGCGATATGCGGCGAACCGCTTGAAGTGAGAGCGGAAGCGAACGTGAACGGCAAAGAGATAGTGTTTTCCGCGCAGTCGGAAAACGCGCTTGAAAAGGCGACGAACAAGCCGACGGAGGCAAGTGAAATCGCAACTCAATGTTCAAAGGTAGCGGACAGCGGATTTGAAGTCCTTGACATAGTCGTGGACGCGGACGGCGTGTTTTTGCCGAAATCGGTTGCGAACAGCGTGAGACGTGACGCGCTTGCGGGACTCAAAGAGGCGATTATCGCCTGCAACGAACAAGAAATCACCGCCGTACCCGTCGAAAATGCCGAGGAGCGTTTGGAGGCTCTTGCGCAGGGCGAGGAATACGATTTTGCGGACTGCGAGAGGCTCAACAGAGTGGAGCAAGAGGCAAGCGGAGTGATAGTCAAAAAGGGCGAGCGCGTGTTGCTTGCGCCCGCAGATTATAGTGCAAAATCCCTTGTTAGAATGCTTGAAACGCTTGACCTTTGCGGAAAAGACGCCGTCTTGCAACTGCCGATAATCGCAAACGGTGAGGATATGAAAATCCTTGAAGATATGCTGTCAAAGTGCGGCATAAAGACGCTTGTCAGCGAGAACATATACGGCTTGTACTTTGCGGACAAAGGCTACAAAGTCATTGCGGGTGCGGGGCACAACGTGGCAAACCGCTTTGCGGTGGAGTGCTTGAAATCGCTTGGCGCGGTGGCGTATGCGGAGTCGATAGAATACGCGCAAGATGGCAGGCTCGCGCTTCCTCGCGTCGAGACGGAGAGTGAGATCCCTCTCATGACGTTCGCGCATTGTCCGTTCAAGACGATATACGGCAACCCTTGCGACAAGTGCAGTTTCCGTCGCGGGCTGACTGTCAGGCGCGAGAGGCACGAATACACGGTGCGCAGGGTGCGGCTCTCTCAGTGCTATTTCGGGCTTTTTGCCAAAGAAAAGTAGGCAATATAGCCAAAAAACGACAGAATTTTTCAAAAAATTTCTTAATGTTGAAAAATATATATTGATATTTTTTTGAAAATATGTTATATTGCATTATACAAAACGCACGGGTGTACGCACGTATGAGCAACTGGTATCAATCAATCATCAATACAACCAACACGACAACTTGTGGCACACACGTTAATTTTTGATACAAAAACGACGGCTTTTTCGTTGTCGTTTTTTTATAAAGAAAATATTTTATAGGAGAATATTATGACAAAGGCAAAGAAATTCTTTATGATCTTTATCCCTCTTGTTATCGTGTTTTCCATGCTCGGCATAATGCTCACGGCATGCTCATCAAACGGCAAGTCCGCTTATGAGATCGCAGTCGAGAATGGATTTAGAGGCACGGAGCAAGAATGGGTAGAATCTCTTGTCGGCAAAGACGGCAAGGATGGCAAAGACGGCAAAGACGGCGGCGTCGGCGATCTCACCATCAGCGAAGACGGCTATTGGGTCATCAACGGCGAGAAGACCAACATCAAAGCCACAGGTCCGCAAGGTCCTGCCGGTGAAGACGGTCAAGACGGTCAAGACGGCGCACCCGGCACGCAAGGTCCGCAAGGTCCAGCCGGCCCAACAGGTCCACAAGGTCCTGCCGGCGAAAACGGTGAAGACGGTGAAATGCCTGAAATCACCATCAGCGACGACGGCTATTGGGTGATCAACGGTGAAAAGTCCAACGTAAAAGCCCAAGGTCCTCAAGGCGAACCTGGTCAAAACGGTACTAATGGTACAAACGGCGACAAAGGCGACAAAGGCGATAAAGGTGACAAGGGCGACAAGGGTGATCCTGGCACGCCTGGTCAAAACGGCACAAACGGCAAGTCCGCATATGAACTCGCACAAGAAAACGGCTATACCGGCACGGAGGCTGAATGGCTTTTGACTCTTGTCGGTGAAAACGGTCATGACGGCAAGTCCGCCTATGAACTTGCAAAAGAAAACGGCTTTGACGGCACACTTCAAGAGTGGCTCGCTTCTCTCATTGGCGAAGAAGGCAACGACGGGGACAATGGTTTGTCCGCATATGAACTCGCACAAGAAAACGGTTACAACGGCACGGAAGAGGCATGGCTTGAATCTTTGAAAGGTGCAAACGGCAACAATGGCAAGTCCGCTTATGAACTCGCACAAGAAAACGGCTACACGGGCACGGAGGCAGAATGGCTTTTGACTCTTGTCGGTGAAAACGGTCATGACGGCAAGTCCGCATACGAACTCGCACAAGAAAGCGGTTTTGAAGGTACGCTTCAAGAGTGGCTCGCATCTCTCATCGGTGCAAAAGGCGACAAGGGCGACAACGGTGCAGACGGTAAGTCCGCTTTTGAAATTGCTGTAGAGAATGGCTATATCGGCACGGAAGAGGCATGGCTCGAATCTCTCGTTGGTCAAACGGGCGCAGACGGCAAGTCCGCATATCAACTTGCACAAGAAAACGGCTTTGAAGGTACTGTCGACGAATGGCTCGAATCATTGAAGGGCGAC
>ONYW01000022.1 GCA_900322215.1 uncultured Eubacteriales bacterium | reverse complement strand
ACGATAACCGTCGAAAACTTGTTTTTCAACACTCCGGCGCGCCTTAAATTCTTGAAGAAACCCGCAAGCGAACAGCGATTTGTTCAAGACATGGTGAAGACGCTATGTCTTGCAAATCCGCAAGTATCAATCACTTTGTCTTCGGAAGAAGGGACACTTATAAGTCACAGGGGCGGCGAACTCCTTGACGCGATATATTCGGTTTACGGCGCAAAAATGGCGGACAATCTCATCAAAATTTCTCCGCTTCAAGACAGAGAAATTCGTGTTTCGGGCTACACTTCAAAAGTTGACTACACAAAACCGAACAGGACTTATCAGACGATCATCGTCAATTCTCGTCCCGTCGAGGACGCGACAATCACAACCGCGGTTGAAAAGGCGTATGCAGAGTTTCTTATGAAGCGCACTTATCCGATGTTTGTCGTAGACATAGTTATGCCGTTCGACGACGTAGATTCAAACGTGCATCCGTCCAAGACCGAAGTGCGTTTCAGAGACAAAAACGCGGTGTTCAGTGCGGTATACCATGCAGTCAAAGACACGGTGGAAGAGAGCCTCAAAAACGTAAAATTCGGATTTAACACGAATGCAACGGTGCTTTCGGAGAGTGATATTGACAGCGTATTTGGTGGCGAAGAAAAACCGCAAACCGATATTCCGAGCGGAGAACAAAGCGGAATAAGCAAACCGCAACCAAAGCCCGCAACCGAGTTTTATCAAGCGAAATTTGACACCTCGAGCCTATATAATCTCATGCACAAACCTGCGCCAAAGGCGGATTTCAAACTACCGCAAAATCACGATTTTGACCGTAGCGTCCTCTCCGAATCTTCCGAACTCGAAAACGCCTATGCACGCGAGCAAGTCAAAGGATTTGGCAATCTAACTCATTCAAACATCACGTTTGACAATGAACAAGCCGAGGTTGCTCCGCAGGTTTCAAGCGTATTTGACGGCAAGATAGTAGGGCAAATCTTTGATACGTATATAATCGTAGAGCGCGACGACCTTGTCTATATCATCGATCAACACGCCGCGCACGAACGCATATTGTATGACAAACTTGTCAGCAAATTTTCAGTCGAGCACGTGCAAAGTTTGCTTGTTCCGTACAAACTTAGCCTTACGGCGGAAGAGGCGGAATATATCGAGTCCGTTCAAGACAAACTGTCAGAACTCGGCTTTGAAATCAAGCCGAACGGAGGGAATTTCCTTGTATACGCCGTGCCCGAACCCGTTGCGAATATCAGTATTGACAAGTTTTTTGCAACGCTACTAAGAGACCTTGACGATGAAAAACCTCTCAAAATCACCGACGTACTGCGTGAAAAACTTTGCCAAACGGCATGCAAAGCGGCAATAAAGGGCGGAGAGTCGCTCACTCGAGAGCAAATCGAGCGCGTCCTCAAAAACTATTTGGACGAAAACGGCAATTTTCCGTCGCAATGCCCGCACGGTAGACCTGCCGTCGTCGCGTTCACAAAGTCTGACATCGAAAAGATGTTCAAGAGAATAGTTTGACGGTGACATTTTGCAAGCGGAAGCAACGATAGTCCACTTGGCAAGTCGTAAATTTTTATAGTTCATATTTGATTTGCAAAACGAAAGAGTCTTGCCGTAAACAATATATAATTCACATTTTAGACAAACGAAATAAAAGACGAACAATTATGCCGATAAAGAATTTACAACCAATATATGTAGTAGGACCTACTGCAAGCGGAAAGTCCGCACTCGCAATCAAACTCGCAAAAGAGTTTGACGGTGTAATCATATCCGCGGACAGCATGCAAATCTACAAAGGACTCGACATCGGCACGGCAAAAGAGAGCGAAGAAGAAAGACGGGAAGTCCCGCACAAAATGCTCGATATAGTGAATTTTGACCAAGAATTTTCCGTTGCGGAATATGCGGAGATGGCAAAGGCGGAGATAGAAAACGCACTAAACAGTGGCAAATTGCCGATTATCGTCGGCGGAACAGGACTGTATTTTGAAGCGCTTATCTATCCGATGAGTTTTGCAAACACGGTCAAAAATCCCGAACTTCGCGACGAACTATCGCAAGAACTCGAAGAAAAAGGCGCAAAGTATTTGCATGACAAACTTGCAAGTCTTGACTCAAAAACCGCCGAAAGACTGCACGAAAACGACACGAAGAGGGTGATTCGAGCCTTAGAAATCATTCTCACGACAGGCAAAACGCTTGATGAGAACAAGGATATGCAAGAAACTTCCGAGCGTCCGAACGTCATTATGATAGGACTCACTTGCGACAGACAAAAATTGTATGAACGCATAAACGAGCGCGTTGACAAGATGTTCGATGAAGGTCTTGTGAACGAAGTGTATTCGGTCGGTAGTTTCAAATACCAGTCAATGCAGGCGATAGGGTACAAGGAGTTTGCGGAAGTTACGCCTAAAAAGGCCGAAAACGGCTTTGAAATCGACAAGGAAACTTTGGCGGTCATCAAGGACAAAATCAAACAGCACTCGAGAAACTATGCAAAACGCCAACTCACTTGGTTCAGAAAATACGACTTTATCAAGTGGTTTGACGTCTTTGATACGGCACCCGCAATCGACTACGTTCGCACACAACTATGCGAAAAACAATAAGGTTTTAGGGCAGCTTGCTCGCAAATGACAATATAACAGTTATTTCTCAGGTAAAACCGCGAGACTATTTCAAAAAACCAATAAATTTAGAATACTTAACTCAAAATATAAGGCAAATTATGGACAAAAATTCAGCAAAACAGTTAGTAAACCAAAGCGAACAAGAACTCGAGAGTCAATATGCACGACTCGACGACATAGCACTCTACAACCAACAAAAGGTTCTTGACGCGTTCAAACAAAACGCTGTGCAGGCTCGTCACATGTTCGGAACAACAGGATATGGCTATGACGACGCAGGCAGAGATACGCTATGCCGTCTCTATGCGGACATTTTTCATGCTGAGTCCGCTATCGTATCTCCGAATATCGTGTCAGGCACGCACGCGCTTACGCTCATGCTTTTTGGTATTCTTCGCCCGAACGACAAACTTCTTGCGGTTTCAGGCATGCCGTACGACACGCTTACCGACGTAATTCTTGCAAAAGGAAAAGGTTCACTCAAAGATTTCGGAGTAGATTTTGACCATATAGAACTGAGAATTCAGGATGATTTGACTCCAACTTTTGATTTTGACGCAATAAAGGCGCAACTTACGACTAACAAAATCAAGGCAGTTTTTGCCGCTCGAAGCCGCGGATATAGCCTAAGACAAGCAATTTCGGTTGAACAAATCAAGGACCTCGTGGATTTTGTCAAAAAAATCAGCCCAGAAACGCTTGTAATAATCGACAATTGCTACGGCGAATTTGTCGAAAAAATAGAACCGACCGACGTCGGTGCGGACCTTATGGCAGGTTCGCTCATCAAAAATATCGGTGGCGGTATCGCTCCGACAGGCGGTTATATAGCCGGAAAACGCGACCTTGTAGAACTCGTATCGTACAGACTCACGGCGCCGTCGCTCGGCATGGAAGAAGGCTCGTACGTCTATGGTTATTTGCCGTATTATCAAGGCTTGTTTTTGGCTCCGTCAGTCGTCAAAAACGCGCTGAAAGGCTCATTGCTGTTTGCAAAATCCTATTCAAAACTCGGTTTTGAAACGCTTCCGCGCGGCGAAATGCCGCCATACGACGTCGTTACGAGCATAAAACTCGGATCCGCGGACAAATTGGAGGCATTTTGCGGTGCAATTCAAGAGATTTCGCCGATAGACAGCAACGTAAAACCGATTCCGTGGGATATGCCGGGCTATCAAGATCAAGTCATCATGGCTGCAGGAGCATTCGTTCAAGGATCGTCGATCGAACTCAGCGCGGATTCGCCGATTCGAGAGCCGTATATCGTGTACGTTCAAGGCGGTTTGACATACGAACACGCAAAACTTGCGGTAACCCATACGCTTGAAGTCTTAGATTTTTGACAAATCGGCGACTATTGATAAATTGCAGTCAGTTTTACGGCAAATTTGCTGGCAATTACGGCAAATCACCAAAAAATCACGCATTTATACAAAACTAATATATTTACAAGTAATTTCGTTTGCAAGTTTGTCCATATAAACGCATGATTATATGATAGTTTTTGCATTTCGAGCGGATTTTTACTCGGATTATAACTTAAATTTTCAGCGTATAAACCGCCGTAATTCGACCAACAAACCGAATGATAATTCGTTCGGCAAACAAATTGGCAGTACGATCGGAAAACCGAGTATAATCCGTATTATAAATATATATGGTTAAGTAATCATATATGGCATAATAACCGTAATATATACGGTAAATTAGCTGAAAATTCGGTCGAAACGCATAATCGGTTTAATCGACGAAAATTGCGACAATTAACAAGTTTACGGTCAAACGATTTATAGTCAACATGTAAACTGTCCGCTTCTACAGCCTATTTTTTGGTATTTCTATGCACAAAGCCTGTATTTTGCGAATAGTTAAATATAGAGAGATTTTACGTTTTTTCATCAAAAAATGCAATAAAAAAACGACTGCTCTACTCTTTGCAGTCGATTTTTAAAAATGCAGGTTACGCTTCTCTACCTTTCACACGAAGCACACAAAATTTAAGGAATACGAAATGTCTTAAATCTTGCTCCCCGACTATCTGTTGAGGAATTCGAGATACTTGGTTTGCATATATTTTGAATCCTTCCCTTGCGTGCCTGCGGATTCGCTGAGTACGTGCGGTGTAAGTCCGTTTTTTACGATAACTTCCCCGAGCGGTTCAAATTCAGGACCGTAAATCGTGTCTTCAAAGGTCAAATGTTTGACTTCGCCCTTTGACGTGTACATAATCTTTGAAAAATGCACGTGCATATTCTTTGTTTTTTCCTCTCCTATGCCGTCGAACATCTTGTCGATTATGCGCTGAAAGTCATCTTCTCTTTTGAGCGCGCCACCCATAACGCAATTTACATGTCCGAAGTCTACGCACGGATAGACGTTTGGTGCGATTTTGCAAAGTTCGATGACTTCGTCGACTGTTCCGATTTGTGCAAGTTTGCCCATAGTTTCGGGACATACGTACAAATCATCAAAACCGAGCGATTTGATCACGTCCACCGCTTTTGCAACCATATCCTTTGTGCGCGCAAACGCTTCGTTTCTCGGTTGTTTGCCTTCGCTACCCGGGTGGAAAACCACTCTTCTTCCCCTGAACCACCTAAGTGCTTGCAAAGATTCGGTGAGATAGCGGATAGAATTTTCGGCTTTTTCTGCCTCGACCGACGCAAAATTGATAAAATACGGCGCATGCACGCTGATTTCGACCTCGTTTTTGTCCGCTTCGTCGGCAATAGCCTCGGCGGTTTCCTTGGATATACGGACTCCTCTGCCAAACGAATATTCAAAGAGGTCGAGTCCTCTCCCTCTCACCCATGCCGGCATTTCGAGAGTCGACGTATGCCCTTCATTTGCAAATTCTTCATCCGATCCTGACGGTCCGAACAGCGCTATATTTTTCTTATGTTCCATAGTATACCTAAAATATATTAATATAATAATATCCTTATATATGCCCTATATTTATTTTGATTTGTTGCCGTGAACTTATTAAAGTTTTTTTGTTTTGATGATTTTATGCGTTAAAGCCCAAATTATAGTTCGTTTGCGCCAAACAGTTTAAGCACGTGTTGTTCATCTTTTGTGAGTTGGACTCTTAGTTCTTCTATGCTGTCAAACGCTTTTATGTCGCGTATGCGCTCGTAGAACTTGATTTTGACGGTTTTTCCGTACAAATCGTCATAAAATCCCATGATATGAGTCTCGACAGTCGGCAAAAAGTCATTGAAAGTCGGTTTTGCCCCAACGTTCGTCATAGAGGAATACTCTCTCCCGTCCACAACGACTTTTGTCGCGTACACGCCGTCGGAAAGCGGAAATCTATCGGGATTTTGGTTTATATTTGCAGTCGGAAAGCCCATGCGCGTGCCGTTGTGCTTTGCGTGAGTGACTGTGCCTGTCATAAAGTACGGCTCGGAGAGATAGGCGTCAAGCGCCTTAACGTTTCCGACTTCAAGCAGTGATTTCAGGTTTCTCGTCGAGAGTTTTAGACCGTTTATGCAGGCGAACGGCACGACTTCCACACGTATGCCTGCAACGTTGCAAAATTTTTTCAAATAATCAACGTCGCCCTCGGCATTTATACCAAAGGTATAATCCGCTCCTACAACGATACATTTTATGTTCAAAGTGCCGACCAAAAGTTTCAAAAACTCGTTCGGCTCGATAGCGGCAAATTTCTCGTCGAAATGCGCGCTTATTACGCCGTTTACGCCAAGATTTTTGAGGGATTCGACTCTGTCTTCATACGTATATATTTGCTTTGATTTTCCAAATAGTACGCTCGGATCGTTGGAAAAAGTCATCAAAAAACTCTCGGCGCCGAGATCTTTAGCAATTTTGTTCGCAGTTTGAATGAGCGACTTGTGCCCTATATGAATGCAGTCAAAAAAGCCCAGCGACAGGACGATAGGATTTGAATATTTTGTGCCAAGTTCAAAAGTTTTCATTTTGCTATATCTTCGTATATGCGATTATAATCTCACGATAAACCTCAGTTTGTTGTCTTCGTTCTTTGCAATACCGACGACTTCACCGCTCAGTTTCACTTGAAAAACGCCCTGCGGTAGATTGTCAAAATGCACAGCAACGCCGTTCATAACATGTTTTTCACACTCCTGCGGAATTTCGAACTCAGCATATTTGCCGAGCGCAAAACCGATCGGCAGTATATGCTCGAGCGGATTCTTTTCAAATTCTTCCACCGTGACTGCGTCGTCTAACGAGAATGCTCCCGACTGCACGCGAAGAAGCGAAGACATATAGCCGACCGTATCAAGCGTGCCTGCAAGATCCCTTGCAAGCGACCTTATATACGTTCCGCTACTGCAAGCGATTTCAAACGCGAACTCGTTTGTGTCAAGCGTATGCTCTCCGTCCCGCAATATGACTTTTCCGCCTGTTGACGGAATGAGTTTGAAATCAAAGATTTCGACTTCTTTTGCTCTTAGGTCTACACTCTTACCCTCTCGCGCAAGTTCGTACGCGCGCTTTCCGCCGACCGACTTTGCCGAATACGCAGGAGGTATTTGTGCAATTTTGCCTCTGAACGCCGAAAGTGCGTTCAAGACGTCGTGCTCTTGTATGACTTTGTCGTTTTGAGAGGTGATTTGTCCTTCTCCGTCAAGCGTGTCGGTTTCTATGCCGAATTTGAAAGTCGCTTGATACACTTTGACCTTTTCCTGCGAAAGATCGAAGAGTCTAGTCGCGTTGCCGATTGCAATAGGAAGAACTCCGCATGCAAGCGGATCAAGCGTGCCAAAGTGTCCGACCTTTTGCTTTTCGCCTGTTGTCAACTGCAAAGCGCGCTTGACTTTTCCAACCGCATGAGATGACGACATCCCTATCGGCTTGTACAAATTCACAAAACCTTTCATAATAAATCGGTATTCTAACGAGGTTATTTGTTGGTTATAATTAAAACCGCATTCTCAAATGCGGTCGGAAGCGATTTTTGCAATACGCTCTATTATGTCTTCAAGGTAGCCGTTGACTCTACACCCTGCGGCGTTTTTGTGTCCTCCGCCACCATAGAGACCTGCGATTTCACTTGCGTCGACAGGGTCTTTTGTGCGAACGCTTAGTTTGTAGTTTTTGTCACCGACCTCGGAGAGTGCGTAGGCAACTTTTACGCTGTCAATGTCGATAAGTTCGTTGATGATCCCCTCGGTGTCGGCAGTAGTCGTGTTTGTCGCCGTGAAGTCGGCGGATTTGAAAACTATAATTCCTACTTGTCCGTCGTCAAAGAACTTAGCGTTGCTAAGCACCCTGCGCTTCAAATTGAATCTTTCCATCGATGTGCTTCTGAACACGTTGTAGATAGCGTCCGCCGCGTCAAAATCGTATCTCATAAGTTCGGCTGCGATCTCGTGCGTTTCGGGAGTAACCGACGAATAGGCAAAAGTTCCGCTGTCCGTAACGATACCGCAAAATAGCAATTGCGCGACTCTACTGTCGATTAGTTTCATCTCTTTGACGAGTTTGAAAACGATTTGCGCGCATGCGCAGGCGTCTTTGTCGACAAAGCACGTCTCCGTGAAGCGTTTGAAAGACTTGTGATGGTCGATAGCGATTTGCGACTTGCAGGACAAAAACGATTTGATACATCCGCCGAGACGGTCTATATCGCTTGCGTCCACGCTGATTCCGAGTTCGTGAACGGAAGAGTCGGGCAAAGATATTCTATCGCTACCGACAAATCGTGAATTGCGCTGTGAAATCGGGGTATCGCAGTACATAGACACGGTTTTTCCCTTCTTTTCAAGCGCGAAACCGAGCGCAAGCATACAGCCGAGCGCGTCTCCGTCCGGATTTGTGTGGCAATAGATCGCTATATCTTGCGCCTTGTTTATCTTTTTGATGATCTCGGAAAAGTCGTTCATATCGTCAGTTTTCGGAAAGAGTTTGAGACTCTTTTGTCTTCTCTTCTTCCGCGTGAATGTCATGCAAAATCTTGTCTATCTTTATGCTGTAATCGACTGAGTCGTCAATGAGGAACGTAAGTTCCGGCAAAAGTCTTATTTGCACTTTGTCTTTGAGCATGTTTCTTATAAAATTCTTAGACCTGCAAATCGTATAATACGCCTCTTGCTGAGACTCCTTGTCTTTTGCGTAGATAGACAAATACACCTTCGCATATTTCAGGTCGGGCGTCGTGTAGAGTTTCGTCACGCCGACGATAGCACCGCTCATACGCGGATCCTTGATATCATCGGCGATAATTGACGTTATTTGCTTGGCGAGTTCGGAATTGACTCGCTCCATTTTAATCTTCATCGGTCAGTTTCTCCATGCTGAATGCCTCGATAACGTCGCCGACTTTTACGTCTTGGAAGTTGGAAAGCATAATACCGCAGTCAAAGTTCTTTTGCATCTCCTTGACGTCGTCTTTGCCGTGGCGGAGCGATGCGATTTCACCTGTATATTCAACAGTACCGTTCCTGATAAGTCTTGCCTTTGCGCCTCTTACGACTTTGCCGTCGACGACGTGGCAACCTGCGATCGTGCCTACGCCGCTGATTTTGAAGAGTTCGCGGATTTCCGCGCTGCCGAGAACGACTTCTTCAAACTTCGGAGCAAGCAAGCCTTTGACTGCCTTTTCGATGTCTTCGATAGCGTTGTAAATGATGTTGTAGAAGCGGATGTCGATCTTCTTTTGCGCGGCGAGTTGCTTTGCCATAGTGTCGGGACGTACGTTGAATCCGATGATAATTGCGCCTGCGGTTTCGGCAAGCAGGACGTCGGACTCTTTGATTCCGCCGACTGCCGAGTGAATGATGTCGATTGTGACTTCTTCGTTGCCGAGTTTTGCAAGCGACTGTTTGACCGCTTCGACCGAGCCTTGTACGTCCGCTTTGATGATGAGTTTGACGGATTTAAGTTCGCCCTTTGAAATCTTGTCGAACAAGTCGTTGAGAGAAACGGATGTCGTCTCTTGATTTGCCGCGGCGAGTTTGAGCCTACGCTCTTCGGCAAGTTCTCTTGCAAATTTTTCGTCGGACACGACGTCTATGCGGTCGCCCGCTTCAGGCACGTCGTCCCAACCCGTAACGGATACAGGAGTTGACGGGCCGGCCTTCTTGACTTTCTTGCCTTTGTCGTCGATCATAGCGCGGATTTTGCCCGTGCAAGTGCCCGCGACCACGTTATCGCCGATGTTGAGCGTGCCCGTTTGAACAAGTATAGTGGCGATTTTACCGAGACCTTTGTCGAGTTTTGCCTCGATGATCGTACCTCTTGCGTTTCTATCGGGATTGGCTTTGAGTTCTTTGATTTCGGCGAGCGTCAAGATATTTTCAAGCAGTTCCTCTATGCCGAAGCCCGTCTTTGCGGATACTCTGACGACAGGCGTATCTCCGCCCCATTCCTCAGGAACGACTCCGTATTCGGGAAGTTGTTGCATGGCCCTATCCGGATTCGCGCCCGGTTTGTCGATCTTGTTGAGAGCGACGATAATCGGAACGTCCGCTTGTTTTGCGTGGTTGATAGCCTCTATCGTTTGAGGCATGATTCCGTCGTCGGCGGCGACGACGAGGATCGCGATATCCGTAACTTGCGCGCCTCTTGCACGCATGGATGTGAACGCCTCGTGTCCCGGTGTGTCGAGGAAAGTGATCTTTTGTCCGCGAAGTGTGACCGTATATGCGCCGATATGTTGCGTAATACCGCCTGCTTCACCACTCGTGACGTTTGTTTTCCTGATATAGTCGAGAAGCGAAGTTTTGCCGTGGTCGACGTGTCCCATAATGGTTACGATCGGCGGACGCGGTTTAAGATTGTCGATATCTTCGACTTCGTCGATGTCGAGTTGAGCGGAGAGCGTCTCTTCAAGCGTGACGTCCGGCTTAAATTCAAGCGAAATCTTGAATTCGCTCGCAACGAGTTCAGCCGTATCGAAGTCGATACTGTCGTTTATTGTCTTCATTATGCCGAGCACGAACAGGGTTTTGACGATTTCCGCGGCGGATTTGCCGATCTTTTCGCTGAGTGTCTTGATAGGCACAGGATCAGTCGTGATGACAGCGTGTTCGATAACCACCGTTGCGCTGTTGCCACCGCCACGGTTTTTAGGCGCTTTATAACTGCGTACGATCTCCTCGCCGTCCTCGTCGTATGAAACGCGGTCGTCGACAAGATAACCTTTTTTCATAAGGTCGCGTTTGTTCATTTTGTTTGAACGATCGTCATAGTTTTTGCCGCCTGCCGCGCCGTTTGGCTTGCCGCCCTTACCCTTTTGTTGACCGGGTTTCGGCGGGAACTGTTGAGGCATATTTTCAAGCGATGCGGAAGGCTTTTTGAATCCGGGCTTTTGTTGACCTATGCCCTGCTTAAAGTCACCCTGCGGTTTGTTGTTTCTCGGCGCTTGATATCCGTTTTGACCGAAAACCCTCGTTTGAACTTTCGGCTTCTTTTCAGTCGTCGGCGGAACGTAAATTCTTCTCATTTCGCCGTTTGGCAAAACTTCTTCCGTCTCGCGAACGAAATCGCTGTCGGCAGGTTTTGCAACCTTTTCCGCTTTCTTTTTCTTCTCAGGAACAGGTTTTTCGACAGGCTTTTCTACAGGCGCAGGTTCGTCTTTGACGACTTCGTCGGGTTTTTCTTCCTCGAGAGGTTTCTCATCCTCCGCCTTCTCTTCCGTTACGGCTTTTGCGGACTTTGCTTTTTGTTGCTTTTTGGCTTCTTCAGCCGCTTTTTCGGCGAGGAGTTTTGCCTCTTCTTGAAGGCGTTTTTGCTCCTCGGCCTCTAAAAGTTCCGCGCGTTTTGCTTTTATCGAGGACAGCAAAATAGCCGCTCTGGATTTCTGCTTGGAAATAGAGTCGTTGATCTCGGGAAGTTTGGTCTGTTTGAATGCTGAGAGTTGTTTTACAGCGTCAACGTTTGTTTCTTTTTTGATATCTGGCATATTCACCTCAAAATATCGATTATTGCTTTTGCAAGGTTCTCGTTTGTCACTGCGACGGCGTTTACGGCGTCTTTGTGGAGGGCCTTGCGGAGTCCTTCGAGTTCAAAAACGGGAAGAATGTCAAATTTTTTGTGTATTCTTGCGGTATACTTCTCGCTTGCCGCGTTGTCGACAAGGACGACTTTTGCCGTCTTGAATTTGTCCTCTATGGCGTCTTCGCCGTAAAGCACGGCGCCCGCTCTTTGAGCAAGCCCTATATATGCGGCGACTTTTTCAAAGTCAGAGTCTTTCATTCAGCCCCTCAAGAATACTCTCGTCTACGGCGCATCTAAACGCCGAGTTCAAAAGTTTTTTCTTTGCAAGTTTTTGTATACACTCCGCGCTTCCATGCACCCATACGCCGCGACCGTCGGCGCACTTTGTCTCGTCGATTCGGATTTTTCCGTCCTTTGTCTTGACAAAGCGAATGAGTTCCGACTTGTCGGCATGCTGGCGACAGGCTACGCACATGCGGAGATTCTTTGCGTTATTCGGCATCTGTCTCAGGCGTCACGTTAAGGCTTGAATACGGCTTAACGTCTATCTTCCAGCCAGTAAGTTTTGCGGCAAGTCTTGCGTTTTGTCCGCTTCTGCCGATTGCGAGGCTGAGTTTCTCGTCAGGAACGATGACCTTTGCGGTCTTTTCGTCTTCGTTTATAGAGACCATAAGAACTTGCGCAGGTGAGAGCGCGCGCGGAATGTATTCGAGTGGATCTTCGCAATATTCGATAACGTCGATCTTTTCACCGCCGAGTTCCGCAACGACTGCGTTGACTCTAACGCCCTTGTTGCCTATGCAACTTCCGACTGCGTCGACGTTCGGATCCTCGCTGTACACGGCGAGTTTTGTCCTGAATCCCGCTTCTCTGACGATACCAGCTATCTTGACGAGTCCCGCTTTGATTTCGGGAACTTCGAGTTCGAAGAGTCTGCGGACGAATCCCGGTGCGCTACGGGAAACGACGACTTGTGCGCCGTGTTGCGTATCGCGGATTTTCTTGACGTAGACTTTGATGACGTCGTTTACGTTGTATGTTTCGGTCGGAACTTGGTCGTTTATCGTCATAACGCCTTCCATTTGAGTGCCAGTGATCTCAACGTAGATGGTGTTGCCCTCTTTACGTCTGACGATAGCGCTCAAAATTTCGCCCGTTCTGTCGCTCATTTCGTTCAAAATCATTTCTTTCTTCATATCGTTGATACGTTGCAAAATGACTTGCTTTGCGGTTTGAGCGGCTATACGGCTGAAATCCTTTGGCGTGATATCTTCGATAACGACGTCGCCGACCTTGTATTTTTTGTCGATATCTTGCGCGTCTTCAAGAGAAATTTGAGATTCTTCATCCTCAACTTCTTCAACTACGAGTTTGTGACCGTAGACCTTATAGGTCATCTTTTCCTCGTTGAGACGGACGGAAATTTGGCTTGCATAGCCGTATTCCTTCTTGTAAGCGGACACAAGACCTGCCTCAATCGACTCGATCATAGACTCCTTAGAGATGCGTTGTTCTTTTTCCAAGTCCTCGAGAGCCTGGAAGAACTCTTTGTTCATCATTGTTTTTATCCTCCTAAAACCTGATGTACGGTTGTACTTTTGTGATAATGTTTCTTGCGATAGATTTTTCTCCCGCCTTTTTGCCGGAAGTTTCTATCACTATCTTTTCGTCGTCATACGCTTTAAGTATGCCGTGTTGTTTTGTCTTGTTCACGTCAAAAACTTCGATTTCCGTATCCAGCGCCCTGCGATAGTCGTCGTTTGAGACGATTTTTCTGTCCAAACCGCTTGAAGACACGTTGAGAATATACTCGTCGGGAAGTTCGTCCTCAATAGTGTCGAGCAAGGCGGACAGCGCATTGTGAACGCTCTCGCAGTCGTTGAGATCTATGCCCTCTTTTTTCCAAAGGTAGACCGTAACGTTCAGTTTGCCATACTCCTTTTTGAAGCCGAGTTCGACAAGTTCGACTCCCGCAAAACTCTCAAGCGTTTCACCGACAAGCCTTTCTATATCCTGGCGAATATTGTCGTCAATAAGTTTTTGATCCGACATAAAAACCCCTTTACAAAACTAAGAGTGAGCCGTCGCTCACTCATAGTAGGTTTACTATTTGTATATATAAATTATCATAATAAAAAAAATAAATCAAGCGAAAAAACAAAATAATGGCAAAAATTGTGAATTGTATTGAGATATTTTGTCATTCCGTGCGCGAATTGCTCAAATATACGTACAAATCCGAGCATATAACGCATGATAATTTCGGCATTTATAAAATAAAAACGCCGAGTTTGAGAGGTCAAACACGGCGAGATGTCGGACAAATGTTCGAAATCACATTCTTCTTGCAATGATTTTGAGCGCTTCGCAGGTTGCCATAACGTCGCTGAGTGCCCTATGGGCATTCTCGTGAGAAATGCCGAAAACTTTTGAGATCGTTTCGAGTTTGAAGTTTGGAAGTTCTGTGAGATATTGCCTTGCAAGCAGCAAAGTATCTTTGAGTTCGTTGTCGAAATTGTAGCCATATTTGTCCGCATAGATCTTGATGAGCGGATAGTCATAGCCCGAGATGTTGTGACCAACAAGAATAGAATCTCTTGTAAATTTGAAAAAGTCCGGCAAGACTTGCTCGATGGTCGGAGCGTCTGCAACCATAAGGTTGTCTATATGCGTGAGCGCGGTAATCTCTTGCGAGATACTGCCCTCGGGTTTCACGAGCGTTTGGAAAGTCTCCGTTTCCACACCGTCGACTATCTTGCATGCTGCGATTTCGATGATCTCCGCACTTGACACGAATTTGTCGGTTGCTTCAAGGTCGTAGACGACGAACGTCTTTCCTTTGAAAAAGTCAGGTATTTGTATATTCTCGGTATCTAACAGGCTCTTTTGTCCGATTTCGACGTACGGTTTCGGAAAAACCGTGGTATATTTTTTAGGCACGGGCTTGAGTGACGTAAGGTGTATAGAATCAAAATCTATCTCGCACTCAAAGATTGCCGACACCGCAAACGAGAGCGCGTTGTCATAGGACGAAAAACTCACATTTCCTACGCATACTATCGTAGCGCCGTCTTCTATCGATTCAAGTTTTTCAACGTCTTCGAGCCTCGGAAAGCATACGCAGGCGATTTTTGACGTGGTATCGTCAAGCAAAAATCTTACGAGCGGAAGTTTTTCAGGCTCGGTACTCGGATTTGCAGGGTCGTACTTCTTGTTTTTGTACATAAATTTTGACATGGCAAACATTTTTCCGCACAGCACTGCGTTGTCGTTTGCGCTCTTTACGTCAATGACGTAACCGGGTTGATGAGGAAGTCCCTCTATCTTCCCTCGCGAATATATCTTTTTGCCGAGTTCGATTTTGACAATTCGCGCTGCGGAATCGTCCTTTATCGTGGTTTCGATGAGCATATCGTCCTCTTGCTTGACTTGTTTCAAGTCTACGACTTGTTCCTGCGTTTCAATCGTTATCGTTTGGTTGAAGTTATGCTCTAAAAACTCCGTGAGTTGCTCAAGAAGATCCCCCGCCATGAGCATCATATAGGTCGGCGTGTCAAAGACGATTTTGACTATAATTTCGCTGTTATCAACGCTGATTTCAAGGTTTTCGTCCTTTAAGCGACGGAAAATCATTTGGTTGTTTTTGTTGAAAAACTCGATAACCTTGTTTCGCACCACGCCTTCGTCTGCATACGACTTTTGATACGACACGTTCACTTTGACTCCGTCGAACATCGACTGACAAACTCTCAAAACTTCCGCTCTTTCGTCGTCGGCAAATGTGCGTATTTCAAACGTATTAATGATAAATTTCACGTCAAGCACGCGTGATGTTTTGTCGTATGTAGCGGAACTGAATTTGAGCATATCGAATTTATTCCCGGTTATTTCTTTGAATTTTTCAAAAAACTTTGTTTCCATTGTTTCCTCTGTATCACTTGTGTATGTCGACAAATATCGCTGAAAATTTGCCATTTATTGCAAAAATCTACGAAACAATTCTAAAATTTGCCGATTTTTGAAATACTTTAGTTATTTTAGTTTCTCTTGCAAGAGTTTTTCAAATTCCGTAAGCAAATCCTTCGAGTTCACCGTTTTGAAGATTTTTCCGTCTTTCAGTATAACCGACTTCTCTTTTCCGCCCGCAATTCCGAGATCGCTGTTTTCTCCCTCGCCTATTCCGTTGAGAGGACAGCCGAGTATCGAGACGGTGAGAGGCTTGTCGACGTTTGCCGTCATTTCTTCAACGCGCATAGCAAGTGCCTCTACGTCGATTTCCGTCCTTGCGCAAGTCGGACACGCGACGACTTCGACCGCATTCTTTCTTATTCCAAGCGTTTGAAGAATCTTCTTGCCTGCAAGCACTTCTTCCGTAACGTTTGTAGAGAGCGAGACTCTTATCGTATCCCCTATGCCTTCTCTCAGGAGCGTTCCGATGCCTATGGCTGACTTTATAAGTCCCGTCCGCAGTGTGCCTGCCTCCGTCACGCCGATATGAAGCGGATAATCGCTGACGCTTGCAAGTTTTCGGTTTGCTTCGATATTCGTTTGCGTATCGCTCGACTTTATTGCGATGACTATATCGCGCATTCCTGCGCTTTCAAAGACGTTCGCACATTCGAGCGCACTCTCGACAAGCGCGTCAACCTCGTTCATCCCCTTAAATCTTTCGTCTAAAGATCCGCCGTTTACGCCGACTCTCACAGGCACTCCAAGGTCTTTCATCCTGTCCGCAAGCGGTTTTATTTGTGCAAAGTCGCTCATATTGCCCGGGTTCATACGGATTTTTTTCGCGCCGTTGTCAAGTGCCAGGTGCGCGAGTTTGTAGTTGTAATGAATGTCCGCGATGAGCGGAAGCCCTGTTCTTTTGGCTATCTCGCCGAAGGCGTACGCGCTCTTCTCATCCGGCACTGCAAGGCGAATAAGGTCGCATCCGACGGCTTTTAGCGCGTCTATTTGCGCTATACTGCCCTCTACGTCCACAGTCTTAGTGTTGAGCATAGACTGAACGGTTATCGGTGCGCCACCGCCGATTTTGACGTCTCCGACCGAGACCTGTCTTGTTTTTCTTCTGTTTATTATATCACTCATGATGTACTCGTTTCGGGACTTTGCAGGCGTTTGATTAGTATTGATATGTCGCGCTATTGCTCCGAAAGTCCGCCGTTTGTTGTGTCTACTTGTTGCGTCTATCAAAAATTGTATGTTTTATTATGATTTCTAAGTTTTTACGAGGTGGAAGATGTCCAAAAACACCGCAAGCACAAGCAGCAGGACAAGTCCGACCGTGTGGATTATTGCCTCGACTTTTCGCGGTACGGGTTTTCTGAATATCATTTCGATGATCGTAAACAGCATTCTACTGCCGTCAAGTGCCGGGAAAGGCAACCAGTTCATGACTGCCAAATTTGCGGAGATAATCGCCGTGACGTACAAGAAACTGTCAAATCCGAGCGAACTCATCTTTGCGATCGTTGTTATCGTCGTGATAGTTCCGCCCGCGCTCTCAAGCCCTATCTTGCCTGTAATCAGTGCGCCGAGCGACGCAAGAATCTTGAATACGACGAAGAATGAGAATCCGAACGCTCTGCCGAATGCGAGGAAGAACGGAAGTTTTGCCCTCAATATTGTCCGTGTGATGCCAAAGCCGTAGCTGTAATATCCGCTCGCGTCCTCCGCGACTTTGCCGCGTTGGACTTTTGCTCCGCTTTGAGAGACTATGTTGCCGTCTCCGTCAAATCTTACAAGCGTAAGCAAGATTTCGTTGTCCGTATCGCAGGCGGAAATCGTTGCTATGTCTTCATACGGAACGGGCGTTTCGAGTTTTACGTCGTTGACCGCATAGATATATTCTCCGTCCTTAAACGGCGAATAGTAGTATTTGTGCGCTTCGATTTTTATGCGCTTGCCGCCTCTAAGCACTCTGAATTTTGCGCTGTCGCCGAGAGATGCAAACGCCTTGTCAAGATCCTCTTGCATGAGAATGTTGACTTGTTTTCCGTCTATTGCAAGAATGACGTCTCCGTCTTCAAATTGATTTTGTTCCGCGCCCGCAATAACCGCCGCTTCATCGTGCGTGCCGACTATCGTCGGCAAAATTTGTCCGTACGCCGCAAAATATATCGTGACGATGAATATTGCGGAAATAAAGTTCATAAAAGCGCCCGAAAACAGGACGATCAGCCTCTTCCAAGCGGGTTGCGAGTTGAAAGCGGTCTTGTCTTTGACGGGTTTGCCGTCCTCGTCAAGTATTGGCTTGCCCTCTTCGTCCAACTTGTTCCCTTCCTCGTCCTCGCCGTGGAAGGCGCAAAAACCGCCGATCGGAAGTATGCGAATTGAAAAGAGTTCGTCGTTTTTCTTGTTGCGTTTTTTGAATATGGCGGGACCGAATCCGATAGAAAATTCGTCGATTTTGAAACCTAAAAGTTTGCCCGCGGTATAATGCCCGAGTTCGTGGACGACTATCATCACCATGAGCGCGAGGAGCGCGACGATAACGTAGCCTATATAGGTAAACACTTGAGCGGCGGTCACCGCGGTAAGAGTAAAAATCACGTTTTCTCCGTTTGGGTCGAGTTTATTTTATGCCAAGCACGCTATAAGTATATTTCCTTGCCTGCTCGACTATGCTGAGAACTTCGTCAAGTTCGACGTCGCCGATCTTTTTGAACTTTGCAAGCACCTTATCAAGCACGCGCGCAAAGTCGCTGAATTTGATTTTGTCTTTAAGATACAAATCAACGAGGACTTCGTCCGCCGAGGATATTGCGATACACGCACCCTCTCCGCTGCTCGCCGCATTCATGGCGATTTTCAGACACGGATACCTTTCAAAATCCGGTTCCCCGAAGTTGAGAGAGCCGAGTTTTGCAAGATCGAGCGTATCGACGCTGTTTTGCGTCGGATGATCGGGATAGTAGAGCGCGGTCTCTATCGCGAGCGCCATATTCGGAACGCTGAGAAGTCCTTTCATACTGCCGTCGGAAAACTCGACGAGCGAATGCACGATCGACTCTCTGTGCATAAGCACGGATACGTCCTTTGCCTCCACTTCAAACAGGCGCATAGCCTCTATGATTTCCAAGCCCTTGTTGAAAAGCGTCGCCGAATCTATTGTAACCTTTTTGCCCATACTCCAAACGGGATGTTTGAGAGCGTCTTCCGCTTTTACCTTTGGAAGTTTTGAGAGAGGCATATCGCGAAGAGCCCCTCCGCTTGCCGTGAGCACGAGGCGTTTGACAGCTTTTTTCTCCTCACCTTTGAGACAGCAGAAAATCGCCGAATGCTCCGTATCAAGTGGTAAAATCTTGCCTCCGTACTTCTTTTCAAGCGCTTTAAGGTGCCTGCCAGCCGAGACTATCGTCTCCTTGTTTGCGATAGCGAGCGTTCCGCCGCGTTTGAGAGTTGCGACAGCCGCCCAAAGTCCCGCAATGCCCGTGACGGCAAGCACGACTATATCGGCGGGAACGGAAGCAAGTTCTTCAAGCGATGAAAGGCACTTTGCGTCCTTTTGTTCCTCGTCGAGGAAGTCAAACAACGAACTTTGAACTTCAACCGCGCCGTTTGGATAATAGTAGTGCGTCGGATCGAACTTCTCTATTTGCTCGCGCAGGAGCGCCTCGTTTTTGAATGCGGAAAGCCCGACGACCTTAAAGTCGTTCGGGTGCTTTTCGATGACTGCAAGCGTCTGTCTTCCGACAGAGCCTGTACTGCCTAAAATTGTTATAGTTTTCATTTATTCCTTGAGATTTGCGCGCCGCATAGGCAGAGATTTGAAGTCTTTTGCAAATCTTTTGTTTCAAATTGAAAGAGGTTCGGAGCGTATTTGCAACAAACAATCACATGTCGGCACTCTGAAACTCACTGTTTGTTAAGTGCAAATTCAACTTGCAAGTCGCACGGACTATTGAAGCGAATTAGTGTGCGTATATGCAAGTGAATGAGATGAGCAGGACGGCAAGCGAATACATAATGCTGTCGAGCCTGTCCATAAAACCGCCGTGTCCCGGGAAAATCTTGCCGTAGTCCTTGATGCCGATAGCACGCTTTATGCGGGAAGCCGCGAGGTCTCCGAGTTCGGACAGTACGCCGATGACGAGACCGAGCGCGATATAAACGAGCGCGGTCTTCCACATCCAACCGCTCACGTCGTGATTTATGAATGCCACATAGTGGCAACCCTCGATAAACGCCGGGTATTTGTCCGCGAACACCTCGAATATGAGCCAAAAGACAAGTGAAATTATGACTGCGCCGACAAGTCCGCCGACTGCACCCGCAATCGTCTTTTTCGGGCTGATTTTCGGGCATAGTTTTTTGCCGCCGATGAGAGAGCCGAACCAATAGGCAAACGCGTCTCCCCCGACCGTCGGCACGAAGATGGCAAACAGTATGGCAAAGAGTGCGCTGTACTTAAAGCTTAAAATCCAAGCAAGCGTGACAAAAAGTATCGGATATACAAGCACGAATATGTTTGCAAAGAGGTCTTTGAGTTCATGCGCCTTAGGACTGTCGAGCTCAAGATCTATTCCGTTCTCCTTTGCTTTGTCGACTTCTTCCTGCGTATGCTTTGACGGTTTGAAAGTAAAAATCGTCAAACACATCATGACGGAGATAATAAACACCGCAATGAGTCCCTGCACGCCAACGCCTCCGCCGACGAAGTATTCGAGCAGGTAGAACGTCGGATATGCTGCTACAAGCAAAAACACAGGCGGCAAAACAAACATCTTGTAGCCTGCGTCTTTGAGGCATTTGAACATCTCATACGTTGCGCCGGAGAGGAACAAAAGTATGAGCATATCAATAAAAATCGTGCTGACAAAATACCCGCAGACCATAAATCCTGCGACGAGAGCCACGAGTATAATGCCGGTTAAAGTCCTTTTTAGCATAGTTATTTACCAAATTTGCGAGTACGCTTGTCAAATGCGTCGAGAAGTTCGTCCACGTCCTGCTCGGTCATATCCGGCCAAAGTTTGTCGAGGAAGAAAAGTTCGGCATAAGCGGACTCATACAGCATGAAGTTTGAGAGTCTCATCTCCCCGCCCGTTCTCACGATCATATCGAGAGCAGGAAGGCGCGAGGATCCAAGGTGTTTTTCAAACGTATCTTCAATGAATTCGCCGTGATCGTATGCGACCTTCGCGGCGTGGATGATGTCCGCTCTACCGCCGTAATTGAACGCTATGTTGAGAGTCATACCCGGATTGTCCGCAGTGCGTTCCTCGACAAGTTCAATGGATTCGGCGAGTTTGTCGTCAAGCGCGGAAAAATCACCCATATAGCAAATCTTAAATTTGCCGTCATAGGTGAGGTTGAATTTTTTGACCACTTCGAATATTGCGTTTATCTCCTCTGTCGGACGCTCTATATTCTCCGTGGAAAATGCGTAAACGGAAACGGCTTCAACACCTCTCTCTTCGCAGCGTTTGGCAACTTTTCTAAGAGCAATAAGCCCGTAGGCGTAGCCTTCCGCACGAGAAAGACCGTGAGCGGTCGCCCACCTGCCGTTTCCGTCCATGATAAATCCGATATGTCTTGCGCCCATTAGATGGAAAGCACCTCGGTCTCTTTGTCCTTGAAGAGTTTGTCCACTTCTTCCGTGCGCTTTGAAAGTGCCTTATCGACGTCAGCCGTGAAGTTTTTGAGGTCGTCTTCCGTGATAGAAGAATCCTTTTCAAGTTTTTTCAGTTCGTCGATAGCGTCGCGACGCCAGTTTCTGAGAACGACTTTCGTCTCCTCCGCTAAGCCTTTGATTTGTTTTACAGTTTGCTTTCTTCTCTCCTCAGTGAGTTCCGGGAAGATAAGGCGAATGACTTGACCGTCGTTGTTTGGCGTAACGCCGACGTTTGCCGCAAGAATTGCCTTTTCAATGGATTTGAGTTGAGATTTGTCCCAAGGGCTGATGACGAGAAGTCTTGCTTCCGGGATAGAGATATTCGCCATTTGGTTGATAGGAGTCGGAACGCCATAGTAGTCGGCGACGACTTTGTCCAAAATGTGCGGATTTGCTCTTCCCGCTCTGACCGAGCGAAGTTCCGTCGTGTAGTTGAGCATTGTTTTGTCACAATTTTCATTGAGAGCGTCGAAGATAAGATCGACTTCGTCAATACCGTATGCCATAAAAGTCCTCCATATTAGGAAATTTAATTATGTAAATATTATAACAAAAGTTTATATATATTGCAAGACGAATATTTGAAAAATAGAAAAAGGTGCTAAAATAGCACCTTTTACACCTTTGAAAGATGATTCACACAAGAATTTAGTCTGCGTGTTTTGAGATGACGGTTGCGCCTTTCGTCTCGCCCTTGACTGCTTTTACGAGACTGTTTTCTTCCATAAGACTGAAAACGACGATAGGCATCTCGTTGTCCATACACATTGTGATAGAAGTCGTATCCATCGCTTTGAGTCCGCGAGAGATGACTTCCATATAAGTGAGTTTGTCAAACTTCTTTGCGTTAGGATTGAGTTTCGGATCGCTGTCATAGACGCCGTCAACGTTCTTTGCGAGAAGAAGTGCGTCCGCGTCGATTTCGCAAGCACGGAGTGCTGCGCCCGTATCCGTTGAGAAGAACGGGTTGCCCGTACCGCATGCAAAGATGACGATCCTGCCCTTTTCCAGGTGTCTAACCGCCTTTCTCAAGATATACGGCTCAGCGACTTTGGTTATCGTGAGTGCCGTTTGAACTCTAACGGGTGCGCCCATTTGTTCAAGTGTATCTTGAATGGCAAGCGCGTTCATAATGGTTGCAAGCATACCGATATGGTCGGCTGTCGATCTGTTCATTTTGCTGTCCGCTTGACG
>ONYW01000004.1 GCA_900322215.1 uncultured Eubacteriales bacterium | reverse complement strand
TCAAAACAAGAGGCGACGGAGAAGATAGAGGCGGCGGGCTTCGACGCCATGGTGCGCGGAGAGGCATTGTCGCTTGATGATTATATAAACCTCTCGCACCGTTTTGCTTGAACCTCTTTGAAAAGACGTCACGTCAAAAATGCGGGCAGCAAGCCCGCATTTTAATTTGCAATTTTCGTCATTTGATGATTTCGCCGTCAACAGCCGACTGATATATCACCCAATAACCTTTGACGTTTTCGTCTTCGACAGGAAGCCAAACGCACACGTTTTTGAGTTCGGGCGGAACGTCTTCGCCGTCCTTGGACGGCACGCCGTAGCAAATATAGGAGGGGGTATCGCCGTCTTTTAGCAGTCCCACAACATAGTAGCCGTCCTCCGCGTCAACGTGTACCCAAGCCGAATTTTCGACGGCATTGTTCAGACTCTCTTCCTGTTTGTAACACACGAACATTTCGTCAAGTTGCGGCTTCACCGCAAGGTAAAAATTGCTCCCGTTATACTTCAAAATCCCCGCGTCGTTCGACGTCTCGGAGAGCAGTTTTGCAAGGCTCGATACGTTGTCGTTTTGAGGGGAAGATGCGGAAGAATTTCTTGCCGTTTTCACCTCGTTTTCATACGCGTTTCGCGCTTGGTTTTCGGCGATTTTTTCGCCTGTTTTCTCTCCTGCCGTTATGCCATTTTCAGGAGCGATTTTTGCCTTTTCAAAGGCGGTGTTTTGATGTTTTTCACCTTCAATTTTTGCAAGCATTTCCGCCTTGTTTCCCCGTCCTCCGAACATGGTTATCGCACTTGTTCGCACGACGCAACCCTGAACGGAATTTGACACAAACGGCAGTTCAACCGACGTTTTGCTGTCATAAAGTGCCGTTTTTGCAATTTCATCGCCGACGATATACAGCGTTGCTCCGGTTGGACGGAAGTCTAAATTGCATTCGACTTTAACGTGCGTTTTGTCTTCCTCGAACGAGGAAATTTTTACACTTCCTTTATGTCCTGCTCCGCTTAGTACGAATATCTCTTTTTTCGTTTCCATATTCCACCTGAAAAAGAGTATGAAAGCGAGCAGTTTTTTATGCAAATGATTTGAGAGAAAAGCTATTTATATTTTATTGCGCGAGGTCGCGCAATAAAATGCGATATACGCTTCGCGTGCGATATATCCTTGCAAGCAAAGATGCGATATATTTGTTCCCCCAAATGCGATATGTCACCGGTGGTGACGTTGAGGAAAAATGAAATTTCACGTCAGCTGTTCGAAGACCTGCTGGAGTTCTAACTCACTCTTTCGAAGACGGAATTGGAGTCGCAGCGGCGACGACCGCGTGAGTGTGTCCCGACTGATATGCAGTACGCCTCGACGGCGAGGCTCCGTTTTATTTCGCCCAAAGAGGCGTGACATAATGAGTGAACGATACTTTTTGAGGGCACCGACGGTGCTTCCCGAAGCGGGTATACAGTCTTGTAGAGAATAGCAAGGTCAAAATGCGACAATATCATTTTCCATAAACTAAGCATTTTGACTTGTGTTCGGTACATTCGCGGTGGGAAGAACCATACGAAGGAGATGGGAAAACTTTATTTAGAGTAGCTCAACGTACACCCCGTGAGAGCACCACACGTCTTTACAAGTGGGATTTCTCGACTTCGCTCGAAATGACGGCAAAAACAAACGAAGATTCATTCTTCCATAATTCCTAACGCCTCATTCCTCATTCCTCATTCCTCACTAAAAAGTCGCAGCCTTGTGCCTCGCATATAAGTGCGCGCCACAAGATATTGTTATATTTATTATATAAATAAAATTTTTTAAGTTTTTTTCGTCAAGCGTTTGACATTGGGGGTTTTAATTGTTAATATGATAGGGCTTACGAGTCGTAAGCAGTTTTTAAATTGCGCAAATTTTTTCAGGCGAAATTTGAAAACTCACAATTTGCTTTCAAACTTTTCAAAAGTCGTCTCATCTAAACGGGTTTTGAAAGGGGATATCCGGTGTCGCTGTTCAGGGTGTACGATGGCGGGGTCGGAATAGAAGTCTGAAATGCACCTGTTGGGTTGCAGTTGCATTCGAAAATTCTTACAGGAGGAACAATAATGCCAACCATCAATCAACTTATCAGAAATGGCAGAGAAAGACAGGTCAAAAAGTCACAAACGCCTATCATGGAACAATGCCCGCAAAAGCGCGGTATTTGCCTTAGCGTTACGACGACCTCACCAAAGAAGCCGAACTCCGCTTTGCGTAAGATCGCAAGAGTCCGTCTTGTCAATGGTATGGAGGGTACTGTTTATATCCCGGGCGAAGGTCACAATCTCCAAGAGCACAGCGTTGTTCTTATCAGAGGCGGCAGAGTCAAGGATTTGCCAGGTGTGCGTTATCATATCATCCGTGGCGCTCTTGATACGGCAGGCGTTGCAAAACGCGGTCAAGCAAGAAGCAAATACGGTGCGAAACGCCCAAAGAAATAATCAATTTTCGAATGTACAATTTTAGGAGGTAATTATGCCAAGAAGAAATGGCGTGCCAAAAAGAGACGTTTTGCCGGATCCGGTGTATGGCAGCAAGGTTGTGACAAAGCTCATCAACCAAGTCATGCAAGACGGAAAGAAGGGCACTGCTCAAACGATCGTCTATGAGGCATTTGAAATAGCATCAACAAAACTCGGACAAGCTCCAATGGATGTTTTTGAAAAGGCACTTGAAAACGCAAAACCTGTTCTTGAAGTCAAAGCAAGACGCGTCGGCGGTTCAACATACCAAGTCCCGATGGAGATTCGTCCCGAAAGAAGACAAACACTCGCAATCCGCTGGATCGTTCTCTTCGCAAGCAAGCGTGGTGAAAAGACCATGAAAGAAAGACTCGCAGGCGAACTTATGGACGCATTCAACATGACGGGCGGCGCAGTCAAGAGAAAAGAAGAAATGCACAGAGCGGCAGAAGCGAACAAGGCATTTGCACATTATAGGTGGTAACGATGAGTAGACAATATGCTCTTGATAAGGTGAGGAATATCGGCATCATGGCTCACATCGATGCAGGAAAGACCACAACAACCGAGCGTATTTTGTACTACACGGGCGTCAACCGCAAACTCGGTGAGACTCACGACGGCTCCGCGACCATGGACTATATGGAGCAGGAGAGAGAAAGAGGCATCACCATCACGTCTGCGGCAACGACAGCAGTGTGGAAAGGACATCAAATCAACATCATCGACACGCCGGGTCACGTTGACTTTACGGTCGAAGTCGAAAGAAGTTTGAGAGTCCTTGACGGTGCAGTCGCTGTATTTTGTGCAAAGGGCGGTGTCGAGCCTCAGTCCGAAAACGTTTGGAGACAGGCAAACACCTACAAAGTTCCGAGAATCGCATTTGTAAACAAGATGGACATCAACGGCGCGAACTTCTTCGGCGCGGTTGAAATGATGAAAGAACGTCTCGGTGCAAACGCGGTACCTATCGCATTGCCGATCGGAAAAGAGAGCGATTTTGAGGGAGTCATCGACTTGCTCACAATGAAAGCCCTCTACTACGATCAAAAGGACAAGGGCGTCACGGTCTATGAGAAGGAAATCCCTGCGAACATGCTTGACCTTGCAAAAGAGTACAGGTTGAAAGTTTTGGAAGCGGCGGCGGACTTCGATGAGGATATCTTTGAAAAACTCATCATGGAAGATTACGACTCGGTCACCCTCGACCAACTCAAAAAGGCAATCAGAAAGGGTACGATAGAGATGAAGATGAACCCGGTCCTCTGCGGAAGTTCATATCACAATACGGGCGTACAACTTATGCTCGACGCGGTGGTAGACTTCTTGCCGGCGCCGACGGACGTCGCAAGTATCGAGGGTATAAACCCGAGAAACGGCGAGACGGAACTCCGTCACCCGGGCGACAACGAGCCTTTCTCGGCACTCGTGTTCAAGATTCTCACGGACGAATACGTCGGAAAACTTTCCTTCATTCGTATTTATTCGGGAACTCTTTCAACGGGTAGCGTCGTGTACAACACGGTGAAGGGCGAAAACGAAAGAATCGGCAGAATCCTCCGTATGAACGCGGACAACCGCGAGGATATGGAAGAGGCGTATGCGGGCGACATCGTTGCGGTCATCGGTCTCAAAAAGAGCACGACGGGCGATACGCTTTCGGATAAGAGCCGTCAAATCATTCTCGAAAACATGGTCTTCCCGGATCCTGTTATCAAAGTGGCTATTGAACCAAAGTCAAAAGCCTCTCAAGAGAGAATGAACATGGCTATCATCAAACTTCAAGAAGAAGATCCTACGTTCAAGGCTTACACGGACAAGGAAACGGGTCAAACGATCATCGCAGGTATGGGCGAACTTCACCTCGATATCATCGTGGACAGAATGTTCAGAGAGTTCAAGGTCGAAGCAAACGTCGGCAAACCGCAAGTCAGCTATCGTGAAACTATCACGAAACCTGCGAGAGCGGAAGGCAAGTTTGTCAGACAATCGGGCGGTCACGGTCAATACGGACATATCGTCATCGAAATCGAACCGAATCCCGAGAAAGGTCTTGAAATGGAAAACTGCATCGTGGGCGGCGTCGTGAACAAAGAGTTTGCAAACGCGGCTTGGGAAGGCATCAAGGAAGCGGCGCAAAGCGGTATCGTTGCGGGCTATGAGTGCGTAGACTTCAAGGTCAGACTCGTAGACGGCAGCATGCACGAAGTCGACAGCTCCGAAATGGCGTTCAAGATTGCAGGATCTATGGCTTTCAAGGAAGCGGCGGCAAAGGCGGGAGCGATCCTCCTCGAGCCTATCATGAAAGTCGAAATCAACACTCCGGACGATTACCTCGGCGACGTTATGAGCAACCTCAACTCGCGTAGAGGCTCCGTCAAGGGCATTGATCAAAGAAGCGGAGCGCAGGTTGTCGACAGCGACGTGCCACTCTCCGAAATGTTCGGTTATGCGACGTCACTCAGAAGCATAACGCAGGGCAGAGCAAACTTCACAATGTTGTTCGATCACTATGCGCCCGTTCCTAAGACGGTCGGCGAAAAGATCATCGGCGACGTGAAAAAAGCATCTCAAAAGTAAGCGTATATATTGTTATTATATAATATAGAAACTACTTTGAAGATATAAAACAAAAAACCAAAAAACCAAAACAAAATATTGGAGGAATTTCAGTATGGCAAAAGCAAAGTTTGAAAGAACTAAACCGCACGTTAACATTGGTACTATCGGCCACGTTGACCACGGCAAGACAACTCTTACCGCAGCAATTACGATGTACAGTGCTTCAAAGGGCAGAGCTCAACAAATGAAGTACGACGAAATCGATAAGGCTCCAGAAGAGAAAGCAAGAGGAATCACGATCAACACAGCACACGTTGAGTACGAGACAGAAAAACGTCACTATGCACACGTTGACTGCCCGGGCCACGCGGACTATGTTAAGAACATGATCACCGGTGCTGCTCAAATGGACGGCGCTATCCTCGTTGTTGCAGCATCCGACGGTCCTATGCCTCAAACACGTGAGCACATCTTGCTCGCACGTCAGGTCGGTGTTCCTTACATCCTCGTCTTCCTCAACAAGTGTGACCAAGTCGACGACGAAGAACTCCTTGAACTTGTCGAAATGGAAGTTCGTGAACTCTTGAACGAATATGGTTTCCCTGGAGACGACACGCCAATCATCCGTGGTTCTGCACTTCTCGCTATGGAAGCAGGTCTTGCAGGCGACTGGGACAGCCCGGCTTTCAAACCGATTCAAGAACTCCTTGACGCAGTTGACAGCTATATCCCGGATCCGCAAAGAGACACAGATAAGCCATTCCTTATGCCGGTTGAAGACGTCTTCACGATCACAGGTCGTGGTACAGTCGCAACAGGTAGAGTTGAGCGTGGTATTTTGAAACTCGGCGACAAGGTCGAAATCGTTGGTCTTTCCGATGAAAAGAAAGAAACAACGGTTACGGGTATCGAAATGTTCCGTAAACTCCTTGACTTCGCAGAGGGCGGCGATAACATCGGTGCATTGCTCCGTGGTATCCAAAGAAACGAAATCGAACGTGGTCAAGTTCTTGCAAAACCGGGTTCAATCCATCCACACACACACTTCACCAGCCAAGTTTACGTCTTGACGAAAGATGAAGGTGGCCGTCACACACCGTTCTTTGATGGATATCGTCCGCAATTCTACTTCAGAACAACAGACGTTACAGGTACCATCAAGTTGCCGGCAGGCGTAGAAATGGTTATGCCTGGTGACCATATCGATATGGAAATCACACTTATCACTCCTATCGCTATCGAAGAAGGTCTCCGTTTCGCTATCCGTGAAGGCGGCAGAACAGTTGGTTCTGGCGTTGTCGCAAAGATTATCGAATAATTGTTCTTTCAATAATATATAACGATATGCTCCGCGTGGCGTTTTTGCCACGCGGGGGTGTACGTTTGCGTTGAAACGACAAAAAGGAGGCTACTATGGCTCAAAAAGGAGCAAGAGTAAAGATTGTACTTTCCTGCACAGAGTGCAAACAAAGAAACTACAACATTACTAAAAACAAACAAAAGCATCCAGATAGACTGGAACTTAACAAGTATTGCAGATTCTGCAAAAAACACACTTTGCACAGAGAAACAAAGTAAGATAGGCTAGGAGGCAATATGGCAAAGAAAAAGCCTAACACCAAATCCTCAACCGTAAATGCGGCTCAACAAGAACCGACGCAAGAAGCCCCGAAGGCTCCCGAAAAAGCGGCGGTCAACGTTGACTCAAAAAACGAGCCTAAAAAAGCCAAAAATTCAGCGAAGAAAAACAGTCCCGCTCAAGAAAAGAAGCCAAATCCTTTCAAGAGATTCGGCAGATGGCTCAAGAGCGTCTTTTCAGAACTGAAAAAGGTTACGTGGTTGAAGGGCAAAGACGTTTTGAAGAACACGACGGTCGTTCTTGTCGTTGTCGTACTCTTCTTTGTCGTTTTGTTCATAATTGACTACGTACTTGCAGGTTTGCTTGGACTTATCGTCGACGGCAAGTGGGCGACAATCTTCATCTGAGAGGGCTTTTATGGAAAATACGCAACAACCACTTTGGTATGTTATTCACACGTACTCGGGCTATGAGTCAACAGTGGAGAACAACCTTCGCAACATGGTCGAGAACAACAGTTTGCAGGATTATATCTTCGACGTGAAAATCCCCGTTGAGGACGATATTGTCGAAAGAAACGGCAAGAAAAAACAAATCCAACGCAAGAAGTTCCCGAGTTATGTTTTCATCAAGATGATCTACACCAACCATATTTGGTTTATGGTGACGCAAACTCGTGGTGTCACGGGCTTCGTCGGACCTGCGGGACATCCGCTTCCTCTCACGGAAGAAGAAGTTAAGCGTATGGGACTCGAAGTCGTAACCATTGAGGATTTCGACATCAAGCCGGGCGACGACGTCAAGGTTGTCAACGGCGCGCTCGAAAACTTCCTCGGTGTCGTGGATTCTATCAGCGCAGAGCGTCAAAAGGTCAAAGTCATCGTCTCTATGTTCGGCAGACAAACACCGGTCGAACTCGATTTTTCGCAAGTCGAAAAATTGTAATTCTTTCACGCACCTACAGGGTGCAAGTCGGGAGACTATAAACCTCGTGGGAGACGGCAAATCTATCTCATACCGTCGCAAAACCACATTAGTCAGGAGGATATATGGCTAAGAAAATTACAGCAGTTGTAAAATTGCAGTTACCGGCAGGCAAAGCAACCCCTGGTCCACCAGTAGGTTCTTCTCTTGGTCCTCACGGTATCAATATCGCTGCATTTACAAAAGATTTCAATGAAAGAACATCAAAAGATGCCGGCTTGATTATTCCTGTCATCATCACAATCTATCAAGATCGTTCATTCACGTTCGTTCTCAAAACTCCGCCCGCGCCGGTCCTTATCAAGAAGGCATGCGGTCTCGAGAGCGCTTCCGCTGTCCCGAACAAGCAAAAGGTCGCAACTCTCAAGAAAGCAGATTTGGAGAAGATCGCAGAGATGAAGATGCCTGATCTCAACGCTGCAAACCTTGAATCTGCAAAGAGCATGATCGCAGGTACAGCACGTAGCATGGGCATTTTGGTCGAGGAATAAGGAGGGTACGGTTATGCAACGCGGTAAACATTATATTGATTCGAAAAAACTCATCGACAAGACCAAAGCATACGAACTCGAAGAAGCAGTCGCTCTCGCAGTCGAAACAGCAAAGTCCAAATTCGATGAAACAATAGAATTGCACGTAAAACTCGGTATCGACCCACGCCACGCAGACCAACAAGTCAGAGGCGTTGTCGTTCTTCCAAACGGTACAGGTAAAACTGTCCGCGTCCTCGCAATCACAAAGGGTGCAAAGGCTGACGAAGCCCAAGCAGCCGGTGCGGATTTCGTCGGCGGAGACGAAATGGTTCAAAAGATTCAACAAGAAAACTGGTTTGACTATGACGTCATCGTCACAACCCCGGATATGATGGGCGTTGTCGGTCGTCTCGGTAAAGTCCTCGGCCCGAAAGGCTTGATGCCAAACCCAAAGAGCGGCACAGTCTCTATGGATATCGCAAAGGCTATCAAGGACATCAAAGCAGGTAAAGTTGAGTACAGAGTTGACAAACAAGCTATCTGCCACGTTCCGTTTGGCAAAGCGTCCTTCGGCGCAGAGAAACTCTCCGAGAACCTCCGCACCCTCATGGAAGCACTCGTCAAAGCAAAACCGGCAGCGGCAAAGGGTGTATATTTCCGCTCAATTTACATTGCATCGACGATGGGACCGTCCATTAAGATGGTCTACAGAATGCAATAAAAAAGCGCTATTTAGCGCCTAACTTCGGCAAATCCCACTTTCCCAATCTCATGTACGTCATGTACATTAGGGCTTGTGAAAGTGGGTTTTTTCTTGTTATGCATCTAAATATCGATTTTTTATTTACATTCCGCTCATGAACTAAAAAACACACGAGAGAGCGACCTGCGTTGTCAGGTCGCTTTTTTTGTGCAGTCACGTACGCTCAAGTACGCTCCTTTCAAACAAATCGCCCTTCCTAGCATCTCATCTCACTCGTGTGTTTTTAGAATCATGCGATTATTTTTTGTTTGCATTTCTTTGCGCTATCATATTATAATAAGTGTATATAAAGCATATAGAGGCATAAAATGAACAAAAAACTTATTATTGCAGTCAGCATTATATGTGCGGTGGCAATCGGATTGTCAGTCGCGGCAATCGCGATAGTTTGCACGTCGCTTGGTGGCAAGACGGAAGCACCTAAACAGGACGTCCAATACGTGCTGTACCTCGGTACAAACGACAAGGACACAAACACGCCGGTCTTTACACCTGAAGAAGCGCAAGCCAAACTCAAAGAGATCCTGCTTGACAAATTCGGCGGTTACACCATCCAAGAGGCGCACGGCGGTTGGAAAGACGGCGACACCGTCTACAACGAATACACGCTCGTCATCTACCTCAGCGACACGACGCTCGACGATGTCCACTCCGCCGCAGATGAGATGATACAGGTCTTCCACCAAAGTTCCGTCCTCATCCAATCCAACCAAACCACCACCGAGTTCTACTCCGGGAAGTAAACAAAAGCACTCAAACGAGTGCTTTTTATATTGAAAATTCTTTTATTCCAAGGAAGTAATCGGCGGAGACGTTGAAAGCAAGAGCCATGCGTTTGAGAATGTCATAACCGGGTTTTGCCTTGCCTTTGAGCCATTCGCTGACCTGGCTTTGCTTTACGCCGATTTTCTCCGCAAACGCCGTTTGCGTAAGCCCTTTTTCAATCAAAAATTCTTCCAAAATCTCTCTAAATTCCATTTCTTCCATACTCTAAGTATAGATTATTCTATGGCTTTGTCTTGACATATAGAATATTCTATAATAAAATTATGATAGATGAATATTTCAAAAAATTTAAGCCAAAGATAAAATAAATAAAAAACATTAAGCTGATATTTAAAGAGGTGCAGTCTATGAAAAAGAAAAACGTTTTGTTACTGAGCATTTTAATATGTTTATTTGCAATTTGTTTTGTTTTAGTTAGTTGCAATAAAAATTCTTCAAAAGCAAGCAAGATTAATTTAGGAGATGACAAAAAGACTGTTCTTGCGACAATGGGAGATCCCGATGAAGAAAACGGTTCTACCATATATTACTATGGGAAGAATTATAAATCTTTGCAAGAAGAGTATGAGGCACTTGATAAAAAGCTTGAAAACGCAAGCAGTTTTGCCGATATAGATAAAATAGACGCGGAATATGAAAAGCTGGAAGAAAAAGAAGCTTCTATGGAGTATGAGTATACGGAAATATATTTTGACAATTCGGATAAAGTTGTCAAAGTTATTTTTGACAAAAAACACAAATCCGAAGATGAACAAGATAAAGAATTAAATAATTTCACTGTGATTTCTGGCGGTATAACTAAGGGCAAAAAGACGGGTAAAGTTACATATAAGGCAGAATACACAGACGGAAGTTATATTATTGAACAGGATTATTATATATCAACAAAAGCCAGTGATACAGAAAACTCAAATTCTGTAGAGATTGTCATACAAAATGATTTTGGTGAAATATCTGTCAATGTCCCAACAATTATCGGAGAATATATTATAACCTACAATCTAAATGGCGGAAACATAGACAACTCAACAGGGATTTATAGGGAATCTTACAAGCCGGGAAGAGCAGAAATTGCCTTGCAAACACCGACAAGAAACGGTTATACTTTCAAAGGCTGGTATGACAACGAAGACTTGAATGGAAGCGCAATTACAACCGTTCCTAAAGAATCAATAGGAGACAAAGAATTTTTCGCAAAGTGGGAAATAATTGTATATACAATCACATACAACCTAAATGGTGGCAAAAATAACAGATCCAATCCTACTTCATATACAATTGAAGATAACATATATACCTTAAAAGAGGCGTCAAAAACTGATTATGTTTTTGAAGGTTGGTATTTAGAGCCGACTTTTGAAACATTGGTCAGCAAAATTGACACAGATTCTTTGGAAAATATTACACTTTATGCAAAATTCGCAGCAACCAAGATTAAAGATAGCGAGTTTTTTAACAACAAAGATTTAAAAGAATATGATATCCCAGACAGTGTTACAAGCATAGGAGAAGAAGCATTCTTTGGTTGCACAGGTTTGACATCAATCACCATCCCGGACAGCGTTACAAGCATAGGACATAGTGCATTCTATGGTTGCACAGGTTTGACATCCGTCACCATCGGCAATGGGGTGACAAGCATAGGCGGTAATGCATTCTATGGATGCAGTGGATTGACGTCCATTACAATCCCCGGCAGCGTTACAAGCATAGACTGGAGTACATTCAGTGGTTGCACAGGCTTGACATCCGTCATCGTAGATGGCAAGAACACAGTATATGATTCAAGAAATGACTGTAATGCAATCATAGAAACGGCAAGCAATACGCTTATCGCAGGATACAAAAACACAGTTATTCCAGACAGCGTTACAAGCATAGGAGATTATGCATTTGATGATTGCAGAGGCTTGACATCCATCACTATCCCAGACAGCGTTACAAGTATAGGAGATTGTGCATTCAATAATTGCACAGGCTTGACATCCATTACCATTCCAGACAGTGTGACAAGCATAGGATTCTGGGCATTCCGAAATTGCAACGGCTTGACAACAGCAGGTCCGATAGGCGGGGATTATAGTATACAATTTGGATGGGTAGACGCAATACCTTTTGAAGCATTTCATAATTTTACAGGCTTGACGTCCGTCATAATTCCAGATAGTGTGACAAGCATAGGCAGTGGTGCATTCAGTGGTTGCACCGGTTTGACATCCGTTTCCATCCCGGACAGCGTTACAAGTATAGGAGGTAATGCATTCAATGATTGCACAGACTTGACATCCATTACCATTCCAGACAGTGTGACAAGCATAGGAAGTTATGCCTTCTATAATTGCAGATGTTTGACATCCATAACATATAAGGGCACAAAATCGCAATGGAAGGCGATCTCAAAAGGCTCAAACTGGAGCACCAATACAGGAACAAACGCCATTCATTGCACAGATGGCGACATCGCAAAATCATAACAAAATCTACACAACGGATAGGGCGTTTTCGTCCTATCCGTTGATTTTTAGGATAAAAATTTCGCAATATCGCAAAAACGTTTGACATTACGAAGTAAATTTATTATTATAGTAGCGTTCCAAAGACAGCAAGTGACGAAAGTCGTAAGTGAAATACCGCTTGCCGAGGAGTGAAGTTGAATATGAGTTTTTGCTTGTGATTCGTCTTTTCTCTCATGGAATGACGATTTTTTTTCGTCAAAGGGCTCCCGAAAATATGCGTAGCAGATTTTTGGGACAATCAAAGGGCGTTTGAAACTTCCCACTTCAAATGCGACAGTTCTCGGGAAATAATAGGAGGTAAAGATGAATCAGGAAGTTCTTGCAGCCAAGAAGCAACAAGTCGAAGAAATCAAGGCGAAGATCACTTCTGCAAAGTCCATCGTTCTCGTTGACTACATGGGTCTTACGGTTGCTCAAGATACGGCATTCCGCAAAGAGCTCAGAGAAAACGGCGTTGACTATGCAGTTCTTAAAAACCGTCTTGTCAAGATTGCTTTCAACGAACTCGGCTACACCCAGTTTGACGAAGCACTCAATGGTCCGACAGCAGTTGCGTTTTCTTCCACAGACGCCGTAGCACCTGCAAAATTCATTTTTAAGAACATCAAGGCTCTTAACAAAATGAAGACGAAATGCGGTATGGTCGAAGGCGAATTTATGGACGAAGCTGGCCTTAAGAAAATTGCGGACATCCCGTCAAAGGAAGTCCTCATCGCAAAGATGCTCGGCAGTATGCAATCACCGCTCACAAAGCTTGCTATGTGCTTGAAGCAAATTGCAGAACAAAAGGAGCAACAAGCATAACCCTAGTGGCATAAGCCCACTTCACATCGACTCGGTCGAAAAAAAATAATTGGAGAATAAAAAAATGGCAGATCTTAATAAACTTATGGAAGAAATCAAGAGCATGACAGTTCTTGAACTCAATGATTTCGTTAAAGCACTCGAAGAAGAATTTGGCGTAAGCGCAGCAGCAGGCATGGTCGTTGCAGGCCCGGCAGCAGGCGCAGATGCACCGAAGGAAGAAGAAAAGACAGAATTTGACGTCGTCCTCAAAGAAATTGGTCCAAACAAGGTCCAAGTCATCAAGGTCGTCAAAGAAGCAACAGGTCTTGGCCTCGTCGAAGCAAAAGCAGTTGTCGACGGCGCACCAAAGACAGTCAAAGAAGCACTTCCGAAAGACGCAGCAGAAGCACTCGTTGCAAAACTCAAAGAAGTTGGCGCAACAGCAGAACTCAAGTAATTTTACCAACTATAAGAAAAAGGCACGAACAACAGTTCGCGCCTTTTTTCTTTGCCGAAAATCAAGAAATGTATTGACAGAAAGGCGTTTTTCTACGATAATATTTGTATAGCCTAAAAGCCAAAAATAAACAAATATAGGAGATAAAGTTATGAAAAAATGGAGATGCACCGTTTGTGGTGAAATCGTAGAATCAGACGTCCGTCCGGACAAATGCCCACGCTGCAAGGTCTCGGGAGAAAAATTCGTTGAAGTCGTTGAAGACGAACTCAGTTGGGCCTCCGAGCACGTTCTCGGTGTCGCAAAAGGAGTCGATCAAGAGATCGTCGACGGACTCAGAGCCAACTTTGAAGGCGAATGCAGCGAAGTCGGTATGTACCTTGCAATGGCAAGAGTTGCTCACCGTGAAGGCTATCCTGAGATTGGTCTTTATTGGGAAAAGGCAGCTTTTGAAGAGGCAGAACACGCGGCAAAATTTGCCGAACTCCTCGGCGAATGCTTGACAGACAGCACAAAGAAGAACCTTGAAATGCGCGTCGCCGCAGAAAACGGCGCAACAGCAGGCAAGACAGCTCTCGCAAAACGTGCAAAAGAACTCGGTCTTGACGCAATCCACGACACAGTTCACGAGATGGCAAGAGACGAGGCTCGCCACGGCAAGGCGTTTGAAGGACTCCTCAACAGATACTTCAAAAAATAAGCAAAAATCAGCTTAACAAGCCCAAAATACGCACCGCATTGGCATAGTTTGTGCCCTTCGGTGCGTAAACTTGTTATAACGACAAAAAGGAGAGTTTTATGAAAAGAAAAGTTTTTGCAATAGCGCTTGTCGCTGTGTTGCTCGTCGCAATCGTCGCGTCTTGTGTCGCTTGCAATATGTTCAAGAAGATCAAACTTGACGAGGTAAAACCAAAACTTGAAAGCGCAGGCTACACAGTGACGGTCTTGAGCGGTGAAGTGTATTGCGAGGGTGAAAACCCTTATTGGCTCAACTCTGCCACTCTGCAACAATACCTCAAAGGCACAAAGGGCAATGATATTATAGAGATATTCTTCTTTGATTCAACGGACTCTGCGTCGCGTGCGTCGGAGTTTATACACACCTCCGAGTACACCGGACAAAGCAACGAGGTCTTCTATATCGCCACCAAGCAAGCCCGTAACGACGCAGGTTTGGGTTGATAGTTTTAACGCTTGTAATAACATGAGAAGAGGGTTAGCATTTGCTAGCCCTTTTTGTATACTCTTATTGATTTATCAATCTGCCGTATGGTATAATGTATGCAGAAACACTAAAATAATTTAGTAATTTTGGATTTATGCAGAGAGTAGCCTATAACAACCTCAATCTTACGTTGGAAACTCATGGCGCAAGGCAATCGAATATTGAACTGTTGCGTATTCTTTCAATGGTCTTTATTGTCGCGGCGCATTGGAGCCATGCCTTTGCAGGCATAAATGTTTCAGGTTTTCCGTTGTTTAATCTCTGCTTTTACCATGTGTTCAGAGGCTTTGGGCAGATTGGCGTCAACTCATTTTTACTTATATCCGGTTATTTTTTGAGCAAATCGAAGTTTAAGATTCAGTCGTTTTTGCGAATAGCGTTTCAAGTTGTGTTTTATGCCTGTGTTCTGCTTATCGCAAATGCGATTATTCACCCGGACAACAAGTGGTCTGTAGGGGGAGTGCTTGCATATATACTTCTTCTGTCCAACGGTGATTTTTGGTTTGTCGGACCATATATCGCAATGTTTTTGCTTTCGCCGTTTATAAACGTGTGCACAAGAAACCTAAGAAAAGAGCAGTTTGTGATTTTGCTTTTTATCGTCGGGATGTTTGTGTCGGTATTGCCAACTGTATTCGATAAGCAGATTTGGCCGAATGAACTCACGATCAACATCATTCATTTTGTGTTTATATACCTCATCGGCGCATATATTAGCCGTTTTGTTTCAGATTTGCATAGTAGAGCATTCGCCCCTGTTGTGTGTCTCGGATTTTTCCTTATATTTCTCACAACGCTCATTTTGCCAAATGTGCTTGGTGTAAGGAAAGAACTTGTCATGTATTTTCAGGCGAGGTCAAACGTTATGATGGTTGCTTGTTCCGTACTATTGTTCCTCGTGTTCAAACAGATAAGAATGAAACCGTCAAAACTTGTCAATCTTGTCGGCGGATCAACTTTTGGCATATATCTTTTGCACGAAAACTTTATGACAAGACACCTTCTTTGGCGCGATTTCTTTCACGTTGAGGCGCTTAGCCACAGCAATTTGTTTGCGTTATACGCCATTGAGACTGTGTTTATTGTGTTTGCAATAGGATTTATGGTCGACGTCGCGCGCAAGTATCTCCTCGAAAAACCATTGTTTGCGCTCTTAGACAAAAAACTAGGAAATGTATTCAAAAATGTAAACGGCCTGTTCGTCTTTGAAGACATGAGTACGAAAAAGAACAATATTGAAATTCGCTACCTATGGCTACATTTTATCGTCCTGACTATGGCGACGATTATGTCCGTCCTCATACCGATAGAGAATATAGCAGTTTTCCTTGCAATCGTCGGAGCGTATATCATCATTTGGCTTGTAGTATGACTCATATATCGCCAAGCACAAACCAATGGCAAATAACTCACTAACCGAACAAAAAATCCACCGATTATGCGGTGGATTTTTCATATAAAGGCTTTTTAATATTCTAATCCAACGAAGTTGGCGAGGTTGGCGAAGTTGGTTGCATGTTTATTGCCACTTGGTAGACGTCGTTTTTTGGGAGGGCGCGGTCGGAAGCAACGGCTTTGACGGCGGATTTTTGGTCGTACCCGAGTGAGAGATAGTGGCGAAGATGCTCTTCGACGGAGAGGGAAAGGAGCGGATTCTCGGCGGAGGAGGCGTCTATGATGAGGACTATCTCGCCACGCTCTTCGGCATGGAAGTCGGCGAGCGTAGTGTCCTCGACGCATTCGTGCATCTTGGTGAGTTCGCGCACGACGTGGACGTTCCTGTCTCCGAGTTCTTCAAAGAGAAACTTTGCGGTTTTGCCGAGGTCGTGCGGGGCGCAGTAGAGGACAATAGGGAGTCCTGTGTCCTTGACTTTTGAGATGAGCGCCTTCTTGTCGGCTGTCTTTTCGGGAAGGAAGCCGAGGAAGGTGAAGCCTTGCGCCTTGATGCCGGAGAGGGTGATCGCGCTCGCAAAGGCGGTAGGGCCGGGCACAAGTTCCGTCTCAACGCCTTGCTCTCTGCATTTGGCGATGACTTCCGCACCCGGATCCGAGATAGACGGCATACCTGCGTCCGTGATTATCGCGACGTTTTTGCCCTCGGCAATTAGTGCGATGATTTTGTCCGACGCCTCTTGCTCGTTGAACTTGTGATAGGCGATGAGTTTTGCGTGTACGTCATATTTTGCAAGGAGCGGCAGAGAATGCCTTGTGTCCTCGCAAGCGACAACGTCCACAGCGCGCAGAGTATCGATCGCCCTGAGCGTCATGTCGTTCATATTGCCTATCGGCGTGCCAACGATAAAGAGTTTTGCCATATTACACCAAAATCACCTATATAGCGCGTTAAATTGCTCCGTATAATTGCCCTCGTCGTCCTGAACGTAGAGGGTTTTTGTCTCTAATCCCACTTTTCCGCCTTTTTTCGCCTTGACGATGACGGTGTCGACGTCGAGCGACGGCTTTGGATATACGAGCCACATGAGTTTTGGCTCTAATCTATTCTCGCCGAGCGCGGCGAAGAGGGAAGAGAGGCGGTCGACTTTGAGGACGATCCACAGTTCCCCGCCGTATTTGAGCGAGAAACTCGCGGCTTTCACAAAGTCAGCGAGGCTTGCCGTAGACTCTTGGCGAGAGGTGGAGCGCTCGTCCGTTGCCTGCACCTGTTTGAAGTAGGGCGGATTGCAAAGCACCTTTGAAAACTCGCCGTGCTTCAAGTGCTTTTTGAAGTCAAGAACGTCTCCGCAAATAACCTTGAATTTGTCCTGCATAGAATTCTTTTCTATGCTTTTCAGGCACATATCGCATGCGGATGGTTGCAACTCTAATCCGACGACGCTCCTCACGTGCTTTTTGCGGAGCGCAAGAAAACCGAGCACTCCCGAGCCGGAGCCGAGGTCTAACACGTTGTCGTTCGGAGCGAGGTTTGCGAGATTGGCAAGCAGGACGGAGTCTTGGGTGAACCCGTAGCCGTCCGAGTCTTGAAAGATTTCAAAGCCACCGCCTAAGTCGCAAAGATACAAACTCATAAGTTATGCTCTGACGACCTCGATTTTGAGCACTTGCGTGACTTCCGGATACAAGCGGAGAAGGACTTCCGTCTTGCCGAAGTCTCTTATGCTCTCTTTGATGTCGATCTTCTTTTTGTCAACGTCAAATCCGAGGACTTTCAGCGCCTCGGAGATCATTTCCGCCGTGACGGAACCGAACATTTTGCCGCCGTTTTCACCGCCTTTTGCGGAGACCTTGACGGTGATAGGGGCAAGTTTGCCCGCAAGTTCTTGAGCCTCAGCCTTTTCTCTTGCGACCTTTGCCTCGTATGCCTTTTTCTTTTGGTCGGCGACGTAAAGATTTTGCGTCGTGCCTTCCTGCGCTATGCCTTTCTTTATGAGGAAATTTCTTGCATAGCCGTCGTTGACTTCTATGATTTCGCCTTTTTTGCCTGTGCCTTTCAGGTCTTTGAGCATGATAACTTTCATAGTACACCTCTGAATGCTTTTTAACATTTTAGCATAAAGGGCGCGCATTTTCAACGACATATCGCATTTTTGCAATAATATTGCAAAGAAGTTGTCCTCTCCTTGCAAATTTGCGCTTTTTTGACTAAAAATCGCAGGAATGTGCAAACTAATTTCGGAGGCTAAAATGAGAGAAATCAACTGTGAAACGTCAAATTGTGAACACAACTTAAAGTGCAAATGCTTGGCAGGCGTTATCTCCGTCGGAGAGAATGCAAAGTGTACGAGCAGAATAAAGCGAGACGGCGGTCCGCTCGCTCAAAGTTTTGCGGATATAGAGGCGAGCGACGACCTCTTTGAAGAGGAAAAACTCGAATCCCTCGTCCAATGCTCCGCGCCATGCTGTTTCAACAACGGCGGAGTGTGCGCGCATACCGCAATCGACGTCCGCGATTCGCTCTTTTCGGCGAAGTGCAAATCGTTCGTAAAAAAGTGATTGAACACAGCGCAAAAGACGAAGTGTAACAGTATCCGCCACATTCTTCCAAAATCCGTCCTCGCGTATGACTTATAATGTCCACGTGAGGCGATATGGAAGAGACAAAATTTGACACCCTAAAAATCGGTGGAGCGGAAGTCGTTGTGGGCAGCAACGTCTTCGAGGCTATACCCGACAAAATCTCCGCGGTCTCGAAAGAGGGCGCGATTTGCATTGTTTATGACAAAAAGTTGAAAGATATCGCAATAGCGGTAGGCGACTCTTTGCACAAATTGAAGCGCAGGATTTTTCTTTGCGAACTTGACAAGACAAAACCGCAAACGGATGCGGTGCCCGACTATATCCGCTATATAATCGCCGTAGGTTGCGGCTTTGCTGCAATGCGAGCGGACAAGATAGCGAGGGCGATTTCCGTGCCGTGGTCAATGGTGTTGACGGCTCCGACGACGGACACGATTTTGCAAGGCAAATCACCGAAACACGTGTTTATCGACAAAAATATGATGATAAACTGCGAGAAACGGTTTGTAGCGGCAGGTTTGGGCGCGTTGTTTGCAAGGCGTATAACGGCGTTTGAAAGCGAGTTTGCAAGGGTGGTTTTGTCAAGCGGCGACGGGGCAAAGCTCATTGACGTAAAGGGGGAGATAGACGCATGCTCCCTTGCCGTCGCACTGCTTGAATTGTCTACGCAAAAGCAGTTTATGTCGAGCGCCGAGTGCGCGGCGCATATCATGCGAGCAAAAGCTGTCGAAAAAAAGGTTGCGCCGCTTCTTGTCGGCGAGTACGAGTTTATTCTTGCGTCGTATATATTAAAACTATATTCTTTTTTGCTCTCTTCGCCCTCTATCGACGTATGCCTTCCGCCGACGAGAGAGGAAGATTTTGACACGCTTTCAAAAATCGGTTGCGATTATCTCGTCAAACAGTCCAAAAGCATTGACTTTTTTGAAACAAACAGTTATTTTAGAATAAGTTATATTCTTTCAGAATATCGCACGGATTTGCTGGACAAATTGCGCCTTGTAGAGTCAAAGACCGCACAGCGCATCTGGAGACGCGTGTATGACGACGCGGGGTACTTTTTGAAACAGGCGGTGCGGATTGGCGACGTCGAGGACGCGGTTTTGCTTGCGGGCAGCGTGAATGAGAATTTGCTTGGCTTTGCCTATGCGCAAGGAGCATTACGAGCTTGCACACGATGAATTTTGCGGTTTTCAACCGCTCAATTAGGGTGGTGATACACAACTGCGTTGTGATGATATACACCTATCGGTGATGATATGCACGCACAAGCGTGATAGTGGAAGAATGCAATGTTTTTTCCCTCAACTGAGCAAGTGCTTTGCACTCAGTGAATTCTCGCTTGCGCTCCATTGTGGAAGGGAAAAGATGATTGAATGTGAATTGCATTTTGTCGCAACTCCTCACTCAAAACTACGAAGAACAGGCGAAGCCTGCGGAAGATAAAGGGCACTTAGTGCCAAAGGAATAGAGTATGAAAAACATCAAAGACGTAGAACTTTTTGTCTTCGACCTTGACGGTACGGTGTACATAGGGGACAACGAGATAGACGGATCGTTTGCCGCTATCAACGAACTCAGGCGCATGGGCAAGCGTATTTGCTTCTTTACAAACAACAGTTCGCGCATGCACACGGACTACATCGCGCGCCTCAACAACTTGGGGCTGAGAACGTACAGCGACGAGATCTATACGTCGGGTCAAGTCACCTGCGAATATATTCTCGACAATTATAGGGGGAGCAAAGTTTTTCTCCTCGGCAACGAGAGACTCAAGAGCGAATTTGAATTGTACGGCATAGAACTCGTGGACGAAAACCCCGACGTTTGCGTCATAGGCTTTGACACCTCGCTCACATACGACAGGCTCTACAAGTTTTGCGGATACGTCAACAGCGGTCTTCCGTATATAGCGACTCACCCGGACTACTTTTGCCCGGCGCCGAATTGCCCGATGCCGGATATCGGCGCGCTCATCGAGGCGATACGCTTGACGGTCGGCAGGAGCCCGGATCTCATCATGGGCAAACCGCACAAGACGGCGGGCGAGAGACTTGCAAAAAAATACAACCTCCCTCCGAAGAAGATTGCCATGGTCGGCGACAGACTCTATACGGACGTGGCTTTTGGCAAAAACTGCGGATTTGTGTCTATTCTCGTCCTCTCCGGCGAGACGACGCTCGATATGCTCCCGAAGTCAAAAATCAAGCCTGACTACACCCTCGACAAAGTCAAAGACATCATTCCGCTCTTGAAGTAACACGCTTCGCGTGTATGATAGATGAGTGCAGGCAGAAGATAAAATGCTTTTCAATTTGAACAAGGCAAATATGACAAGCGCACACTTCGTGTGTTTGATAGTCGAAGTATAAAAAAATAAAATTTCTCCGCAATCCAAACGAAGTTTGGATATCGTCTTGCGAAAGCAAGATATCATCTGCACACTTCGTGTGTTTGATAGATGAGTGTGGACGAAAACAAAATTTTTCCACAACCCAAACGGAGTTTGGATATCATCTTGCGAAAGCAAAATCTCATCCGCGCAAGCGGATATCATTGAAAGAGACAGGACATATTGTCCTGTCTCTTTCTTTGGGGGAAGATTATGAGTGCCTATGTTATTTTTCTTCGAGTATAAATACGTCGAGCGGGTTGATTTGTACGTTGTTTTTGTACATTTCAAAGTGCAGGTGGTTGCCGTCTTTCGATTCGCTTCCTTGAGTCGTCGACATCTTGCCGATGAGTTCGCCTTGCTTGACTTGCGCGCCGACTTTGAGCGTCGGGAGAGTCTCTAAACTCATATATTTCGTGACGTAGCCGTCGCCGTGCGTGAGGGTGATATAGTTGCCGTCAAGTACGTTGTAGCCAACCTCTTTGACCGCGCCGTCCGCCGAAGCAAAGACGTTGCCGTCCGTCGACGTGAAGTCCGTGCCGAGGTGAGTCGAATATTGCTTCAATGTGCTGGACCATACGAGTACTGTGTCGGAATATTCTCTGAGAATTTCGCCGTTTGTAGGCTTAATAAACGTGAGAGTTTTTACGACCGGTTCGGGCTCTTTTTCAGTAGGCTGCTGTTCGCCCGCGTTTGCTTGCTCGTTTGGATTTTGCTCGTTCGGCTCGGTGTTTATTACGCTCAGATCCTCCGACGCAGTATTCGCGTTTCGTGTGACTGCGAGTGCGATAACCGTCGCGATCGAGGCTATGCAGAGTATGATGAGAAGATAGAAAGCGTTGCGCTTCAAAAACCCGCCAAAGCGTTTTAGTGCAAGAGTGAATTTGTTCATGTAGTACCTCCGATTTGCCTGAATTATTGCCGCAACGCTCGGGGTTTATACACAAGTGTCGGATTTCTTTCAAAAAATTTTTAATCTCGGCAATATGCCTGTCAAAAAGTTGACGATTTTTTCGACATATTGTATAATTGTCACGTTATGAATATACAGACTTCTTTATTCAATTTCATGCGCGATTTTCACAAAAAAGACGACAGCGGACTGGCGGTCGTTCGTGGTAGTCGCAAAATGAATTACAAGGAGTTTTTTGACGAGATAGACCGCGTTGCCGCAGGTCTCTACGCCTTGGGCGTTAGAAAAGGCGACGTGTGTATGGTCGCTCTTCCGAACATAATTCAAGCGGTTGTCGCAGTTTATGCGCTTGCAAAACTCGGCGCGATCGCGTCTATGATTCACCCGAAACTTTCCGGGGAACAATTTGCAAAATCATTCAAAAAACAGTCTCCGAAGGTAGTCTTCTTGTCAGAGGTTAACCTCGCCGAGTACAGGAGCGAGTGCAAGGGCGCAAAAGTCATCTTTTGCTCCATGCTTCGCTATTCCTACACGGGACTTCCGAGGGGCACGACGTATGAGGAGTACAAGGGCGACGGCAACGACGCCATGTTTTATATGCACTCGGGCGGTACGTCCGGCGAGCCGAAGGACGTCGTCCTGTCACACAGGGCGGCAAACGCTATGGCGGGCAATCTCCTTATGAGCCTCGGCGACAAATATCACAAGGACAATGCTATGCTTGTGGTGTTGCCTATGTTCCACGGTTTTGGCTTTTGCGTCGGTGTACACGCCGCCGCTTGCACGAATATGGCGCTCGTCTTAGAGCCGATTTTCAAGCCGAAAAAGATTGTCGAATCCATTGGCAAAAACCACGTTACGACAATCGCAGCCGTGCCTCGCATGGTGCAACTGCTCCTTCAAGAAAAGGGCTTTTCGGGCAAGAATATCGCGCACCTCACAGACGTCTTTGTCGGCGGTGACAGCGTCGGACCCGAACTTGTCAAGGAGTTTGACGAAAGAATAAAAGAGGCGGGCGCACACGCGGTGCTGTCTCCCGGCTACGGACTGACAGAAACGGTGTCCGTTTGCGCGCTCACGCTCGACGGCTACAGAGAAGGCTCTCTCGGATTTGCCATTCAAGGCGTGGACACAATGATAGTCGACGACGTGCTCAATCAAGTTCCTGTTGGCGAGGCGGGCGAACTTATCGTTTCAACTCCGCAAATGATGACGGAATATCTTGGAGACGAAGAGACGACTCTTCGTACGATAGTCATCGTAAACGGCAAAAAGTGGCTGAGAACAGGCGACCTCTTCAGGACGGACGAGGCGGGACACCTCTTCTTCCTCGGCAGAAAAAAACGCCTTATCAAGATCTCGGGCATGAACGTATTCCCGAACGAAATCGAGAGAACCGCGCAGGAACTCGGCATAATCAAGGACTGTGTCGCGATCGAGAGCCGAAGGGGAGGGAAGACGTATATCAAACTCCTTGTCGAGGAAAAACTTTCCATAGACGAGCAGGCGAGAATCAAGGCTCATATCGGCAAAAAGTTGTCGCAGTGGAGTATTCCGAGGACTATCGAGACGGTCGAGTCCTTCCCGAGAACGCAAGTGGGAAAGGTGGACGTCAAAAAACTCCAAGAGGAAGAGACCGCGAGGTGGAACTAGCGCATATCGGCATTTTTGCATCTGAAATGCTTTTCACTTGTTCATATTGACAAAACGGCATATATACACAAATCCAGCACACGTTCGTGTGCTTTTTTGTTTATATATTCATATATTGTGATATGCGGAATTTCTTTGAAAATTTAGGCGGCAAGCATATACATTTTGTGGGAATAAACGGCGTAGGAGTGAACGCGCTTGCAAAGTTTTGCAAGGCGCAAGGAGCGATCGTTTCGGGCAGCGACAGAAAGTTAGGCGATTTTTGCAAACAGCTTTTGGAGAGCGGGTGCGATATAAAAGAGGGAGAAAACGTGCAGGCGCTTAAAGGCGCGGACGCACTCGTCTTTACTTCGGCGATAAAGAGCGACAACGAAGAACTTGCGTTTGCAAAGACAAACGGAATACCCGTCTTTGAACGCCATGAGTTTTTGGCTGAGGTCGCAAAGACGTTTGACAAAGTCGTCGGAATCGCCGGCTCGCACGGGAAGACGACCGTGACATCTATGGTCACGCACATACTTGCGTGCGCGGACAAAAATTTTGTCGCTATGATAGGCGGCGACGCTATAAACTATTCAAACTTTGTCAACAATAGTGCGTGTGGCGAGCGCATCTTCGTCACGGAAGCGTGCGAATATAAAAGACACATGCTGACTCTCCGCACGGACGTCACAGTCTTGCTCAACAAAGACTGGGATCATCCCGACAGTTACCCGACAAGGGAGAGCGTGGAAGAGGCGTTCGACGAGTTTTTGAAGAAAGGGAAAATCCGCGTGTTTTCGTCAGGTGCAAACAAAGTGACTGTCGAGCGGGAGGGAGAAACGACTCTCTTTGAATATGCGGAGTCAAAGGACTGCGCCAAGGTCTACGCGAGCGACGCGCTTGTCGGACACTTCGGCAAAAATTTGCAGGGAGAGTATAACAGACAAAACGCGCTATTTGCGGTGGCGGTGGCAAGCGCGCTCGGCGTCAAGTGCGTCGACTCGGTAAAGGCTGTCAACACCTTTCTCGGAGTCAAACGCAGGTTTGAAAAAGTCGGAGAGGTGAACGGAATACCCGTTGTATTTGACTTCGCGCATCATCCGACCGAGATAAAAAACGTGCTTGACAGAGCGAGCGAGTATGGCAAAGCGTTCGTGGTTTTTCAGCCGCACACCTATTCGCGCACGCGTGCATACCTCGATGACTTTGCAACTGTTTTTGCCGAGACCGAGTGCGTCGACGCGCTCATACTTGTGCCGACGTATGCCGCTCGCGAGGCGTATGACAGTCGATATGACAGCGGCAGTATAATGACAAAAATTTTGTCGAAAAATGCGCAAAAACATGTTTATCTTGCAAAAGACGCTATGTCAAGTGTCGAATTTGCAAAAATAATGTCAAAAGACTGCGGTATTGTTCTGTTTGTCGGAGCAGGCGACATCTATGAACTCAGGCACAAATTTGAATGAATGCACACGTGTTCATATATGAATATGAGAAGAAAAGCACGTATGAACAAGTGATAGGCTGAAAAAACGAGAACAGGTGTTCTCGTTTGTCAAATTGCCGATATGCGCAAGGAGAAAAACAAGAATACTCAAATGATGTCGAGACCGTTGAAGTCGAGTACGTTGTGAATGTTCCCCGCCATGACTTTCAAAGATTCGCATTTTGAGAGCGCGTTGGCATAGTCGCCGCACTCTATAGAGCCTTTTGTCTCAGCGAGCGCAATAGAGAAGGAGCGAAGATCGGGCGAGTAGGCAAAGAGTTCTATATGAGCGCGTTTTTTCTCCCACCAACCGCAAAATTCTTCCGTCGTTTTGAGCGCCTGTTCGTCCTCGCTTTTCACCTGTTCCGTTATGTTTGTCAAATCCTCTTGAATCTTTTCAAACGTCCTGTCGATATAGACCGCTTCAAGAATCCCCGCGACAATAATTGCGACGAGGATGACGATTGCAACGATAACCTTTTTCATGCGTTTTCACCCGTAACGTGCACTTGCACGCCGTCTTTTGCGTCCTCGTCACGGTCAAGCGTGGCCGTCAAAAATTCGCCTTTGTAGGGCTGTACGAACACGTCCTCGCCCGACACAAGCATCATGAGCACGTCCGTTTGTTTTATATGCCTATTGTCAAGAAATTTCAGCACGCGCTCCTTTGTGACGTAGGGGATCTTTGCGACGTTGTCACCGATAAAGTCCCCCTCCATAATCACCGTTACCGGCAAGAACGCAGGGGAGACTTTGACGCCCAAATCGCTTGGCGTACAAGGTCTCGTTTCGCTCTTTGGCAGGACTGTCATACTGCCGTTTGTCTCAAGTATCGCATACTCAACGTCGCTCGGATTGAAGTAGCCGTTTGAGCGGAGTGCCTCCATAACGTCGTCCACCGTCATATTGAGTTCTTTCATGACGGAGGGGAGGACGTTGCCTTTTTCTATCAAAATGACGGGTTTTCCGTTCAAGAATTTTCTAAAACGCACGCTCTTCGTCGCGAGTTTCGTCGTGAGAATATGCACGAGGAAAAGCGTAAAAACAGGAATAAGTCCGTAGATTATAGGAATCGAAGCGTCCGCCATCGGTATGCACACGAGGTCGCTTGCGACGAGCGTAATAGCAAGTTCAAACGGTTGCAATTCGCCGAGTTGTCGCTTGCCCATAAGCCTCATTGCGATGAGCAGGAACGTATACAAGATGATACATCTCAAAAACAAGTTCAGCATACAGGTAGTTTGTTGCAGACGGATGAAAATATGCGTGGCGGAACAAAATCACCTCGCCCGCCTTGAAAGCCTCTTCGTACGTCTCGTACCAAGCGGATTTTTGTTGTGCTTTTCGCCCGAGGGAGAACGGTGCAGGGTGACTTTTGCGGGCTTTAACAACCGCAAAAAGCCTACGACGTCCACGATGTCAAAGGCGTTTATCAGCAGGAACGCAAAGAAAAGTGTGTAGACGGATATGACGATAACGGAAGTCACGTTGCCGACGACCGCACCGAGCAGTCGCTCTCCAAAGTAGCCGCTTATTGCAAGAGGCAGGAAGAGCAAGATAAGGACGAGGCACTTTTTTGCGTCGGCAAACGAGCCGATTTCTTTGTGCAAAACGATACAATTGAGAATCGCCGTGACAAGAAAGCAGGTTCCGCTGCAAAGAGCGATAGCGTACGAGCCTATCACTTTTGTGAGGAGTATGAGGGGCAGGCACACGACGCCTCCCGCGACCGTTGTGATGAGCGTATTCTTTTCCTTGCCAAGCGAGTTGAGCATAGGAGTCGTGGCGTTTGCAAGTGCGACGGGGAAGAGAAGAACGGAGCAGTACGACACGTACTTACCCGCCTCCGCGTCCTTAAAGAGCAGTTCGCCAAGCCCCTCGCCAAGCGGTAGATACAGCGCAAAGAAAGTGGCGGCGATTATGAGCGAAAATAGGGTGAGAGTGGAGAGTTTGCCTCTTAGTTCCGACATCTTGCCTTGTGCGCGCAGTCCGGCGACATCGGGAATGAACACTATAGAGAGGGATGAAACGAGCGTGATAGGAGCCATAATGAGCGGGAGCGCCATGCCTGCGACTCTTCCGTATTCCGCCGTGGCTTCCGCCATGCTAAGCCCGGACGAGGCGAGGAGTTTCGGTATCACGAGCGCAACGAGAGAGAGCGTGGTCGAGGTGAGTATGCGGGTGGCGGAGAGCGGAATCATACTCTTCAAAAGTTCCTTAAAACCGCTCGGCTTTGCCATTCGGCCGCCAGCTGTGAAAAACATGACGGCAAGCACGACGACGCACACGAAATCGGAGATGGTCATCGCAAGCGCGACGCCCTGCGACGGCGAACAAAACGAGGTTATACCGCCCGCAAAGACGACTGAGAGTATGAGTTTTGTCACTTCGTCAAGGAGTTCGGTGGATGAGAAGGACACGAACTTTTTGTGTCCCCAAAACCAACTTCTCAGCGACGCGTACAGCGTGGAAGTGACGAGAGTCGGCGTGAGTATGAGAAAAATCGGGATGCAGTCGGGGTTGGAAAAGATAATCCCGAGGTGGGATTTAAGAACAAGAGAGAGGGCGACAAGCACGCCCGCGGTCGTGAGTCCTATGAGCATAGACGCGCAGGCAAGTGCGTTTGCGCGCTTCGAGTCGCCATTTGCCACCGCCTCCGCCACCTTGCGCGAGAGTACGGTCGGCGCCCCTGCGGTCAAGGTGAAGAGCATAAAGATTACGCTTGTGGCAATATGATACACGCCGACGGTCTCGGCTCCGAGCGCGCGCGACATCCAAATTTTGTAGAGAAAGCCTACGAGGCGCGTAAGAATTGAAAACCCTGTGACGATAGAGAAGGACTTTGCCGTTTTGTTCATACAAAATTGTATGAGAATATTCGCGTTATATTCATAAGATAAAAGACTTGCATATCATCGGCATTTGTGCTGTAATAATCAATACGCAGGGGTGTATATGGCTCCGCAAAGTGTATAAAAAAAGCGTACGGTGTGGACCGTACGCTTTTTGTTTTAGCAAAGATTATTCCTTGTTGTCGTCATATCTTGAACGCTTCTTTGCGAGCGTCTCTTTGGAAGAGTTTGAAGCCTCTTTCTTGTGTGGCTTTCTTATCTTCTTGAAGAGGAACACGATCACAACGATGATGATGAGAACGGCAAGTATAATCGTCGGAATCATCCACCAGAGATATTCAAGGTTGAATTTCTTTTCAGGCGTCGTATCGTCCGGGGTGTCGGGGGTCTCTTCTTCCTCCGCCTCTTTGACTTCGCGAGCGAGGACTGTTGCCGATGCGGATTCTTTTGCCGCTTCGTATTCGGCTTCCGTCGTCTTTTCAAGCGTCACGTCATCGAAGAACGCATAGCCGGATGTGAGACCTGTCGTCGCGTCGTCCGTCTTGACGACCGAACCGAGACCGAGTTTTACGGTCACACTTGTGACGCTCTTTGAGAGAGTCTTGACAAAGAACGTATATTCCGTCCACTCCGCTTGCGCTTGTGCTTTGAAGACGAGCGGGTTGTCCGTTTCGTTTGCGGAGCCGAGATAGAGTTCGATATACGCGCCGCAGTCCGCGTCGTCGTTCATGCCGAACGTCTTTGCCCAAACGCTGACCTTGTAGAAACTCGTCGCATCAAGCGTACGCGTGTTGCTTGTGTAGGTGTAAGCGGATTTCTCCATGTTGTTGATGACGAGGAGGTTCTTTCCGCTGTGCGCCGTAAGGGAAGAGACAGGGAGCCAATTCGCCTTTTTGAGAGCAAGGAGTTTTTCTTCTCTCAAAGCGAGTTGTTCTTCTTCCGTCTTGCCTTCAGCCTCTTCAGGGGTGAGGGTGATGTCGTCGATGACGTACGCCTTGCCGAGGATTCCGACATAGTCCGTGCCGTCGACAGCGTTCACCGAGTAGAAGTTGGAGTCGGCATAGATGACGCCCGACTTCGTGTTGGAAGAGGTTTGATCCGTTCCTGCCGCACCGCTCCAGCCGTTTGCGGAGGAGAGTTGTGCTCTCGATTCAACCGTGTCGGACAAGGAGTCGAAACTGTCTGTGACAAAGGAGATAGCCTTGGTCTTTGTGTCGCCTGCTTCTATTGCTTCCTCTGCAGCGGCAAAGTCGCTTTCGGAAACGGACTTCTTGATGATGTTGTCAAAGAAGACTGCGCCTGCGGATTTTGCGTCGTCCGCACTGTCGAGGCCGACGAGTTTGTTGTCATAGCCGAGCCAGAGGTTGAGGCTGAGTGAAACGCTTGTCGGACCGACTTTGACGAAGAAGGTGTATTTTGTCCAGTCGGAAGACGGATTTCCAATTGTGAACATACCGCTTTCGACAGAAGTTGCCGCTTCGCCGGAGAGGTAGATGCTCGCCTTTTCAGCGCCCATACCTTTGACGAACACGCTGACTGAGTAGATGCCGTTTGAGGAGAGGGTGAACTTGGACGAAGCATAACCGACTGCATATTTTTCCGCCGAGTCGTTGCTTGCGATGGCAAGAACGTTCGGGCCGCCTATCGTGTCAAGGTTTGCGCTTGAGAGATAAGTGTCTGCGGATTCGTCGCCGTAGAATGCGTCGAAGTCGCCTGCGGAAACGAGTGAGAATGCCGCGCTCGTTTGTGCGCTATGGTTGAAGTAGAGGTTTCTGTCTTGGTTTTCAAGAGCGAAGACGCCCGCTACGAGTTTTGAATCGGAAGAATTCGGCTTGAGCGTATCGTCGCTTATCGTCCAACTCGTCGGATTTGCAAGAACGCTTTGATCTTTGAGAGCCTTTGTCGGATCGAGCTTGTCGTCGTCGAGTTTGTACTCGTCAAAACTGCCGTTCGTGAACGTGTAGGTCGAAGAGGAGGTCCTGTCGATCGACTTGACGTACGTGCCCGTCGTCGTGCCTGAGAACGTCTTGTAATTTATTGAAGTAAGGCTCATGTTGGACACGAATGCCGCACCGCTTGTGAGAGTGTTTGCCGTCCAGCGGTCGCCCGTGCCGAGCGTGAACTTCAAGTGGAAGTTTTCAGCCGCTTCTTTGCTTCCGCGGATGACGAAAGTGAGTTCGCGCCAGTCGGAAGTGTATTCGTTTGAATCCTTTGTGTTGACAGCGGTGAAACTCGAAACGGTTGTGCCTTCCTCGTCGAGGAGGTAGACGTAGACGCCTGACGTAGACTTGACGTCAACCGTCTTCACCCAGAGGCTGAGACGATAGAAACCGTTTGCCGAGATTTCAAACGGAGCGGTTTCGACTTCGTAGTATGCGTCTTTTGAAGCGTGCATCATATATGCCGTCTTCGTTTCGATGTCGTATGGCATACCGGGGTAGGTGCCTTTGCCTGAACTTTGCGTGAAGCTGTCTTCCGTATCGATTTGGACAAGACCGTCCGTGACGATGCCGCCCGAGATGACAGGGGATGAAGAACTTGTCACGTCAAAGTTGGATTTCCAGCCGTTCGGAACGCCCGCTTGCGTCGTGCCGTTGCCCTCGATTTGAGTGCCCGTGCCCGCGTTGCCGATAGTGAGGTCGTTGCCGTTGCCCGCGTTGCTAAAGATATTCTCTGTCGAGAGGTCTACGCAAATGCCGACATAGTCGGACTTGCCTGCCGCCGTGAGGTCGAGGATTTGATCCGCGCCTGCATATTCGACGCCGTCAGTTGCCGCAGGAATATCGCTTTCCGCGATTTCAGCAAGGGAGACGCTGTCGACGAACACCCAGCCGTTTGCAAACGTGCCGTTTGCCGTGTAAGTCGTGGAGTTGGAAGAACCGGATCCGCTTGAATAGCTCTTGTAGGAAACAGCCGTGTTCTTGCTCGTGCCGTCAGTGCCGAGCCAAATCGCCACGTTGTAGTTGTAATCTTTGTAGTCGTCGCCGATCACGTAGAAGGTGTAGGTCTTCCAACCCATTGTGGAAGCACCCGGGACGTTGGAGTCGATGACGTAGCCGTCGTCCGCACTGATAGACGTAGAGCCGATGAGCGCGTTGTCGGAGACGTTGGCGGAGATACCCTTGATCGTGATATCCTTGCCGTCCGCGCCTGTGAGAACGAGGGATGCGCCTGCGCCGTGTACACCGTAGGTGAAGACGTTTGCGGAGATGGCATAAACTTTGTTTCTCTCAATGGTGATTTGCTTTGACGATCTGATACCGGAAGCAGTCATAAGTTGTTGAGAGAGCATAAAGACGTTCGTGCCGATCGAGTTTGCGGGAAGCGTACCGATGAGAGTCTCTATTGCGGAGAGTTCTTTTGCGGGAACATAACTTGTAGCGTCAGAATCCGCGTCGGCTTTGAGATAGTACGTCGAAGAATAAGTGTTGTATTTTTCGGAGAATTTGCTTGCGTCGATGACGGCGTTGTAACCGAGAGATGTCGGAGCGGGATCGTCCTCCGACTTGTTGCCCGTCACAGCCGACCAGTTGGACGGTGCGGAGGTCGAAGAGAGCGTCGTCGTACCAAAGTCAAAGCGTCCGTTCGGCATTTTGAGTGTGTTTGTTTGAACGTACGTGTTGTCATTGAGTTCTCTCTCAACTGCCGCAGCGTAGTCGCTTGCCGCGGTTGCGTTGTCGAGTTTTTCAAGCACGACGTTGTCAAAGAAGGCATAACCCGTGGTCAAGCCGTCGCGGTACGTGCTCGAGTAGTTGCCGAGGGAGAGGTTGAGCGTGAGTGAAGATGACGCGCTTGCCGAACCTTCGATGAAGAGTTCGTACGTCTTCCATTCGCCCTTCGTGTCGATTTTGTCAAACACCGCATACGTGTCGGACGAGAGGTAAATCCTTGCGCCCGGAACGTTTGAAGAGTTGGAAGAATCGCCCGCGATGTCATAGGTGAGGACGTCCACGGAAAGTTTGTAGTAGGCGTGCGCTGCGATCGTGAAGGATGCGGAAGTGTAGCCGTATGCGGTAGGACCGTACTTTGCGCTGTCTGTCGACTCGTCCGCCTTCGGCATATAGATCATGAGGGCGTGCTTGATCTTGTCGTCGTCGCCGTATCTGCCGCCTGCGGTAAGCTTTGCATACAAGCCCTTATCGTCCGTATCTTTCCAAGTGGATTTGTTGGCTGCATAGAGCGCCTCTTCGAGGCTTATCGCACCTGCAATAACGCCTGACTCGTAGGAGCCTGAAGAGTAGGTCTTTGCGCCTGACCAACTTGTGATGGTGCGCGGATAAGATTCCGTGTCTGTGCTGACAACCTTGAAGTCGCTGTTTGCGATCAGCAGACCTTCGGTTGGTTCGATGGTTTCGGATTCCTCCGACGGAGTGTCGGAGTCAGTTTGTGCGTCGTTCTTGTTGCACGCGACGAAGAGCGCGGAGGAGAGAACGATGAGAGCAACCATCAAAATTGCTAAAACTAAGAATTTCTTTTTGTTCATACCAAACCTGTATAAGATTTATTTTGTCATAGTCGAATGATTTTTGCCATGCGCTCCGTCGCGTATACGCGTTCACGCACGGTAATAAATCAATGTGCTTAGTAATTTTAATACAAAAACAATAATTTGGCAACAAAATGACTGCAAAAATTCATACTTTGCAAAAAATTATTAAGACTATTTGTGAAACACCCGAGAAGTCGGAGGAAAAACGGTGGCGGAGATTTCGATACCTGCGGCAAGAATTTCAGTCGCAAAAAGATACGAAACGAGAAAATTTCAAGAGGACGACAAGAAAAAACGTTTGGCAAAACTCGCGCTGTACGCTCTTGCGGGACTCGTTATCGGCGCGGTGAACGGACTGTTCGGGGCGGGCGGAGGCATGCTTGCCGTCCCCGCGCTCATCTTCATCGGAGGCATCGCAGAGAGGCGGGCGCATGCGACTGCAATACTTGTCATGCTCCCGCTATGCGTATGCAGCGGAGCGGTGTATATCGCCTCGAACGCGGTGGACATCGCCGTGCTTGCACCAACCGTTATAGGCGTTGTCGCGGGCGGAATTTTGGGAGCGAAACTCCTCAAATATTTGCCCGAAAACCTGCTCTTTCTCGCCTTTAATTTTCTTATAATCTTCGCAGGTCTCAAAATGCTGTTTTAACACAATAAGCACTTAATATTGCAAAATCGAGCGTTAAACTCTCGATTTTGCAAAAATATGGAGAAAATGAAAATTATATTTCTTATACTTGCCGGTTTTGCAGGCGGACTGCTTGCAGGGCTCGGCATGGGTGGCGGGACGCTCACTATTCCTATACTCGTGCTGTTTCTCGGCGTGTCGCAACTGACGGCGCAAGCTGTCAACTTGTTGTCGTTTGTGCCGACGGGCGGGGTTGCTCTTTTGTCGCACGCAAAAAACGGGATGATAGAGACGAAGGATGTTTTGTTTCTCATATTGCCTGCCGTAGCCTGTTGCGTATGCGTGTCGCTGTTTGCGGTAAACGCGGGCTCGGAAGTGCTGAGACGGGTGTACGGAGGCTTCCTGTGCTTGGTCGGAATCGGCAGTCTAACCACGAAAATAATACAAATCCGCAAAATTGGGTATTTACATTAGGTTATTTTTATTGTATAATCATCAATGATATAACTCGTGCGCGTTTGCGTGCGGGCGAAAATACTTTTTAGAAGGTAGTAAATTTATGGCACTCAAAACTTTTCGCCATGGTGTGCACCCAGCGGCGAGCAAGTTCACGAAGGATGTTCCTCTTGCGGATTTCCCGGTACCTGAAGCAGTTTACATATCTTTGTCCCAGCACATCGGCGCTCCCGCAAAACCTGTCGTGAACGTCGGCGATCACGTGCTCGAGGGGCAGATGGTCGGTGAAGCGGGCGGATTTGTTTCCGCACCCGTTTTTTCGTCTGTTTCGGGAACCGTCAAGAAAATCGTAAAACTTCCTACGGCTATCGGTCAAATGGTGGATCATATCGAGATCGAAAACGATTTCAAGTATGAGCCATTCCGTTTGCCTAAGCTCGAGAATCCTACAAAAGAGGAAATTTTGCAACGCGTCAAGGACGCAGGCATCGTGGGTATGGGCGGCGCGACCTTCCCGACTCACGTAAAACTCTCTCCGAAAGATCCTGTCGATACGCTCATTATCAACGGGGCGGAGTGCGAACCGTATATCACTTGCGACTACCGCTTGTTTGTGGAACACGCAAAGGACGTGGTTGAGGGAACGAAACTTCTCATGAAAGCACTCGGCGTCGAAAAGGGCTATATCGCCATTGAAAACAACAAACCGGAAGCGATCAAAATCATGAAAGAAGCCGCAAACGGCGGTGTGGAGATCGTTCCGCTCAAAACGAAATATCCGCAAGGCGCGGAAAAGCAAATCATCTATGCTGTCACAAAGAGAGTCGTCCCTGCGGGCGGACTTCCCGCGCAGGTCGGTTGCGTCGTTTCCAACACGCACACGGCATATTCTATCGCAAAGGCGGTGTTTGAGGGCGAGACTCTCTTCAAGCGCGCGATGACGGTGTCCGGCGACGGCGTTGAAAAGGCGGGCAACTACTGGGTGAGAGGCGGTATTCCTTTTACGTTCATATATGACACTCTCCGCGGAGAAGTGGAAGAATGTATGACGAACAAGGTCATAAACGGCGGTCCTATGATGGGATTTGCACAGGCGGATCTTCGCCCGGTTACGACAAAGGGTACGTCGAGTCTTTTGTTCCTCTCTCACAAGCAATTCAGCGAAGTCGAACCGACTCAGTGCATAAATTGCGGCAGATGTATCACGCATTGCCCGATGAACCTCGTGCCACGCGACTTGGAGCGCGCGGTCATAAAGAAAGACATTGACAGGGCTGCGAAACTCGGCGCGATGAACTGCATCGAGTGCGGCTCTTGCGCGTTCATTTGTCCTGCAAAGCGTCCGCTCGTTCAAGCGATTCGCCTTGCAAAGAAAGAAATTAGATCGAGGGGGAAGAAGTGATATGGCAAAATACATAGTTTCATCATCCCCGCATATTACGTCCAAGACGACGACGCAAAAGATTATGCTCGACGTCATCATCGCGCTTATCCCCGCGACAATTGCGGCGTTTCTCATCTACGGATTGTATCCTATCTTCATCATGGTGTTGAGCGTTGGCTCCGCCGTGCTTGCGGAGTGGTTGTTCAACCTCATCACGAAGCGCGATCAGTCGATAAAGGATTTGTCGGCTATCGTCACGGGTATGATCCTTGCTCTCAACCTTCCGCCCGTCGTGCCGTTCTACGTGCCGATGGTGGGCAGTTTCTTTGCGATTCTCATCGTCAAAATGTTGTTTGGCGGTATAGGCAGGAACTTCGCAAACCCCGCCATTACCGCAAGGATTTTCCTCATGCTCTGCTGGGCGGGCGTTATGACCAATTTTGTCAAGCCTATCGACCTCTCGGACGGCATGAACCTGTTCTCGTATTTTGAGAATATCGTCAACATCAAACTCCCCGATGCTATCACGAGCGCAACTCCGCTCGCGGCTGTCAAAGAGGCTATCGCAGGCGGTGCAAATCCAGCCGAAGGGCTTTCCGCTCTCGATATGTTCTTGGGCAGAATAGGCGGTAGCGCGGGTGAAGTCAGCACGCTTGCAGTGCTTATCGGCGCATGCTATTTGCTCGTTAAGAGAGTTATCGACTGGAGAATCCCCGTGCTTTACATCGGCTCCACGGTCGTGTTCACGGCTATCTTCTTTGCGAACAGCGGATACGTCGGAGAATACGTGTGGACGTATCTCCTTGGCGGCGGTCTCATGTTCGGTGCGTTCTTTATGGCGACGGACTATGCGACGTCTCCGAAGGCTCCGCTTGCCGTCACTATCTACGGCATCGGGCTCGGCTTCCTCACGGTTATATTCAGAAAGTTCGGCTCTATGAACGAGGGCGTGTCGTTTGCAATTCTTCTTATGAACGTGCTCACACCACTTCTTGAAAAGATCGTTCCTCGCACGTTCGGCGTGAAGAGCAAGTGGATTACGAACAGTCAAAAAATAAAAGAGTTCTTTGCAAAACTCGGCAAGAAGAACAAATCTGAAGAAAAGGAGGCGCAAAATGGCTGAAGATCAAGTCTCCTTGACGTTAAACGAAGACGTTCAATCTGCGGAAGAGAAAGAAAATCTTGCTCCGCAAGTAGAAAACGAACAGTCTGAAAGAAATGTGAAGAAAAATAGAAAGGTGAAACCTTTGAACGACATCGTCAAGTGCGCGCTCGTGCTTGTGCTTATCGCGGCGGTGGCGGGCGTGTTGCTCGGCGTCATCAACTGGGTGACGTACGTCGACCCCGAACAGACCATAAAGTCGCAGGTCGGAAACAAATACGGCGTGGCGGCGGACACCGTTCAAAACGTGACGAGCGAGTATAGCGTACTCTCCGTCGGCAAGAGCAAAGTCAACGCGGTCTACAAGGTGACGGACAACGTATCGGCGTTCTACGTCACGGCAAGCGGTGCATACGACGGCACGATAGGTTTTGTCGTTTGCGTCAAAGACGGCAAGGTTGACAATATCATCGTGTACGAATCGGGCGAAACCGCGTCTATCGGCGGCAACGTCTTGAAACAAGCCAACCTCGACAAGTACAACGGGCTCGAACTCTCCGCCGTCGAACTCGAACAAGAGGCGGGAAGCAAGGACGCAAAGGGTTCACCCGTGTATATCTCGGGCGCGACCAAGACGACAAAGGCTGTCGTCAACGCCATCGTCGTCACGGCGGCGGCATACAAGAGCAAGGGAGGTGCTAACGCATGAAAGGTCAATTTTTAAGCAATAAAATGGCTATTGTCAAAAACGGCATTATCACGCAAAACCCGACCTTCCGTCTCGTGCTCGGTATGTGCCCGACGCTTGCGGTCACGACGTCCGCATTCAACGGTCTCGGTATGGGACTTGCGGCGACCGTCGTACTCATTTGCTCGAACGCACTCGTATCTTTGCTTCGCAAAGTGATCCCCGACAAGGTGAGAATCCCGGCGTACGTTCTCATCATAGCGACGTTTGTCACTATGCTTGAAATGTTGCTCAAAAAGTTTGTGCCGACGCTGTATAGCGCACTCGGCATATACCTGCCGCTCATTGTCGTCAACTGTATCATTTTGGCGCGTGCGGAGGCGTTTGCTTCTATGAACAAAGTCGGCGACTCCATTCTCGACGGACTCGGCATGGGACTCGGCTTTACTTGCGCGCTCACCGTCATCGGTTTTGTTAGAGAACTCCTCGGCGCGGGTACTATCTTCAAAGGCTCGCTCGGCTCACTCGAGTTCGGCATTACGCTCGGAAGCCTTCCGGATTATTCTCTCGGTATTCTCGTGCTTCCTGCGGGGGGTTTCTTGACGCTCGGTCTCCTTATGGCTCTTATCAACTACATCGGCGATAAGAACAAGGAAAAGAAGGATAAGGAACATCAGGAAAAACTCAAAAAAGCCCTCGAAGTCGCTCACGAAGTCGAGAAATCAAACAAAGAAAATACAGTAAAGGAGGAGGCATAATATGCAATATTTCTTGCTAATCATCGGCGCAATGTTTGTCAACAACTTCGTCCTTTGCCAATTCCTCGGCATTTGTCCGTTCCTCGGCGTGTCCAAAAAGACGGATACCGCGCTCGGTATGGGACTTGCGGTCATCTTCGTCATGGGCGTGGCGAGCATATTCACCTGGCTCATTCAAAAGTTGCTCGTCGCGGCGGGAATCGAATATCTCCAAACGATAGCGTTTATTCTCGTCATCGCCGCGCTCGTTCAAATCATCGAAATGGTCTTGAAACGCTTTATGCCGGCACTCTACTCGGCACTCGGCGTATATCTCCCGCTCATTACCACAAACTGCGCGGTCTTGGGTGTGGCAATCCTCAACATCAGCACTTACGGCACTGCGGGAGCGGCAAGCCTGCTTCAGTCTTTCCTTAACGGCGTGTTCAGCGGCGCGGGCTTTACTATCGCGATACTCCTGCTTGCGGGCATCCGTGAGCGTATGGACTTGGATCTCGTTCCAAAGCCGTTCAGAGGTTTCCCGATCACGCTCATCACGGCAAGTATTATGAGTATGGCGTTCGTCGCGTTCGGCGGACTCTTGGGCTAAGGAGGTGAAAGATTATGATGATTCTTTGTGACGTTAATCCAATGACGATACTTTGGTCAACGATAGTCCTCCTCGTGCTCGCGCTCGTGTTCGGCGTCGTCCTTGCGTTCTGTGGGAAAAAACTCGCGGTCAAAGAGGACGAAAGAATCGGTCAAGTGCGTTCAAAACTTTCGGGTGCAAACTGCGGCGGTTGCGGCTATGCCGGCTGCGACGCATTTGCAAAGGCGGTAGTCGAGGGCAAAGCGGACGTGAATCTTTGCAACGCGACGTCTGCCGAAAACAAGAAGGTTATCGGTCAAATTATGGGCGTCTCCGTCGACGCTCAGCCAACCCGTATAGTCGTCGCCTGCAACGGCGGAAACAACGCGGTTGACAAATACGAATATATGGGCTACGGCAACTGCAAGAGTATGGAACTTCTTGCCGGTGGCAGAAAACAATGTTCTTGGGGTTGCCTCGGCATGGGTTCTTGCACGGACGCCTGCCCGACGCACGCGATAGAAGTCGGTATGGACGGCTATGCGGTCGTCGACGACGAGAAGTGCATCAAGTGCGGAAAGTGCATAACGGCTTGCCCGAAATTCTTGACGAAGCGTATACCTGCCGACGCAAAAGTGTACGTTGCTTGCTCCAACTGCCTGCGCGGCGGAAAGGACGTGAGAGCGATATGCAAAGTCGGCTGCCTCGGTTGCGGTCTTTGCGCCAAGAATTGCCCGCAGGGGGCTATCGAGATGGTGGACAACCTCCCGCACATCGACTATTCAAAGTGCATAGGTTGCGGACTTTGCGCGGACAAGTGCCCTGCAAAGTGCATCAAAAAACTCGACTGAGGGTCTTCGACCCTTTATATTGCGGGGCGTTCGTTTTTTGAGAAAGTCCCTCAAACAAGTTGAACGCAGGATAGGACGATACGCTCTTTGCGCCTATGCGTTTAATTTGCAAATATTGTAAATCTAATTTTGCCCATAAGTAGCAAGGGCAATTTGCGAAAGCAAAATAGGAGAATATATATGGAAAAAATCGGAATTATCGACCTCGGATCAAACTCTGCTCGCCTTGTTCTTGTCAACGTTCTTGACGGCGGCTATTTTGTCGTCTTCGACGAGCTCAAAGAGACGGTGCGTCTTGGACAGGATATGGACTGGGACGGCTTTATCAAGCCGCAACGAATCGCCCAAACGATAAAGACGCTTACAATGTTCCGCCGCCTGTGTGATGCGAACCACGTCGATAAGATTTTTGCATACGCGACTGCGGCGGTGAGACGCGCGAAAAACCAAAAGAGTTTTCTCGACGAAGTCGCTATGACTTGCGGTATCAAAATTAAAGTCCTCAGCGTAGAGGAACAAGCGATGCTCGTCTACCAGGGAGTCATCAACTCTATGGACATTCCAAAGGGACTCATTATGGAAATGGGCGGCGGTTCTACAAACCTTATCTATTACAACCGCAGAAACCTCATTCACTATGAGTCTTTGCCCTTTGGCGCAGTTACGCTCACCGACCTCTTCAAAAACGACGGAAGCGAACCGCAGGAGAGGGCGAAGAAGATCGAAGAGTTTATCGGCGAACAACTTGAAAAAGTCACCTGGCTCGATCAGGTCGAACCTGACACGGCGTTTGTCGGCGTGGGCGGATCTTTCAGAAATCTCGGCAGAATCAGCCGTATGATAAAGAAGTATCCTTTCAATATGACTCACAACTACGAACTTTCTACCGCTGAGTTTGACAATATCTACAACACGATAAAGAAACTCGACCTCGACAGCACGATGAAAATCAAGGGCCTGTCAAGCGGACGCGCGGACATCTTCCCGAGCGCGCTTGCCGAGATGAAAGCAGTGCTTTCTCGCTTCGAGTTTTCCAAGATAACGATAAGCGGTTGCGGACTCAGAGAGGGCGCAATGTTCAGATACGCGGTGCCAAGCGTCAACGAGAGACCGCTCTCCGACGTCCTCGGCCATTCGCTCTATACGCAAATGAGGTATTTCGATATCAATATCGCGCACGCCGAACACGTCTACAACCTCTCGATACAACTCTTCAAGCAACTCAAAGTCTTGCACAAGATGTCAAGAATGTACGTCCGCGTTCTCAAAATCGCCGCACTCCTTCACGATAGCGGTATGAGAATCAAATACTACAACCATCAACTGCATTCGAGTTATATCATTCTCAACTCCAACCTCTACGGCGTTCCGCACAAGGACATCATCGTTGCGTCCTTTGTGGCGTCAGGACACAGAAAGGTAGAGTTTGCAAAAGAGGACCTCATAAAGTACAAGGACATCTTGACGGCGGAGGACGTTGAGGCTATCAAAAAACTCAGCGTTATTCTCCGTATTGCGGAGAGTTTTGACCGCAGTATGAGCGGCGTCGTGACAGGCATCAGCTGCGACGTACTCGGCGACAGCGTCATCGTCAAGACGGAGACGGAAGACGGTAGAGACTGCTCGCTCGAAGTCAAGGACGCGATGAGCGCGGCGGCAGACTTCAAAGCGGTATTCGGCAAAAATCTTGAGATACTATAATCAGACTACTTTTTTAGGAAATACATATATGACAAAAGAAGCACCAAAATTTATTCTTGCATCAAGTTCTCCGAGACGGAAAGAAATCCTTTCCAAAATGGGCGTGGAGTTTGAAGTCGTAGCGCCTGATTTCAACGAGAATACAATCTTTGAAAGATCGCCTGAAAAACTCGTCAAAAAACTGTCTCAGGAAAAGGCGAATTGCATAAACGACGAAAAAGCCGTCGTCATTGCCGCCGATACAGTCGTCATCATGGGCGACAAGAGATTCAGCAAGCCTTTGACGCGCGAGCGCGCTATCGAAATGCTCAAAGAACTCCGCGGAGAGTGGCACGACGTCTACACGGGCGTCACCGTCAACTTCGAGGGAAGAAGCGAATCCTTTGTCGAAAAATCAAGAGTTAAGATAAAAAAACTCTCCGACGAGCAAATAATAAAGTACGTGGACGAAAAGAATCCTCTTGACAAAGCCGGCGCATACGGCATTCAAGACGACCAAGTCGTCGATGAGTACAAGGGCAGTTATTCCAACATCGTCGGACTCCCGAGAGAAAAACTGTCGCAAGTGCTTGAAAAATTCGGAGTATATTATGGCGTTCATTGAACTTTCTGTCGACCTCGGCAGTAAATTTATCACCATATACCAAAAGGGCATAGGGCTTGTGCTTCGCGAGCCTGCCATTGCTATTGCCACTCAAAACCGCAACAAACTCGAAATCCGAGAGGCGGGCTACCGCGCGGAGAGCATTATGAACGGCTCTCTCGGCGGTGCGAAGATCATCTCTCCGATAAAGGAAGGCATAATCGTCGACGAAGAGATGGCAACGATGCTCCTCGAACACTTTTTGAAGCGTATTTTGCCGCAGACTTTTATCAAACCGAGAGTCAAGGCTATCGTTTCTATTTGCTCGTCTTCTTCAAATTCGGACAGGCGCGCGGTTGAAAAGTGTTGTCTTAGGGCGGGCATGAGCGAAATCACGCTCGTTGAGTCTCCGCTCTCCCTTCTTGCCTACACGGGCTCGGTCGGCGGACTGTTCGTGGACATCGGCGGCGGAAAGACGGAAATTGCGGCAGTCACAAATCACGGCATCGCAACGGGTTGCACGGTGAATATCGCGGGCGACGCGTTCAACAATGCGATAATAGACGAATTCTACCAAGGTTACGGCATAAAAATCGGCGACTTTACGATGGAAAAACTCAAAAAGTCCGCGCTCTCCTTCTATCTCAACGACGAGGGCAGTTATGCTGTCAGCGGCGGCGGAAAGGACGGCACGCCTCGTTCGCTCTTCGTGACGGCCGAGGGCATGCGCAACGCGGTTATTCCGCTCGTTGACGACATAATCGAAGTCATCATGTCCGTGCTCAACCAGACTCCGCCCGAACTCTCTGCCGAGATCCTTCGCAAGGGTATCTTCATAAGCGGCGGTTCTCTCCACATTCCGGGACTCATCGACTATATCGAGCAGGCTTTGGAACTTCCTGTTACCCCGCTCGACGACATCGAAAACGCAGTCGCCATCGGCGGTGCGAAGTTCTTTGACGATAAGAACCTGCTCTCCGATATGCTCGGCGTAAAACTGTCGTGATTGAGCGACCTGCGTTGTCAACTACAAAAAATACACACCGTCATGTACGTTTATGTACATTGGGCGGTGTGATTTTTTTTGTTTCCTAGCATCTCATCTCAATCACGCAGTTTTATAGTATGTTGCCTGAGTGCGGGCTTTTCCGCGCTCTTCATCCAACCTGAGCGGTTTTAGACGAGTTTTATATATCAAGATATTTCTTTATTTTTCTATTTCAACCATCAATAATATTAAACACACGAAGTGTGTATACTCAAAAAAGCCTAAAATAGACAAAAACAGTCATCAATTTTTGTTGTGCATTATTTAGAATAATGCTATGAGAAAAATCGTGATTACATCGGGCAAGGGCGGGGTTGGCAAGACGACCATCACCGCGACGCTTGGCAGGACGCTTGCAAAGCAGGGCTTTAAGGTCGTACTTATAGACGGCGACGTGGGGCTCAACAATTTGGACGTGGTGACGGGAGTAGAGTCGCGCATAGTGTACGACATAGGAGACGTGCTTGCAGGGCGGTGCAGACCGTATCAGGCACTCGTGCTTGACAGCGAGTCGTCTATGCGGATTTTGCCGTCTTCGGTGAACAGCGAAGACGTGTCTTCGCAGGCGTTCAGGGGCGTTGTGGACAGCATGCAGGGGATGTTCGACTTCTTGCTTATAGACTGCCCCGCGGGCATAGAACACGGCTTTCACAGGGCGGTGTCCTCGGCAAGCGAGGCTATCGTCGTCACGACGCCGTCAGCCTCCGCGATTCGCGACGCGGACAAGGTGTTCAGGCTACTTTCCACCTACAACTTAAAGTCAACTTCGCTCGTCGTCAATATGCTTCGCCACGACTTGGTGTCACGAGGGGAGATGCTTTCTCCGTTTGAAATCGCAAAACTGCTTCATACGACGCTCGTCGGTGCGATTCCCGACGACGACGTGATAACGGTCTATCAACAACTCGGCAAAGCCCCCGACTTCGCTCCGTCGAGGAAAGCGTTTGAAGCGCTTGTAAAAAACGTCGTTCAAGGCACGTTCGAGGTTGAACCCAAAAGAAAGAGAAGGTGGTGGCGATGAAAATAAACAGTATCGTAGAGGCGCGCCTCCGTGACATGTTGACAAACGACAAGTTTGGGCTTTCCGACGGCTTTTTGACTTCGTTCAAAGGGGAGATTTTGACGGTCCTCCGCGACTACTTCGAGATAGAGGACAAACCGCGGGTTGACATAAAAGAAAACGAAAACGGCAAAATCGAAATCTCAATTTCCGCCGACGCCACAAAAATAAAGACTTTTTGCACGACGCTGAAAAAGAGCGTATAAAAATCGTTTTGCAAGTCATATTTTTGACATGCCCGCAATACATTGTACGGTGAGGTGAGTTATGGAATATGATGAAAACAAAAAACTTGAAGTATTAGTTTCCGAAAACGAATTTGTCGAATCGAAAGTCGACAAAAAGAAAAAGAGAAAGTCTCTTGGACTCGACGTCCTCGACCTTGCGATCATACCCGTTTGCATAGGCGTCTTTGTTTCGCTCGGATTTTTGTTTGCAAATTTGTTCCGTGCAACGAGTGCGGTGGAGACCATGAGCCAAATGTTTGCAAATATCACAAACGGCATTTTATAAGGATGAAACTCAAAGTTAATCCCCTGTTTTTTGCATTTATACTCATACTTGTATTGCTTGGACAGGGGATAAATTTTTTGTTCGTTTTTGCTGCGCTCGTGCTCCACGAGGCGGGGCATATCGTCGTTGGCAGACTGCGCGGGTACGTTGTAAAAAGCATAGTGCTTATGCCGTACGGCGCAATGATGAGCATGGATGAAAACTTTGACAAGACGTCCGGCATAGTCATAGGGCTTGCCGGACCTTTGACCAACTTCCTCGTCGCGCTCATGACGTTTGGAGTGTGGTGGCTCGTTCCCGCCGTATACGGCGTGACGAGGCCTTTTCTTTTTGCTAATCTCTCGCTCGGGCTTTTCAACTTGCTCCCTGTCTACCCGTTAGACGGCTCGCGCGTCGTGCTGTCCCTTTGCAAAAACAAGATGCGGGGCATAAAGGTGCTTCAAATCCTCGGCATAATCGCAAGCGTATTGCTCTTTGCGGGGTTTTGCGTATCATTCTTTTTCAAAGTGAATTTTTCGCTCGGGATCATGGCGGTCTTTCTTTTTTACGGCGCGGCTTTCGGTATGCGTGACGAGACCTATCTCCACGTGCTGTCCGTGCATTCTAAAAACTATGACTTAGGCGTGGAAAGAAAGACGGTTTTAGTCTCCGAAAACACACCGCTTGTGCGCTTCTTTCACCACACGAGCAAAAACGCAGAGACGACCTTTCAAATCGTTGACGAAACAGGAAGAATCATAAAAAACGTGACTGAGACGGACCTTTGTGAAATCGCTCTCAAGAGCAAATTGTCAAAAACTTTCAAAGAAGCGGAGAAATCGGCATTCTAACCGAGTATTTCGCTCCGTTTTTGCGGTTGTAATCGGTTCAATTTTGCATTTGACTTTTCTATATATTTGTTATAAAATACCTATACTATAAATATATGTGAGGTCCATATGAAATACGTCGGCATAGATATTGGCGGAATGTCAATTAAGGCGGGAGTCGTTGAGGACGGCTCCATTCTCTGCAAAAAAACGATTGAAACCTCTGCTCAGGCGAGCGACGTCGAAATTGTCAAATCTATCGCGGATCTCATATCCGCTTTGCTTTTTGAGAACAGTCTTTCAAAGGACGATATAGCGGGCGTCGGCATCGGCTCGCCCGGCTCCGTCTATGACGAAAAGGGGATCATCAGGTATTGTTGCAATATAAATTTCAAAAACACCCCGATCGTACAACTTCTCCGTGACTTTACGGGCATCAAGAATATTAAGGTTTCCAACGATGCAAACTGCGCCGCACTTGGCGAAACCGTATACGGCGCGGGCAAGGGCGCAAAGAACACCGTTATGCTCACCCTCGGCACGGGCGTGGGTACGGGTATTGTCGTGGACGGCAAACTGCTCACGGGCAATCGCTCGGCAGGCGCGGAGGGCGGACATATCACGATAAACTTCGGCGGTGCGACCTGCGGTTGCGGAAAGAAGGGACACCTTGAAGCATACGCCTCGGCAACTGCGCTTATGAACCAAATCTCGGACGCTTGCAAAAAGTACCCTGACAGCCTTCTCGCAAAGAAAGTCGCGGAAGACGGACTCAGCGGAAAGGTCGTGTTCGACTGCAAGGAGCAGGGAGACAAGGTTGCCGAAAGGGTTGTAAAAAAATATTTGAAATACGTCGGCATAGGGCTTGTGAACTATGCGAATATCTTCTATCCCGAGGTGCTTATAATCGGCGGAGGTATCTCAAATCAAGGGGATAATATCGTGAAACCGCTCCAGCGTTACGTCTCTCGCAACGTGTACGGCGCGGAGTATAATCCAAAGATAAAAGTGGTGGCTGCGACTCTCAAAAACGACGCGGGTATCGTGGGCGCAAGTTGCCTCGTGATGTAGTATGCAAAATTTTGACGACAAACTGAATTCTATACTCTTAAAGGTCGAAAAGCCCGCGAGATACGTCGGCGGGGAGTGGAATACTCCCGATATGAGCAAGCGTACGGACGGCGACTTTTGCTTTTGTTTTCCCGAAGTCTACGAAATCGGCATGAGCAACCTCGGCGTTGCCATTCTTTACGATATCATAAACAAGCAACCGAATTTCGTCGCCGAGAGATGCTACGCCCCTTGGCCCGATATGGCGGAGGAGATGAAAAAGGCGGGCATTCCGCTCTTTTCGCTCGAGACGAGAAAACCGCTCAAAGATTTTATGGTGGTGGGCTTTTCCGTCGGATTTGAACTGCTCTACACAAACGTACTCTATATGTTCGACCTGGCGGGCATACCTTTCAGGGCAAAGGACAGGGACGACTCCTATCCTATCATGCTCGCGGGCGGACCTTGCTCCGTCAACCCCGCGCCGTTCGAGGATTTCTTTGACGTCATCATTTGCGGAGAGGGCGAGGACGCCGATTTGGAGATTATGAAGATAGTCTCAAACGGCAGAAAGCAGGGCCTTTCAAAAATTGAGATTTTGGAGCAAATCAAATCCGTGCAGGGCGCATACGTTCCCTCCCTCAAAAAGGACGGCGAAAAGGTTGTCAAGGCGGTCATTCCCGACTTTGAAAACGCCTCCTATCCCGAGCATCCGCTCGTTCCGAACATAGAAGCCGTTCACGACAGAGCGACGGTCGAGTTGTATCGCGGTTGTGCAAGCGGTTGCAGATTTTGCCAAGCGGGTTTTTGGTATCGCCCGATAAGAGAGAGGAGCGCGGAGCGTTGTACCGCTCTTGCAAAGACTATGGTGGAGAGCGCGGGCTTTGACGAGATTTCCCTTTGCTCGCTCTCGACTTCCGACTATACGGGGCTTGAAAAACTCGAAGAGGGGCTCTCGGATTTTTGCAAAGAAAAGAAAGTCAACCTCTCGCTTCCGAGCCTTAGAATCAGCAGTTTCAAGCCTGAGATGGCAAAGGACGCAAAGAAGAACTCTTTGACGTTTGCGCCCGAGGCGGGCACGCAAAGGCTTCGTGACGTCATCAACAAGAACGTCAGCGAAGAGGAGATAGAAAAGATCGCTATCGCGTTCGAGGCAGGGTATGAGAGCATAAAACTCTACTTTATGATGGGGCTCCCGACCGAGACGGACGAGGATCTTGACGGTATCGTCGAGATTTGCAAAAAACTCAAATGGCTGTACTATCAAAAGCGCCACAAACGCGGGCTGAATATATCCGTCAGTTGCGCGGTGTTCATTCCAAAGCCTTGCACGCCTTTTGAGTGGGAGGCGCAAATCACGCTTGAAGAGATGCACCGCCGTCAAATGTATCTCAGAGAAAAACTGAGACAAGTCAAGGGCGTAAGTTTTTCCTACCACGGAGCGGAGACGTCCGTGCTTGAAGGCGCGCTTGCAAGAGGCGACAAAAAACTCTCGGCAGTCATCGAGCGCGCATACGCACTCGGCGCAAAGTTCGACTGTTGGAGCGAGCATTTCAAGTGGGATGTTTGGACGCAGGCGTTTGACGACTGCGGACTCTCCATGTCGTCATACGTAGGCGCGATAGACACGGACAAGGAATTGCCGTGGGACTTTATAGATTCGGGTGTGAGCAAGAAGTATCTGCTTGCACAGCGCGCGCTGGCATACCAAGGCATCACCACGAAGAATTGTCGTGAGGGGTGCAACGGTTGCGGAGCGAACAAACTCGGAAGGTGCACGATATGATAGTCCTAAAATACGAAAAGACGGGCAGAGCCTGTTTCATATCTCACATCGACCTCTTGAAGCATACGGCAAGGACGATAAGAAGGGCGGGGATTCCCGTCAAGTTTTCCAACGGATTCAGCCCGCACGCGCTGCTGTTCTTTTCCGCGCCTCTTGCGCTCGGAGTGAGTTCTATCGCGGAATACCTCGCGATAGACACGGACATGCAGGCGGACGAAGTGCTTTCCCGCTTCAACGCAAATTGCCCGGAGGTGCTCAAAGCAAGCAAGGTTTTTACCGTCTTGAAAAACCCGAATTTGCAGGGTAGAGTCACGGCAAGCGACTATGTCTTCCCAACCGCATACAAAGATATTGATTTGTCAAGTGGCTTTGTCGTCTCCTACAAAAAGAAAGGCGAAGTAGTAGAGGAAGAAGTCGCAGACAAGATACTCGGCGTGTACAATCTGGACGGCAAACTCTGTCTCCGCTTGGCGACGGGCAACAACAATCTTCGACCTGACAGACTGCTCCCTCGCCTCAATGAAATCTGCGGGGAAGATATGACCGCTCCAAACATTGTGAAAATCGCGCAATATGCAAATGTCGACGGACAACTCGAAGAGGTTGACTCTCTTTTGTCAACCGAGACACAAAACAAATGAAAATACAAAAACAGCAGTTTATGCGCATAAAATATGTTGTTAAACTGCCGTTTGTGCAAAATATAAGAGCAAATTATGAAAAGACTTTTACTTGACTACACACCATACTGCACGCGCGCCGCGCTTGTCGAGGACGGTGAACTCATAGAGTTTTCCATCGAAAAGACTTCCGTTCGCGGTATCGTCGGAAACATCTACAAGGGTAGAGTTGAAAACGTCCTTTCCGGTATGGAGGCGGCGTTTGTCAATATCGGACTTGAAAGAAACGGCTTTTTGTACGTCGGAGAAACGCTCGTCAACAGCAACGGCATAGGCTCTACTATGCCGAAGAAAAAACTTAATCTTTCTCCCGGCGACATCATTATGTGCCAAGTCGTCAAGGACCAGTTCGGTCAAAAGGGCGCAAGGCTCACGACGGACGTTACGCTTCCGGGCTACTACCTCGTTCTCCTGCCGACGTCGGGTTTTGTCGGCGTATCGAGAAAGGTCTTGTGCCAACCGCGCCGTGAATATCTTGAACAACTCGTGTCGTCCGTTTGCCCGGAAGGTATGGGCTTTATCATTCGTTCCGCGGCGGACAAAGCGAAGGACGAGGACATAATCGCGGAGGCGAAGGACCTTTTGCATCAATGGCAATTCATTCAAGCGGACTACAACCAAGCGAGCGACAAATCCCTCGTATTTGAAGAGGCGGGGCTGTTTGACAGGGCGCTGAGAGAAACCTTTGGCGAAGACGTCGACAAAGTCGTCGTCAACGACGCGGAGGTCGCAAAAAACCTGCAAGGCAAGGTCGGAAAAGCGGAGATAGAGGTGTACACGGGCGAGCGCAACATCATGGCGCACTTTAACGTCTCCGAGCAAATCAACCGCATTTGCGACAGGCGCGTGTATCTTGAAAACGGTGCGTATATCGTCATCGACAAGACGGAGGCTCTCACCGTCATCGACGTCAACACGGGCAAGTTCGCGGGGAGCAAGGATCTTGAAGACACCGTCTACAAGACGAATATCGCGGCGGCGATTTGCATCGCGAAGCAACTGAGGCTCAGGAACATAAGCGGTATCGTCGTCATAGACTTCATAGATATGCAGGACGAAGCGCACAAAGAGGCGGTCATCGAGACTCTCAAAGACGCGCTCAAAAACGACAGGCTCAAGACTTCAACCGTCGGCATGACTCCGCTCGGACTTGTCGAACTCACAAGAAAAAAAGCGAGATTGCAAAACGACGAGTATATGCTTCAAAGTTGCACTCACTGCCACGGCGGTTATACGATAAGCAACCTGCAAGTGACGTTTATACTAAGGGACGAAGTCCTCGACTTTATGCTCGTGCACAAGTGCGACACGGTGTACGTCGGAGTCAGTCAGGTTATTTTTGAAACGATAAAGGAATACAACGAGTTGGAAAAGCGTATGGGCAACGAGTGGTCGGACAAAAAAGTATTTGTCTACGCCTGCGAGCGTTTTCCGCGCGAGAAACGGGTTTTGTCCGAGTCCGCACCCGATCCGCTCCCTGCCGAGGTGCTGCAAATCATCAACTGCGAGGAATGACAGTTGTTGACACAAGTGTACGGATATTGCGCTTAATCCTCAAAACAGTATGCTTTTTTGCAGATGTCCAACAATTAAGGTTGCAATAAATCTCTAAGAGTGATAGAATAATACAGGCAACAGTGCCAAAGGGAAAACTATGAAAGCATGGCGAATTGAAAATTTGAAAGACGTGAAAATGGATGAGTCCGTTTTGCAGAGGAAGCCCGGCGAAGTCAAGGTCAAACTTGCGAAGGTGGCTATGTCCTCGACGGACCTCGCTTTTTTCGCGGATGAAAAGCATACTTTTTATATTCCGGGACATTCAGCCGTCGCGCACGTCAGCGAATCCGACGAGGACAGCGGGTTGAAACTCGGTTCACGCGTCGTTCTCAGCCCGTACTTAAACGTCACGGAACACGGTGCGGAGGTCATCAAGACTATGGGCGTCGAAGTGGACGGCTTGCTTCAGGATTTTGCCTGCGTCCCTCAAGAGAACGTGTTCGCACTGCCTGACGGTATCACTGACGAAGAGGCGGTTTTTGCCGAATATATTGCGATGGGCAACAAGGTGTTCGAGTCTATCGAGTGCGAAAAGGGCGACTATATAGTTATCGTCGGAGCAAGCACTTTGGGACTTATTCTCGGTCAACTCGCAACCTACTACCAGATGGTGCCGATCCTCGTCGATATGGACGCGGAAAAACTCGAACTCGCCGCAAAGTGGGACATCTATTATACTCTCAATCCGACCTACGACGATTTGGAGCGTAAGGTGGGACAAATTACGGGCGGCAGAATGAGCGAAGTCGCAATTATCGCGGGAGAGAGCGTGCCTCTCAACACCGCGCTCCGCCTTGTGAAAAACGAGGGACAAATCATTCTCGCCGGCTATATCTTGAAGGCAAAACAGCCTGTCGATACGGATATAATCCTCAAAAAGCAACTCGTCATGCACGGCGTTTGCAACGGCGACGGCGAAATGTCGTCCGCTATCAACTTGCTCGCAAACAAAGTCATCCACACGGAGGGGCTTATCAACCACGAGATAGATTTTGACGACTTCCCGAAGTTCGTCGACGAATGCGTCAAATATCCGCACAAGTTCAACAAAGTCCTCGTAAACTTCGACTGACGCACACTTCGTGTGTTTGATATTACTGCGTGTGCCCGCTAGTGTTTCGGCTCAACGCACGTCATAGCGACAGATTTCAACAATTAAAAATAAAGCCTTCCGTTTTGGAAGGCTATTTTCTTCTTTTCCGCAACTCACGGCTTGCCGTGAATATCACTCACCGACAGGTGAATATAACTCTCGCAGGGAATATCACTCTCCGCAGGAGAATTCCACCTGCGACGCATCAGGCGCAGACTGTGATTTGCAAGAAGTCAAGCACGTATGATGCGGTGAGGAATCTTTGATTTTCCTTGTCCTCTTCGCTCATGTCCGCTCCGTCTCCCGCAAGCGACATTTCCGACGTGGAGAAGCCCATGTGGCATGCGTGTGCGAGCAAATGGCGTTGAACGTTTTTAGGCATTTTTGCGCGTGCGTTGTTTTTGTCCGCATCGGACAATATCTTGTCGCCGTCCGCTTCGAGAAGCAGGGTCGGAAGGTCTACGTTTTTCAAAGTGTCCGTTCTTGAAATGCTTCCGTCGTTGTTCACGTTGAACCATTCGGGGTGCGCCTCGTGCAAAGCCTCATATTCCTCTTCCGTCGACTCTCTCGCACCGAAGGTGAGCGGAGCAAGGAAGATCGCGCCTTGAACGCTGTCTATCTCTTCGCAGGCAAAACGCATAGCGGCGCCTCCGCCCTGCGAGTGTCCGCCGACAAAGAATTTTATGTTGGCAAACTTGTCTCTCACTGCGTCCGCGATAGGGCGGGACTTTGTTTCGTATTCAAAGTATGCAAAGGGAGCGGACGGGATCGCTACGACATAGCCCTGTTTTGCAAGCGCGTTGCCGAGGTAGTCGTAGTATTCGGGGGCGATAATCGTGCCGACAAAGAAGAGTACGCCGTATTCCGCCTCTACGTTCTCGGGGTAGTACAACTTTGCCGTAAACATTTCGTCTTGATACGTCGCGGTCTCCGTTTTGACCGCATAGTCGTTGATCCGCGCATAGTCCACGCGCGGTACGCTATTCTCCTTTTTGTCGCATGAGGAAAGGAAAAGCATGCCACAAGCAAGCATAAGCGCGAGCGCGAGTATTATGGAAACGGTTTTGAGACAGGATTTCATTTTCTCATATCTCCGAATAAGGTATTTATATTATACCATAGAAATCGTATATTTCCATACCAAATTTGAAAAAGTATGGTATAATCAAATTATGAGCAAGGATTTTGACGACAAATTGGCAAACGGCTACACAAAAAGCGTGAACGAATTTCAAGGAGACGAAGTCTCTCTTCTTTCCGTATTGCAAACAAACGACAAAATCCCGTTCCACATGCCGGGGCACAAGCGAAACGGCAAGTTCGGCTATCTGTCGGGCGTTGAGAGAATCGACGTGACCGAGATAGAAGGGACGGACAATTTGCACGACGCTCGCGGTGTGCTAAAAGCCGCAATGGAATATGCCGCGGATGTGTACAAAACAAAAGAAACCCGCTTTCTCGTGAACGGCAGCACTTGCGGTATTTTTGCAGGCATGCGCACGCTCGCACGGCGAGGAGACAAAGTCATCGTTGCGAGGAACTGTCACAAATCCGTCATAAACGCGGTCGAGGTGTTGGGGCTCGTTCCCGAATACGTCCTGCCGCAGTATCTCGAAAAATACGGCATATACGCTTCCGTAAGCCCGAATGCCGTCGAGGAACTGTTGAAGACTACGGGCGCAAAACTCGTCGTCATCACGAGCCCGACTTATGAGGGGATCCTCTCGGACGTAAAGGCTATATCAAGCGTATGTCACGCACACGGAGCGACGCTCTTTGTGGACGAGGCGCACGGCGCACACTTGGGGCTTGACTCTCACTTTGCGGGAAGCGCGAGAGAGCAGGGCGCGGACCTCGTTGTCAACAGCCTGCACAAGACGATGCCAAGTCTCACGCAGACGGCAGTTATTCACGTGTGCAGTGACAAAGTCGATATCAGAAGACTCGAAGAGTCCCTTGCAATATTCGAGACGAGTTCGCCGTCCTACGTGCTTATGTCCTCGATAGACGAATGCGTGAGATATACACGGCATAATCCCGAAATGCTCTACAAGTGGGCGATGCGAGTCTTTGCTCTTCGCGACGAACTTTCTCGCTTCGACAACGTCAAATTGTTGAGCCGTGAGATTTTGAGCGCGGAAGACAGCGCGCGCGTGTTTGGAATAGACGAGACAAAACTTGTGTTTTTGCTTGGCGACTCGTCTTTAACCGGTGTGGAGTTTTCGGACAAACTGAGACAGCCGTACGGCATAGAACTTGAAATGGCAAGCAGAGATTATGCTATCGCCATGACGGGCGCGGGCGACACAAAGGAGATGTATTCCGCGCTTTTAGCCGCCGTCGGCGAAATCGACAAAAGCGCAAAACCGAGCGGTGCAAGCGGTAGACGCATGACGAGGGCGAACTTTGCGTTTTTGCCACAAAAAGCGTTTAATCCATACCAAATCGACTGTTTATCAGTCGAACCTGTGAATATGCTGGACTCTATCGGACGAGTGTCCGCTGAGAACGTATGGGCGTATCCGCCCGGCGCGCCTATCCTTGTCAAAGGGGAGATTATGTCCAAGGACACGGCGGAACTCCTCGTTGAACTTTTGAGGTGCGGAGTCAATTTGTCGAGTAGTATGAGAGATTTTCCCGACAGAATCTTCGTCGTCAAAGATTGAACAAAGTTTTGCGCTTTTCAGGTTGACAAAGACGGCTTTTGTTCTTATAATAAATACATAAAATATGATTTTAAGGAGCAACACTATGAAAAGAATCGTTACCTTGAAAACTCGTGACCTTGATGAGAGCAAAAAGAACGGCGGTTGCGGCGAATGCCAAACTTCCTGCCAATCCGCTTGCAAGACTTCTTGCGGCGTAGCAAATCAAAAGTGCGAGAAAGTATCAAAATAACTTTTTTGAAAATTCATTAACAAGAATCGCCTAGATTATTCTAGGCGTTTTTTGTGAGTAGGCTTTATGATTCATCAATACAAACTTAACGGATACAATATCGTGCTCGACACGGCAAGCGCCTCCGTGCACGCCGTCGACGACGTCGCCTATGACGTCATTTCTTTGTACGGAAACAAGACACCGGGCGAGATAGCGGACGAACTTGTCGCCAAGTATAAGGACGACAATTTGACAAAGCAGGACGTTTTTGACTGCATAGCCGACGTGGAAGAACTGAAAAGCGAGGGCAAACTCTTCTCCGAGGACAAGTTCAAGCCGTCCGTGGACGCAATAGCCAAGAGAAACACGGTTGTCAAAGCGCTATGTTTGCACGTCGCGCACACCTGCAACCTAAATTGCGAATATTGTTTTGCTTCGCAAGGCAAATATCACGGCGAGCGTGCGCTTATGTCCTTTGAAGTCGGCAAGCGCGCAATAGACTTTCTTGTCGAAAACAGCGGGACGAGGCATCACCTCGAGGTGGACTTCTTTGGCGGCGAACCGCTCATGAATTTTGACGTGGTGAAGCAAATAGTCGCCTATGCCCGCTCGATAGAAAAGGAGCATAACAAACTTTTCCGTTTTACGCTCACGACAAACGGCATGCTCATCGATGACGACGTCATCGACTTTGCAAATCGCGAGATGGACAACGTAGTTTTGAGCTTAGATGGAAGAAAGAAAGTCAACGATCACTTCCGCAAGACGGCGGGAGGAGTCGGGAGTTTTGACATCATCGTGCCGAAGTTTCAAAAACTCGTCAAAGCCAGAAACGGCGAAAAGTATTATATGCGCGGCACTTTCACGCACAACAACCCCGACTTTACAAACGATATTCAGACGATGCTCGACCTCGGATTCAACGAACTTTCCATGGAGCCTGTCGTCTGTCCGCCGACGGACAAATACGCGCTTGACGAGAATGACAAGCAAATCATCTTCGGAGAGTACGAAAAACTCGCGAATATGATGATAGAGAGGAGAAAAGCAGGCAAGCCGTTCACCTTCTATCACTATATGCTCGACCTCGAGGGCGGTCCCTGCATCTACAAACGCATATCCGGGTGCGGAAGCGGAACCGAGTATATGGCGGTCACGCCGACCGGGGAACTCTACCCCTGCCACCAATTTGTCGGCAACCCCGACTACCTCATGGGCGACATTTGGAACGGCGTCAAGAGAACGGACATACGTGACAAGTTCAAAAAGTGCAACGCATATTCGAGAAAAGAGTGCGAAGAATGCTGGGCAAGGCTCTATTGCTCGGGCGGGTGCGCCGCGAACGCCTACAACGCGACGGGCGATATAAACGGCGTATATCCATACGGTTGCGACCTCTTCAAAAAGCGTATCGAGTGCGCTATTATGCTCAGAGTCGACGAGCAGGGCGCAAGTTTTGAAGAATAAAATGTATACACCACTCACAGAAGACCTAAAATCCGAATATAAATCCCTCATAGGAAGAAAAGTCGAAGTCGTCATGGACAGACCGATAGGCGCGGAGCATCCAAAGCACCCCGGAGTGTTGTATCCCATCAACTACGGCTATATCGAGGGGTTTCTCGGCGGAGACGGAGAGGAGCAGGACGTGTACGTGCTTGACCTGGACGTTCCCGTCCAAAAGTGCGAAGCGACGATAATCGCGGTCGTACACCGCTTTGACGACAACGAGTGCAAGTGGGTTGCCTCGTTCACGGGCGCAAAACACACGGAGAGCGACGTAACAGCGCAAATCGCCTTTCAAGAGCGCTTCCACGACGGCACAGTCATCATGTGATTTATCGAAAAACTTGAATTTGAGCGCCAAACTGACTATCGTTTGGCGTTTTTGTTTGCGAAAAAAGGGAAGAAATGCTAAATTTTTATTGATATAGCGAGGTTTTTGTGGAAACTATTGACAATATTTAGACTTTTTTGTACAATTTTTATCGATAAAAACAAGGAAGTTTTGTTATGAACAAGGACAACATAGAAGTTTCAAAGGCGACGCTCAACCGCTTGCCGCTATATCTCAAATATCTTTACCAACTCGACAAAATGGGCGTAAAAACCGTATCTTCCACACTTATCGCGGGCGGGCTCAACTTGAACCCCGTGCAGGTGCGAAAGGACATAGCAGTCGCGTCCTCCGTCGCGGGCAAGCCGAAGACCGGGTATGTGACGAAGGAACTCATCGTAGACCTCGAGAGTTTTCTCGGCTATGACAACACGCACGACGCGGTGCTCGTCGGGGTCGGCGGGCTCGGAAGCGCGTTCCTCGGCTACAAAGGATTTGAACACTACGGGCTCAACATCGCCGCGGCGTTTGACGTAAACCCGCAAATCGTAGGAAGCGAAGTCAACGGCAAACTCGTTCAGCATATCGACGAACTCGAAGGCGTCGTAAAGCGCTACAAAATCCGCCTCGGCATTATCACCGTTCCTTCAAAAGCGGCGCAGGAAGTCGCCGACGTTATGGTGAAAGCGGGAATAAAGGCGATTTGGAACTTCGCCCCCGTCCACTTGAATATTCCGAGTGATATAGAGATAAAGACGGAGGATCTTGCCGCCAACCTCGCGCTCCTCAGCATGAAGATAAACAATATAGACTGAGTGCGCAAGTCAAAAACCGCAAAAGCAAAAACAAAAAATAGCCTGTAACGGTAGAAAAATTTTGCAAAAAGAAAACCGCTCGAGACGAGCGGTTTTTTGATGCTTATTTTGTTTTATTGGAAAATCAATTTTGCAAATTAAAATTTGAGTTGCTCTTCAAAGTAGGAGACGAGGCTGTCGATCGGGAGTCTCACTTGCGCCATAGAATCGCGCTCGCGGACTGTCACGCAACCGTCTTCAAGTGAGTCGAAGTCGACCGTGACGCAGAACGGCGTGCCGATCTCGTCTTGACGGCGGTATCTCTTGCCGATGGACGCTGAGCCGTCGAAGTCGCAAGCGAAGTGCTTGCAGAGTTCGGCATAGATTTCTTCCGCTTTCTCGTTGAGTTGCTTTTGAAGCGGAAGAACGGCAACCTTGACAGGAGCGAGGGCAGGGTGGAAGTGGAGGACGACTCTCGTGTCGTTTTCGCCGACTTGCTCTTCGTCGTATGCGTTGCAAAGGAAAGCGAGGAGCACGCGGTCAGCACCGAGGGACGGCTCGATGACGTACGGCACGTACTTTTCGTTTGTGACGGGGTCTTGGTAGGAGAGGTCCTTTCCGCTCGTCTTGATGTGTTGATTGAGGTCATAGTCCGTGCGGTCTGCGACGCCCCAAAGTTCGCCCCAACCGAACGGGAATTTGTATTCAAAGTCCGTCGTCGCCTTGGAGTAGAATGCGAGTTCCTCTTGCTCGTGGTCGCGAAGGCGAAGTCTGTCGTCTCTCATGCCGAGGTCGAGGAGCCATTTGTGGCAGTAGTTCTTCCAATAATTGAACCATTCGAGGTCGGTGCCCGGCTTGCAGAAAAATTCAAGTTCCATTTGCTCGAATTCGCGGATGCGGAAGATGAAGTTGCCCGGGGTGATTTCGTTTCTGAAACTCTTGCCTATTTGACCGATGCCGAACGGGATTTTCTTTCTTGTGGTGCGTTGGACGTTCTTGAAGTTGACAAAGATACCTTGTGCCGTTTCGGGGCGGAGATAGACGGTCGAAGTCGTGTCCTCCGTGACGCCGATGAACGTCTTGAACATGAGGTTGAATTTTCTAACGCCCGTAAAGTCGCTGTTTCCGCAAACAGGGCAGGGGATCTTGTTGTCTTGAATATACTTTTCCATCTGCTCGTTTGTCCAACCTGCGATGTTTTCCTCTATGCCTTTCTTTGCCATATAGTCTTCGATGAGGTTGTCCGCGCGGTGACGAGATCTGCACACTTTGCAGTCCATAAGCGGATCGGAAAAACCGCCGATATGTCCACTCGCTTGCCAGGTCGTCGGGTTCATGATGATAGCGCTGTCAATGCCGACGTTGTAAGGATTTTCAACGACGAATTTCTTCCACCACGCGGCTTTGATATTGTTTTTGAGCGCCACGCCGAGAGGACCGAAGTCCCAAGAGTTTGAGAGTCCGCCGTAGATTTCGCTACCCGGATACACAAAACCGCGATTCTTTGCAAGCGCAACAATTTTTTCCATTGTTAGTTCTGCCATAATAATTCTCCTTGCATGCACTTGGAATAGTGCACCAATTATATTTTGTTTTATAAATATAAATGATTGCAAAAATAAAGTCAAACAAAACCGCACTATTGGCAGGAAATTAGCCTCCCCTCAAGGGGAAGGATTATATAAGGCGTGAATGTAGATTGTTTTGTCATGACATGACTTGGATTTTGGGTTTGTTAGTGTAGTGTTCAATAAAAGAAAAAAAGACCCGCCACTGGGGTCTTTTCATTTTTTCAGTCCCAAAATGTCGTCTGCCGACAGGTCAAGCACCTCGCAAAGTTTTGCAAAAGTGTCGAGTTTCGGCAGTTTTTTCGTCGTCTTGTACTGCGTTATCATTTCAGGAGACACGCCCACTCGCTTGGCAATTTCAACTGTCGTCAGCCCGCTGAGTTTTATCTCTTCCGCCAATCTTTCCTTAATTCTATTATCCATAAGCCAAGTATCTCCTTATGGATTTATTCTATAACCAATAGTTAGACTTTATATTGACAACTAACCATTAGTTAGTTTATAATATTGCTATATATTAAAGGAGAGAGCAAATGAAGAAATTAGTTTTAATATTTGTTAGTATTTTGATAATAGTCAGCTGTTTAATTGGATTGTGCGCATGTGATTTTAGTGATGGAGATCCGATTACAAGCATGGAATTTGATTCGCTTTCAGAAGAAAAACTTGGCTTTCATGGTTTGTTTGGTTGGTATGGAGACGAGTATGAGGGCTATATAAATATTCAGCCAGCAAATTATAATTCTAAAGACATAGAGATAGTTTGCGACAACCCGAAGATTGCAGAAATTACAATAGGGAAAAAGGAAGAAGGTAAAATCTCATATAAAGTTGAGGCAAAATATAATGGCGTTTTAAAAATTCATGCACAAACAAAAGATGGAAACATAGTCACGTCAACAAAAAAGTTCGTTATTAGCGGTGGCTCTAATCCATCATATACAGTTGATGAGAAAAATAGAGTGCTTATACAACAACATGTTGATATTAATGATAGTCAACTTAATGATGTAATAGCAAATTTGAAGAAAGTCGGATTCGATAAAATTGATGATTCTTCTTATGGGTGGAAAGAAAACGGTATAGAAACAATTTTGATTGTGTGTGATGGATTGGTCGTAGACTTAGGTTTAAAAGACGGCAAAACTGAGTTTATAAGAGTATATAGCAATTCGTCTAGCACTTCTGGCACTAGATTAAATTTATATGATGGACAATACATCAAAAGCATTAGCGATAGTGAAAGACAACTCTATAAATCATATCAAGAGAAGGCAGTGAAAGAACAAATTAGACAACAGGTTAGGTCAATTCTCTCTATAACTAAACTTGTGAGAAGCAAACCAAATTCTGTTGGCGGAGTAGATGTGACTATGGGAATTAAGAATAAAAGTTCTAAAACAATTAAGTACTTTCATGTAGGATTTGCAGCTAAAAATGCGGTAGGAGACGAAGTATATTGTGAGGTTAGAGGTTCTGGAGTTAGGCCAGTCAAAATGACGGGTCCAATAGCATCAGGAGAAGCAAAAGAGGCAAAAGCTCAGAATTATTGGTACAACAGTTCTATTTCAAAAATAGGGATTAACTATATACACATTGAATACACAGATGGCAGTGAGATTGTTTTTGATTCAGATATGTTAAATGCGCTAATAGAAAATTATAATAATGGAGAAAGATAAGCGTTTGATGTAAAAGTTAAACGTAAGTTAAAAAGGGCGGTGCCGAGTGGCATCGCCCTTGTTCTTCTACGAGTGTAGACAGATTGATAAACTTCCCGCACACAGTGCGTGCCATCAAGCACTGTTTGTGGCTAATTGCTTTTTGTAAAACGGTGTGATTGAGATGAGATGCAAGGCATTGCGCTTTGGATGGGCAACCCAGTGTACATTGGCGTACACGGTTGAACAGACAAGGCGCGATAACACAGCAGGTCGCTCAATCACGCCGTTTTATTTGCAACCGCATCCGATGTTGTTGTTGCCACCGCAGAAGCAGTTGAGAATGAGGATGAGCCAAATGATGTCGCATCCGTTTGTGCCGCAGAAGTTCATGCCGCCCATGCAGTTCAAGAGCAGCAAGAGATAGATGATGTCACAAGTGCCACAGCCGCAGCCGTTGCCAGTTCCGTTTGTAAAGAAATTCATTATGTACCTCCTATATTTTGGTTTGCTACTTTACCATACGCAAGTCGCAAAATTTTGGTGATACAAAATGCGAATTGATAATATATTTTTGTGTGGAACACTTAAAGCGAATGATAGGCTTAGTTGTTGCGGTCTTTGCGACGCTCATCGTCGCGGGGCTATGCTCGTATTTCTTCAAAACGGACTTTAAGTGGTATTATATGCTCGCAAAACCTGCGTTTGTGCTATCAGGCGGATTTTTCAGCGGGTTTGTGGTCGTGAGTTATTTGTCCTCGATTTTATCTATCACTAGGCTTGTCGAACACAAACATATTTTTCCGTCCATGCTCTTCTTTGCGCTTCTCGGCGCGTCCTGCGTTCTCTTTGTCATAGCGTTTTTCACACTCAAAAACCTGTTGTTTGCTTTTGTCGCGATGACGTTTGCGCTTGCCTTTTCTTATATTCTCTTTGTCCGCTTTCTCACAAAAGACGTGACTCTCGCTCTCATCTTTTTGCCAACGCTACTATTTGATATATATTCGTTTGTCTGCACTATTGCAATTCTATTTGCGAATTAAAATATTTGTTGATAATCCATTTAAGATTTGGTATAATAAAAAATTGAGCGGTGCGTGCGTGAAAAGGAGAAAGGCGCACGGCTGTTTGAAACATCAAAGAAATAACAAGGTGGTTGAAAACCATGATACTTACACTTGATATTGGAAATACGAATATAAAGATCGGGGCGTTTGACGGAGAGGAACTTGTCGCGTCCTGGCGTGTGTCGACGGCGGCGAGCAAGACTGCCGACGAATACGGCATGGTGATCTACGACCTGCTCCGTCAAAAGGGCGTGAGCTTTGAGGACGTCGAGGCGTGCGTTATGTCGTCGGTGGCGCCTGCGCTCAACTATACGATAGAGCACATGTGCAGATTCTACACGGGCAAGAATCCGCTGACCGTCACGCACGAGACGAAACTCGGCATAAGCCTTAGATATGACAACCCTGCGGAACTCGGCACGGACAGAATGGTCGGGGCGGCTGCCGCATATCACCTCTACGGCGGGCCTGTCATCGTGGTGGACTTCGGCTCCGCAACGACTTTCAACCTTGTGACGAAAGACGGAGTATACATCGGCGGAGCGATCGCGCCCGGCATAAAGACCGCGACCGAATCGCTCGTCACGACGGCGGCGAAACTCCCGAGAATAGAACTCACTCCGCCCGCAAGCATAGTGGGCACTTCCACAAAGACGTGTATGCAAAGCGGTATAATCTACGGTTATACCGGACTTGTTAAGTATATGCTTGAAAAGTATAAGGCACTGCCCGAAATGAAGGGAGCAAAGGTGGTTGCGACAGGCGGCCTTTCCGAACTCGTCGAGAACACCGAGCCTGACATTTTGGACGTTGTAGACCGCGCGCTCGCGCTCAAAGGTCTCAAATACGTTTACGACCTCTCAAAAGGATTATGATACTGTTTTTCGCGCAGGGAGAAGTGGACAGCGACAAGTTTGTCCTCTACTGCTACTCACACTATAAAAACATTATGACCTCGCTCGGCAACGAACTGCCCGAGAAGGTGCAAATCATAAGGGCGGAGGGCAAAAAACCTCGCTTCGATACGGACGAGGTGCATTTCAACCTCTCGCACTCGCACGGCGTCATCGTCGTCGGCATATCCTATTCGCCGATAGGTGTCGATATCGAAAAGGTGCGCGAAATTGACTTTGCAAAGTTCAAGTTTATAGAAGCCGAGGATGAGCAGGAGTTCTTTGAAAAGTGGACGGAAAGAGAGAGCTACGTCAAATTCACGGGCGAGGGTATAGCCTCTATCCGCGAAAGTCTTCCGACCGACAAGCACTTTGAACACTTTGACGTCTTTGACGACTACCACGTCTGCATTTGCACTGACGAAGAACAAAGCGTACGCGCTTATTGCATGGATTTGAATCAAATAGAATAATGTTTTAAGTTTAACAAAACACCCCGCCAAACATACTTGGCGGGGTGCTTTTTGAGTAGTCGGTGATTATTTGTGCGCTTCGATATACTTCACGACGTCGCCGATAGTGTGGAGCGTCGGAACGTCGTCGTCATCGATGACAACGCCCCATTCGCTCTCAAGGTTCATGAGCATTTCGACGATGTCGAGGCTGTCTGCGCCGAGATCCTTGATGATATCGCTGTCCGGCGTAATTGTGCTTGCGTCTATATCCATTTGTTCTGCTATAAGTTGTTTAACTTTTTCAAGTACCATAATCGTTCTCCAAAAAATTGATATGCTAATTATAAACTATGTTTTTCAATTTTGCAACAAAAGTTTGCTTATTTGCTTTGCCCATTCCTGCGAAAGGGCGGGGAGGTCAAAGGAGAGTTCGAGCATTTTTGCAAAAGACAGCGCGTCAAACAGGCGAGAGCCAGCAAGAGCGCGCTCGGTTGAATACAACCCGACAGTCGTCTCGCCGAGATATGCTACGGGGCTTGTGCCTTCTCCGAGGGGACTGCACGCGTCGGCAACGCCGGACAGGGCGTCCGCGTTTGAATGCTTTGTCAAAATCACGTCGTAGGTTTGTCCGTTTTCAGCCAGTTTACGAGCGGTGTCGAAAGTGCTTTCAAACTCTAAGTGTACGGACGGGTAGTCCTCGTTTATATCGCTCGTGATTTTGCGCCACAAAGCCGAAACGTGCGAGCCGTCTTGCGCGTCCGAAAGAGTCAAAAGTCGCGAGCGTTTTTCCGCGAGTTCATACGCCGTTCTTGCCGTCCTCTCAATCTCGAGTTCGCTGTATCTAAGACTTGCGTGCGCGTATCTTCCAAACTCGTTGTCCGTCGCAAAACCGCCGTCCGATTTGCGGTGCGCGTCGGTCACGATGACGAGATTTGAGTGCGTTAGAACACTTGAATCTTGCATTTTGAACACGCATTTTGCATAGAGCGACAAAGACTTTGCGATAGACGTCGCAAACTCGTCGCCCGCTCCGAGGTAGGAGCTGAGAACGACCGCGTCAAAAGAGGTCAGCGCTTGTGCGCTAAATGCCTTTTGAGCGGTTGTGTCAAACTTTTCCACGACGAAACGAACGCCGTTTGAAGAAGCGAAATTTTCAAACTCGCTCGCCGCGTCGAATTTGCCGTTTTTTGAAATGTACGCAACTTTGTATGCCATAGTTTCACCGCTTTTATGATAATATCTTTTGACGCTTTCGTCAAACGCTTGTCGTCACTTGACGCAATTTTGTCAAAATTGAATTTTTGTATGAAAAATTTTGAATTTATTTCAAAAAATACCTCTTAAAGCGTTTGCTCGCAAGGGTGCTTGTGTGATATAGTGAGGGTATTCTTTTGAAGGGTAAAAAATTGAAACACAAATCCACGTTGTCACTCTCAATACTCGTCTTTGCGGTCGTCTGCTCGGTGCTGTTTTCGCTCACCGCTTGCGGAAAGAAAGACAAAGTCCGAATCGTGAACTTCAAGTTGACGTCCGAGGAGTACGCGCTTTGCGTCAACCGCACGGACTCGGCAATGCTTGCCGAAATCAACGATTTTCTCATTGAAATCAAGTCCAACGGCACCTTCAACAAGATAGTCGCAAAGTATTTCGGAGGGGGCACGCCCGTCGGAGTCAAATCCGCTCCGCAAAATTCTACGAATGCGCTCGTCGTCGTGACAAGCGCGGACTTCAATCCGTTCGAGTACGTTGTAGACGGCACCTATTACGGCGTAGACATCGAAATCGCCGCCGCTTTTGCAAAGCGTCTCGGCAGGAAACTCGTCATCAAAAACGTTGTGTTCGAATCCATTTTTTATGAACTGCAAATGGGGCACGCCGACGTCGCTATCGCGGCTGTCTCCGTGCTTGAACAACGCAAATCCCTCATCACGTTTTCAAACAGTTATTACGTTGCAGGGCAAGTCATTATGACGCGCGCAGGTGACAAGACTTTTGAAAACTGTTCGAGCGCGGAAGACGTGAGAAACGTCATTCGCGGTATGGACGAATCGAGAACGTTCGGCTACCAGTACGGCTCTACCGCCTACTACTATCTCTATGGCAAGTCCGAAGAATACGCCGAGAGTTTTTCAGTCACCGGGGTGGGGTTTGACAGCGTACATCAAGCGGTCGACGCGATGCTAAACGGCAAGATAGAGTTTGTCATGGTCGATGCGGCGGTGGCAAACGCCCTGTCCGCCGAGTACAACCGCAAATGACGGCGCAATGCGAATATGAACGATGTGAGCAACCACTTGTGGTTGCTTTTTTTGTTTGAAAGAGAAAAATACCTGCTTGGATTTTGTGCGTGCGCTTTACATATACTAAAAAGAGTGTTATCATAAACTATACTACTGCGCAATGCGCGCACATAGCGCACAAGAGGTCTTATGAGATTTGTAGAACTTGAAAGCCATATCGAGAGCGTTTTGAGAGGGGCAGAGGACTTTGCTCCGCTCTATATCGTGGCGGGCGAGGACGACTATCTCAAAGAACTCGCGCTAAAAGCCTTTGAGGGCGCGCTTGACAAGGACTATGCGGATTTCAATTTTGCAAAGTTCCAGCCCGACGCGCAGGCGGACGAACTCAAAGACGCGCTCGACACCTACCCTATGTTCGACAGCGTGAGAGTGGTCGTCTACTATGCGGACGACAAGACGCCCGAAACCGTCAAAAATTTTTGCGACGAGTACGTCAAGGCGCCGTCGCCGACGTCAGTTTTTGTCATCGTAGTGCTCGGAGACCAAAACAAGACGTTCAAGCAAAAGAAGGCGACAACTATCGACTGCTCTCGCCTCGAAGACGAAGAACTCATTTTGGAGATAAACAAAATTCTCTCTGAGGAACCGTCCGTGCCGATAACGCGTGACGCCGCGGAAGAACTTATCGTTCGCACGCAGGGCAGTATGGCGAGGATCGTCAGCGAGACGAACAAACTCCGCTCGTATGCAAAAGGCACGATAACGAAAGCCGACGTCGAGGAGATGGTCGCTCCCGACCTCGATTTTCAAATCTTTGAACTTTCAAACGCGCTTGCCGAAAAGGACGGCAACAAGGCGCTCGAGATCCTCAATTTGTTCTCCGAAAACGGATTGAGAGGGGTGACTGTGCTCAATCTCATATACGACAAATATCGCAAGATGCTACACGCCGAACTCAACAAGGACAAGTCGAACGACGAGGTCGGACAAATGCTCGGCATGAAGGGCGGAGCAGTGTATTATTTGCGAAAGACGTCCTCGAAGTATTCGCAAATGAAACTCAAAAGGTGTGTGGACTACCTCCACTCTTTACAGTGCGACGTACTCACAGGCAAAAGGCTCGAAGCCTCCGCGCTGCAAGAGGCGGTGCTCGCGCTACTCATCATTTAGAGGTTGCTATGGCAAAGAATCTTATTGACAGAAAATATTATCCTATCATTTGGGTGTCGCTCATATTCGCGTCGCTTCTCGCGAGCGTATATTCGATATACACGAGTTTTGCAAACATGCAAGACGCGACGAGAGGCGAGATTATCGTTGCGGTTTTCCGCTTGCTTATCGAGGGCGGAATGTCCGCCGTATGGTGTTTCGTCTTTGCGATGATAGCGTATATCGTCGGCGCAAGGCGGTACGTCTCCGTCGTACCGAGAAACGACTTTATCTACACGGTTATGGCGTTTACGGCGGCGGCGCGTATGCTCATGGGCATTATAGACGCGTTTTGCATCCTCTTTCCGCGCATGTACGTCATCACGTCTTCTATGCTCGACCTCATTCTGCTGACGTTGGCATACGCCATTATGTTCTTTGCCGTGTTTGACAGAAAGTTCAAGTTTAACCCCGTTGAAAGATACAACGCTTTCAGCACGTGGGCTATGGTGTATTTTATACTCATCGGCTTGTCGACCGTCGCGCTGAACGCCGTC
>ONYW01000012.1 GCA_900322215.1 uncultured Eubacteriales bacterium | reverse complement strand
CTTCGCCCGTTCAACCGTGTACGTCAATGTACACTGGGTTGTCCGTTCGAAGCACAATGCCGCGCATCTCATCAAAATATCCCAGTTTATAAGCAATTTCGAGTGTAAGGAATTGTTCTAAACTGTCAGTGAATTCTCGCAGGCAAAGCCTGCTCAGTTGAGGAAGAATTTTATTTAATCCAAAACTGAACGAGCAAAGCGAGAGAAAACTCGCTGAACACGCAAGATGAGTGCTTGCACGCAGCGAAGCCGTGTGAAAACTCGCTGAGAGAACAAAGCGAACGAAAACTCGCCGAGCAAAGCGAGAATTAGCAACAAAGACTCGCAGGAGTTTGAAAGCCGCGAGAATCATAGATTTTTTGGAGATACAATATGTTGTTTTCATCAGTAAATCCCGTAGCGTTTGAGATCGGCAATTTGTCGGTCAGGTGGTATGGCATAGTCATCGTGTTCGGTATGATCATCGGACTTTTGTACGCCTGCCGTCAAGCGCGCGTTATCGGACTGTCCGCGGACGACGCGATAGAACTTTTCCTGTGGGTAGTTCCGCTCGCCGTCGTATTTGCGAGACTTTTGTACGTAATCGTGCGCCCGAGCGAGTATTTTTCGGCGGATCAATGGGAAGACTTTGGCAAAGGCTTTGTCAATATGATAGCCGTTTGGGAGGGTGGTCTCACGATTATCGGCGGAATCCTCGGCGGAATCCTCGGCGGAATATTCTTCACCCTTCGCCACAAAAAGGAAGTCAACTTCGGCAACGTCGCTGACATCGTCATCGTACCGCTCCTCACAGGACAAATCGTCGGCAGACTCGGCAACTTCTTCAACCAAGAGGCGTTTGGTATTCCTATTGACAATCCGAGTCTTCAAACTTTCCCGTTCGCCGTCTATATCGACCAACCGAGCGGAGTCGGAGACAAGCATTGGTCGCAGGTGTATGACGCTATCACAAAGGGCGGCGGTGGATATTGGTTTGCCGCAACGTTTTTCTATGAGATGGTGTGGAACTTCATCGGCGTGGTATTTTGCTATATCGTGTGGAAGAAGGGAAGCACAAAGAAATACCCGGGACTTCTCCTCATCTTTTACCTCTTCTGGTATTGCTTCGGCCGTGCATGGATAGACTCTATCCGTATGGACGGACTTCTCGTCACGCAAATTGCGTGCGGAATTATCGCCCCTCTTGCGCTTGCGGCGATGATAGGCTACGTGTTGCTTAGGAACAGCCAACTTTCCTACCGCCGTATTCGCTCTCTCAAAGAGGCAAACGAACTCGAAGGCGCGCAACTCACCGTCTATGACGTGAAAAACTACAAGAGAATAGGCAAAATCATGGCAAACGAGAAGAATCCGCTCCGCGTCTTTTACGGCGTGAAGAACGAATATCTCGAAGTGGATTTTGACGCCCTTGACTACTACCACGTGCCAAAGGACTACAAAAAGATTTTTAAGGCGGCGAAAAACCTTGAATACGGACTTCGTCCGCTCGAGAAATAATACAAAAGCCGCAACGACATTCGTTGTCAATAAATAAAGGCGAAGTCTCAAATCATAACGAAAATAACAACAAGGCGAAAGCAATAATAACAAGGTGAAGCCTTTGAGGGAAAAATGGAATTTGATTATACTAACGAAAGAGTAAAGACGAACAACTTGACGCTCCTCACCGATTTCTATCAACTTACGATGATGAACGGCTACAAAATTTGCAAACTAGACAAGAAGAGAGCGGTCTTCGACGTGTTTTACCGCGGAAACGGCGGATTTGGTTATGCGATAGTCGCGGGACTCGAGCAGGCGATAGACTACATCTTGAACCTGCATTTTGACGAGAGCGACATCTCATATCTCCGCTCTCTCAAAATCTTCCCGGAAGACTTTCTTGACGCGCTCAAAGATTTCAAGTTTACGGGCGATATAAAGGCAGTGCCGGAGGGGACGCTTATCTTTCCGTACGAGCCGATACTCACGGTTTCCGCACCGCTTTTTGAAGCGCAACTTGTAGAAACCGCACTGCTTACGTTTATCAACCATCAAACGCTCATCGCGACAAAGGCGGCGAGACTTTGCGAATGCACGAAAAACAAGATCAGCGAGTTCGGTCTTCGCCGCGCGCAGGGTGCCGACGCAGGCATTTACGGCGCAAGAGCGGCATATATCGGCGGAGTCCGCACGACGTCCAACGTCGTCGCAGGCAAACTTTTCGGCATTCCCGTCACGGGCACGCACTCTCACAGTTGGGTTATGTCGTTTGACAGCGAACTCGAAGCGTTTGAAAAGTATGCGGAGATTTATCCCGACAACTGCCTGCTCCTCGTTGACACCTACGACACCTTAAAGAGCGGTGTTCCGAATGCCATAAAGGTGTTTGACAAACTTAAAGCCGCAGGACACAAGCCTATCGGCATTCGTCTTGACAGCGGCGACCTCGCATATCTCAGTCGCAAGGCAAGGACTATGCTTGACGAGGCGGGGCACAAGGACGCGCTCATCTTTGCGACGAACGACCTCGACGAGGACATACTGCTCGCACTCCAAAACCAGGATGCAAAGATAGACGTGTACGGCATCGGCACAAAACTCATCACGAGTTATCAAAACGCCTCTCTCGGCGGAGTGTACAAACTTTGCGCTATCGAGGAGAACGGCAAATTTGAGCCGAGAATAAAGGTCTCCAACAGCCATGAGAAGACGACGAATCCGGGCGTAAAAAAGGTCGTGAGAATTGTAAAAGACGGTATGGCGCAAGCCGACCTCATCTGTCTCGAGGACGAGGTGTTCGACACGTCAAAACCGCTTACTGTCTTCCACCCGGAACAGACGTGGAAAAGAACCACTTTTGAGGGCTACGAGGTCGTCGAACTTATGCAACCGATATTCAAGGACGGCAAACTCGTTTACAATCGTCCGACGCTCAAAGATATCGCAAAGCACGAGGACGAAAGCACGGGGCAGTTCTTCCCGGAATACAAACGCGTCATCAACACGCAAGAGTATAAGGTTGACCTTTCCTACAAACTTTGGAAACTCAAAAACGAACTTCTCAACCGCGCTCACGAGAACTAAAATCAAACAAATCCAAATTCTTAATATGCGAGCAAGTCTCGCATATTTTTATGCCCTTTTGGCAGGAAGCGTCAAGAATCGTCAAAGCATGACAGATATTTCGCGCGCGTATGAGTTATATTGTTTGCAAGGAGACGTTATGAAGAAAAAAGACGCGCGTTTTAGAACAAAATTCAAGGGCTACGACCGCAAAGCGGTTGAGGCGTATATAAACGAGTTGCAACAAAAAAACGAGTCCGCGCTCATGGCGCAAAAGGAGCGTATTGCAGGGCTTGTCAAACAAAACGAAGACCTTGCGACAAAACTCGGCGTGTACGAGGCAAGAGAGGAACAAATCAAACTCACTCTCGTTCGCGCCACCAAGACGGCGGAGGATATGGAAGCGCAAATACGGCGTAAATACAAGGCGGAACTTGACCGTCTAAAACTTTTCCGTGCAAAATGGACTTCGGCATATACCGAACTCAAAGAACGCTATCACTTTGCAAAGGACGCGCTGAACTTGGAGAGCGTCGCCGTGCAAACGGAGATAGAACTCACCAAGTATTTGTCGCAGGAGTTTTCTCTCGCTCGCGCCGACGATATGGACGACATGGAGGCGTATTTCAAAAGCGAAGTGGAGCGACTCACGCGCGTTCAACAAAATATGCAAAACGACGTAGGCGGGAGAGAAGAGCAAAAGGATGGCGCAAAAATCCCCGCAATGCCACAACAAAAACAGGCGTTAAAGAGCGTGAGCAAAAATGGCGGTGCCAAAGCCTTGCAGGACGCTCGTAACATAGAGAGTGTAGAGGGGCAGGGCGCATTCAGTCTTGACGAAGCCCTCCACCCGACCGAGAGCCTCGAAGAACTTTGCCAGTCGTTATTCAATTAAATACACTATATTACATATAATACAAATAATAAACCTAACAAAAAAAGCGTCCTCTATTGTCGGACGCTTCTTATCGTCGTTTTTTCGCATAACTCCAAGCAAAAGATTGTTGCGAGGTAGAACCGGAGTTGTTATGTTCTTGTAAAGTTTAGCAAACAATCATTTGCGCGGAAGAGATTAAAAAATTGCGATAAAAAAATAAGCGTCCCACAATCAAGTGGAACGCTTATAAATTGTCGCAATTTTTTAATGAATTTCCGCCGTCTTTAAGGCATATTCGATTTCGGATTTTTCACCGCTTTCAGTGATGTACGGCTCGTAGAACTTGACGAGGACGTGCGTCATCGTGAGAGTGCTGTTGCCTGCCTTCATCGGATTCTTCGCATAGTAGAGGGACTGTGCAAGTCCTGCGACCTTCGTGGAGCGGGCGACGTGGACGTTGTAGCATTCGACGCCGTCTTCCGCGTCGGCGAGCGTCGCGGTGTAGGCTGTTTTGACTTTTGCCGTTCTTGAGCAAGAAGCGGAGAGCGTCACGGCTGAACTCTCATTTGGAGAAACGAGCGGAACGGAATACGAGAAGTTGAAGTTTGTAGAGAAAGTCGTGACCGTCCTAAGCGACTGATGGAACTCGTTGTTGTCAAAGTAGGTGCCCGAGAGTTTGAACGCGCCTGTCGAAACCTTGCCGTCTATGACCTTTTCAAATTTGAACACTGCGCCCGTATAGTTGCCTTTCATGCGGAATGTCTCGTTGCCGTTTTCCTTTTGTATGCGGTAGGTATAGGCTGGAGTCATGAGGGAAGTCCCGCTCACGATATTGAAGTAGCAACCCGTTTGGTACTCGACGCTTCCCATGACGAGATGGCTCTCGACGAGGACGCCTGCCTCGACGTTTGCAATCGGATCCGGGCAGTCGACCGCGCTGTTTGCCGCGTGCTTGGTGACTGTCACGGTGTAGGTGCCTGTCTCGTTTGTGGCGGCGTTTTTGACGTCGTAGACAAAGACTTCTTGACCGTGGTCAACAAGGAAGTTTGCAAGTTGCCCTTGCGTTGTCGCTCTGCTGCAAGCAACAAGAGACACCACCATGAGTGCCAAAAGGGATATTACTGCAATAATAATAGTAAGTTTTTTCTTCATAATACGTTTATTATAGCACAAAACAAAAATCCTGCAATAAAAACGAGCACAATTTCAAAAATCTATAAGATTTTTTTTGAGTGCGCGCAAAAAGCACCGAAAACGGTGCATAGGGCGTGGTATACTGTTTTTAAAAACGGGAATACAAGTTGTTTTTGACTGTTCAAATAAATAAAATATATAATATATTTTATTTATTTGCAAAAACATATTGAAAATAAAAGTCGCAGGATATATAATTTGCTTATGAAAATCGTAATATCCAACACGTCGCACGGTGCCTACAAGGGAGTCGTGCAAGAGATCAAAAGGGGCATGAAGTCCGCGCAGGAGAGCATAGTTCTTGCGCCGGACAGATTTACCGCGTTCGTAGAGCGCGGACTTATCTCTACGTTAGAACTCGAGAGCAGTTTCGGGCTCGAAGTCATGTCCTTCACCCGCCTTGCAAACAAACTCATCGGCAAGGACATAAAAAAGTGCCTCACACCCGAGGGTTCGGTTATGCTGATAAGCAAGGTGATTTTGGATGTCAAGGACAAACTTTGCTATTACAAGAGCGTTGCAAAAGTCGACGGCTTTGCGACCGAACTTTACGCCGCGCTCACCGCGCTCAGAAACAGCGGAGCGACTGTGGAGAGCCTTAGAGAGAAGACAAGCGAAATGGAGGATTCTCCGCTGAAGACCAAGATCCTTGACATCGCGACGATCTATGAGGAGTATCTCGTGCAACTCGAGACAAGTCACACGGACTCATCGACTAGGCTCATCGCTCTCGCGGACTTTCTTGCGACTCATCCCGAAGCGGTCGCGGGGAAGAGATTTTATTGCACGGATATATACGAGTTTTCCGCTCCCGAACTTGAAATTTTGAAGAATATCGACAAGTATGCCATGTCTCTCACGATAGGCGTCACGAGCGGATACGACAACCCGAACAAGCGCATATATCCCGACCGCGTCATACAAAAACTTAAATCGGTCTCGGACGGAAAGGCGGAGATCGTGAGAAACGACGAGGTGTTGCCGCCTGCAACGGACGCTATATCGAGATGGCTGTTCTCCTATTCAAAGCCGAAAACGCCGATAGAAAACATAGGCGAAAACGGTGAGAAGAAAGTGTATCTCAGAGTCGCAAAGGACAGATACGACGAGATTTTGAAACTTGCGACCGACGTCATTCATCACGTAAGGTCGGGCGGAAGATACAAAGATATAGAGGTGTTTGCAAGCGACTTAAACTTCTATGAGTCGGACATCAAGGCGATTTTTGCAAGGTATGACATACCTTTCTTTATCGACGAAAAGGAACTCCTTTCTGAGCAAACGAAAGTGCGGTATCTTCTCTCCGCGCTCGCAGTCGTGAAGAGCGGCTTCAAGAGCGTTGAAGTGCTTGATTTTTGCAAAAATCCGCTCTTTGCGAGCAAACTCGAATTCGGCGAAGAAGAGGTGTATTTGTTTGAGAATTACGTGCTCAAACACAGCGTGGAATATTCAAGATTTTTCTCGTCGTTTACGATGGACGAACGCTATGAGTCAAAACGACTTAAAGAACACAAAAAGGAGTTTAACTATCAAAATGTTGATGAAAAACTCCGTTTTTTGCTTGAAAGCGAGGAGAACGTCGTGCCCGAGCGCGTGAGACGCAAACTCATTGAGACGCTGTCGCCTATCACGCTTCGAGGAAGCGTAAACGTAAAGGACATCGTCGCAGGCGTAAGGCGTGTGCTTGAAGAAAGCGAGGAAGCGTGGCTCAGTCACGTTGAAAAACTTTCAAACATTAGCAAATTCTATGAAAAATGCGCCGAACAGGTGAATGAAAAAATCGACGCCGTACTCGATGAGATAGACGACGTCATTCAAGGCGTCAGGACGGTCGGCGAGTTTGAAACGATCCTCTCGTCCATGATAAAAACTCTCAAAATCGCGCTCGTTCCGACCTATCTCGACTGCGTGTTCGTGGGAAGTTACGACTCCCGTTTTATGGGCGGGCACGACGTATACATTCTCGGCGCCGTCAGCGGCAAATTGCCGGCTTTGGAGAGCGGAGGCATAGTCATCGGAACGAACGACGAAGAGGCTTTGAAAAATGTCGGAATCGAAGTGTCTCCGACCTCGTATCAAAAGGTTATGACCAACATGTACGCGGTGTGCGACCTCATGAAAAAACCGCACGGAAAACTCGTCGTCTCTCGTCCTGAGATGGCGGACGGAGTGTTTTTGCAACCGTCCGTGGTGCTTAAAGAGTTGCAAGGCTTTTTGGCGGAAGGCGGAAAGGCGATAGAAGAAGAGCGCATAGACTTCGAGCATCTCACGAGACTGCCGTCGGACGAGCGGGAGACGCTTGCGACGGGAATGTTTGCGACAAAGCGCGGGGCGTATCACGAGATTTTGAAAAACGCCATGCCCGTCGTCTTGGACGACGCAACGTCCAACAGGATTTTGCCGGAAGAACTCGAAGTGTACAGTTCCGCCCTCGAAACGCTGCCGTCTTATGAAAAGTCAAAACTCTACGGAATTGCCGTAAAGCCCGAAAGAATTGAAATGGCAAAGAGCGACAACGTGGTGACGAGCGTGTCGCGCCTTGAAAAGTTCTATGCCTGTCCGTACGGACATTATTTTGCCTACGTGCTGTCCTTGAAGAAGAGGCAGGAGGGCGAGTTCCTCGGCACGGAAAACGGCACTATCATCCACAGCGTCTTGGAGCAGCTTTTCAACGATATAAGAGACGGCAAGGTGGACGAGACGACGATAGAGGACAGAGTGAAAGTCTATTTTGACAACGCGATAAAGGAGGGCGAATACGAATACCTCCTTGAAAAACCGCAGACAAAGCGGGTGCTCGTCCGCGTGAAAAAGGAGAGTCTTGCGCTTGCAAAGGATATGTATGCGCTCTCCCTCCGCTCGGAGTTTGCGCCGTACCTTATGGAGGCGGCTATCGGCAAGGGCGAAATCAAGCCTATGTCGATAAAGGTCGGAGAAAAGGAAATCAAGTTTAAGGGCGTTATAGACAGAATAGACGTAAGAGACGGCGACTTCCTCATCGTGGATTACAAGACTTACCGCGCAAAACTCGAACTCAAAGATATATATTACGGACAAAAAATCCAATTGTATCTCTATATGAAGGCGGTCAAGAACAGCCTTGACAAGCGACCTGTCGGCGTGTTCTATTTTCCTATCGTGCAGGGATTCAGCAAGGACGACGAGCCGAGATACGAATACCAAGGGCAGTTTGTAAACGACGAGGAATTGCTTGCAAAGATTGACGGCAAATTTGCGGAGTCAAAGCGCGAGTCCGTGCTTCCGTGCACGCCTACCGGCAAACTGAGCGGAAACGTGTATCTAAGCCCCGAGCAATTAGACGCCATCGGCGACTATGCGCTCGCCGTTGCGACGAAGGGCGAAGAAGCAATAGAGAGCGGCTATATCCGCCCGCTTCCGATGAAAGAAAAATGCACGTATTGCGACTATCAAGATATTTGCGCGTACGCGTCGGCAAAGGAAAGAACGACGGGAAGCGTCTCGCTTGACTCGTTTTGCATTACAACCGCGGAGGACGAACAATGACGAATAGCGAAGAAATCAAAACGGTATATTTGCCTGACACTTTGACGGACGACCAAAAGGACGCAGTCGTCGCAGGCGGAGAGGTCATCGTTTCGGCGGCGGCGGGAAGCGGCAAGACGTCGACAATGATAAACCGCATTTTGCGACTTATTTTTGACGGAATCGACGTCAAGGATATGCTCATCCTCGTCTACAACAACGCGGCGGCGGACGAACTCAGAGAAAAGTTGCATAGGGCATTGTATTCCGCTGCTTGCACGCTTGACGGCGAGGCGCAGAATATTCTCAAAAAGCAACTTGACGAACTCTCGTTTGCGCACATCAGCACGATCCACGCCTATTGTCAGTCGCTTATAAAGGAGAATTTCAACTACCTCGGCATTTCGCCGACTTTTGAAGTGCTTGACGAGGACGCGCACAAAGAATATATGGCGACCGCGCTCGACAACGTCTTTGACGAATACGACAAAGAGGGCGACGAGGCGTTTGAAAAGATAGTGGAAGTCTTTTCAAAAAAGCGCAAAGAGGACAATCTCAAAGACAATATAATAAAGCTCTTCCAAGTCATAGACATTCAACCGAACAAAAGCGTGTTCTTCGACAACGTACGCGCATGCTATACGGACTATGACCACAGCAAATTTTTGCGTATAATCCTCGACTGGGAACACGACTTCTTCGGCAGGGCAAAAGCCTGCTTGAAACCTTGCCTCGACGTGTTTACCGCGGGCGTAAGGGAAAAACCTATCTATGCGAAATACCTTGACAAGATAGTGAACGCCTATACGCTTGCAGGTAGGATGACGGAGATTTCGGACTTTGACGAGATGTGTCTTGCGGCGTCCACTTTTGCCGACGTCACGGCAAACAAGTCCACAAAGTGGGACGAGATCTTTGTCGCGTATGCGCAGATAGCTAAGGCGTGCATAGACGATATGAAAGAGGAAATCGCGCACCTGAAAGAGTTTGCGGGCAAAGAAAAGGATTTGCGCACCGCACACGACTCCACGCGAGTGCTCATCGACAAGTTTATCGAAATCACAAACCGCTTTGCGGATGAACTCGCCCGTCTCAAAAGAGAGGACAACGTGCTCGCTTTTGAGGATTTGCAACACGGCGCGGTCGAACTGTTGTCGCGCGAAGACATAAAACTCAGGAAGTTCAAGCAGGTGTTTGTGGACGAATATCAGGACGTCAACCCGACGCAGGAATATATAATCTCAAAACTCGTGGACGGCAACTGCTTTATGGTCGGCGACACAAAGCAGAGCATATACGCTTTCCGCCTCGCCGATCCGGGCAACTTTTCGGCAAGACAGGCGAGATACGAAGCGGGTGAAGGCACGGCTATACGCTTCAATCGCAATTTCAGAAGCGCGAGACAAATCCTTGAATTTGTCAACTCCGTGTTTGATTTTGCCATGACAAAGGACGTCGCCGACGTGGACTACAAAGAAGACGCGAGATTCGATTTGACGGACGTAAAGGATGACGGTATTGCGGAACTCCACCTGTTTTACAGCGAAGCGGACGCAAAAGAGGCGGTCTCAGGCGTGTATGACATAACCGCCGACGAGGGCAAGGAGACTTCGTTTGCCTCGGCAGACCTCGAGGGCATATTCGTTGCGAACAAAATTCACGAACTGGTCGGGCGCGCAAAGAAAGACGAGGGATATATAAGCTACGGCGACGTGACGATAATCACAAGAAATCGCTCCACGAACGCGCAAAGAATCGTCGCACGCCTAAAAGACGCGGGCATACCCGTCGACGACAGCGGTTTTGAAAAGTCGAAAGCCGAGCCCGAGCGCGAACTCATTCAGTTCCTCCGCGTCATAGACAACCCGAGACAGGACATACCGCTCGTCGGTTTTTTGCTCTCGTTCTTCGGCGGATACACGGAGCAGGAACTCGCGACGATATCGGGCGTGGAGGCTCCGACGTTCTATGACAAATTGCTGATTTATGCGAGCGGAGAAGACGCTTTGGCGCAAAAGATCAAAGCCACGCAAGACGTCCTTGCAAGGTATAGAACAAAGGCGAGTTTCAAAAACGTCAGAGACCTCGCAAGCGGAATAGTCGCGGACTTTTCATACGACGCCTACCTCGGCAAAAACCGAGAGGCGGACGTTCACGGCCTCAAAGCGTTTATCGGCGGAATCCCCGACAAGGACAACGCGTCACTCGGCAAATTTTTGAAAGGCTACGGCGAGTCGACTTCCAAGAAGTCGGCGGGAACGAAGAGCGACAGGGTGCATTTGTCCACCTTCCACGGCTACAAGGGGCTTGAAAACGAAGTCGTGTTCGTGTGCGACCTTGACGCGAATTTCAGCCTGAACGACGTGAAGGGCGACCTCATCGTGGACGGAAAAGGGTATATCGCCATGAACGACTTCGACTTTGACAAAAATATCAAGAGCGACAAGACTATATCCAAATTCGCAACGAGAAAACTCTATGACAAAAAGACGCTCGGCGAGGAGATGAGACTCCTCTACGTCGCGCTGACAAGAGCAAAACGCTATATGTATGCGACGTCTTCCGTCAGCAAGAAAAAACTCGAGACTTTCGGCGTCGTCAAAGGGATCAGCGCACCGAGCAGTATGCTTGATATTATCGGCGATTCCATCGCAGACGGCGGCAAGATAGCCTTCACGGTGCACGGACGAGAGGAATTCGAGGGCGTGCAAACCAAAAAACAGTCCTACGTTTTCCCACCCGCAAACAAGACGCTGAAAGCGGAGATAGAAATGGCGCAGGCGTTTGAATATCCGCACGCAAAGGAGACGAAACTTGCAATCAAATACAGCGTTTCCGCACTTGACAGCCTTGACGAACAAACGGTGTCCGCCTATGCCGAAGGCGACTTCAAAAACATCGGAACGATATATCACAAGGTTATGCAATACATCGACTTCTCCGCATGTGGCACGGACGGCGTGAAAAATGAGATAGCGAGGCTTGTGCAAGAAAAGTATCTCACGGAGCAGGAAGTCGAAGAGGCGAGAGCCGTCGACGGCGAGAATTTTGAGAAGAAGATAGCGACCTGTCTTGCAAGCGAAATAATCCGAAAAGCCTACGAGGCGGAGAAAGCGGGCAAGTGTTTCAGAGAAAAATCGTTTATGATGTACAAGCCCGCCCGCGAAGTGTCGGACGATTTCGACACGGACGAGAAGGTGCTCGTTCAAGGAGTTATAGACCTCTATATTTGCGGTGAAAAAAAGATTATAGTCGATTTCAAAAACTCGAATCTAAAAGACGAAGAATCGCTCAAAAAGTACGAAAAGCAACTTAAACTGTACAAAATGGCGGTAGAAAGTGCCGATAATGTCAAAATAGATAGTATTTTGCTCTATTCGTTCAAGACAGGAAATATCAAAGAATTCAAAGTTTGACTTGCAATTTTTTTCAAGTAGCAGGTGCGTCGGATTTTCTCGGCGCACCTATATTTTTGTTTTATTATTATTTTTAATAAAATTAATTAAATAACTATTGCAATTTTCGCGCAAAGACTTTATAATTATTTAGAAGTATGTTTTTTGGAGGACATCGTGGAATTTTTTTCCAAAGTCTTTACCTGGCTCGCCAATTTATCGTCTAAATTGCCGCAAATTGATTTGAAGGCTTATTTTATCGTTGTCCTCGCAGTTATTGCAGGGACAGGGCTTATCGTCGGACTGACCTTCTTCGGCTCTAAGGCTTTCAAGCTTAAAGCCGCCTGCAAAAAGATCATCAAATACCTCTCAAACGTAGACTCGATCGACGACGACAACGTCGGAGACTTTACCGCCGAGTGTTTCTCGCAAAAGGCACCCGCGCCTCTTAGAGACAGTTGGGTTGAGTATCTCGGCGTTCGCTTCGGTTTTCCGAGCGACCTCGTCAGCGAAAAGAACGTCTATGAAAGAGAAGTGAAAAAGGTCAAGGACGTAAGGGCAAATCTCTTTATCGGTATCGCTCTTATCCTTGTCGCGATTTTCGCGTTTTGGGGTTTCGGCACTCTTTCCGCAACGGAGATGAGCGTCATTCACTGCGCAGGGCTTTTGCTCTCCGCCGCTATCTATCTCGTGCTTGTCTTTGCAAACAGGAAGCAAATCAAGACGACTCGCGACACCTTCTACGATATGCAGGACGAACTTGACGCAAAGGTCAATTTCCAAGTGGAAAAGAACTTCTCAACGGATTCCTCTCCGCTTTCCGACCTTGCGGCTATCGTCGACGAAATCATCGCGCGTAACACAGCAAAAGAGATCGAGATAGAGGAGAAAGATCAAGAACCGACTCCTATCGAAGACCTCATTGAAGAACTTGAAAACAAGCGCATCGCGGGTGAAGCGGAAGAGGCTGTCAAGGCAGTCGAGGAAAGGGAGCCCGAGCCTGTCTACGCTATGGCACAGCCCGTACAAGCACCCGAGGCGGAAGAACCCGCGGTAGAGCAAGCGGAACAAATCGAAGAACCCGAAGAAGACGTCCAAGAAGAGCAGGCGGAGGAGCAAGCAGAGCAAGAACCCGAAAAGAAAGAGCCTGTCGCTCTCAAAGAGAGTCTTGCCGCCGCAAAGAAAGCGGGCAACGCTCTCGTCGGCAAAAAGTTCTTCGGCGATTATTTGAAAGAAAAATACGGCGAGGGAGTCGAAGTCAACGAGCGTGAAAACAAGACCTCCACAGGGCTTCCGCTTGCCGATACGTACTTTGCGCTTGACGGCGCAAACAGAAAGTGTTTTGCATACGCCTACGACATCGACGGCGCGTCACTCCTTCTTGTGAACGCGGACAGCGTGCTCGAAGACAACTTGAAACAAAATCACGAGAACGTCAATCTCAGCGCTTTCCCGAAATCAAAAGACACCTGGTACAGTTTGCCGCTTGACAACAGTTATTCGGAAGAAGAACTCAAAGGCATTCTCGACTATTGCTATGCTCATGCGCTCGGCAAGGATTTAGAACCCGCCGAGGAAAAGCCTGTCGAAGAGCCTACAGCGGAAGAAGCGCCTGCCGTGCAAGAACAACCCGTCGAAGAAACGGTTGAAGACGTTCAAGAAGAACAGCCGGTAGAACAACCTACCGAGGAAACGCAAGAGGAAGAACCTCAACAAGCGGAGGAAGAACCCGTTCAAGAGCAGGAAGAACAAGAAGAACCTCAAGAGGAACAAGAGGAGCCTGCTCCCGAAGAGGAGGCCCAAGAAGAGCCTCAAGAGGAAGAAAGTCAAGACGAACCGCAAGAAGTTGAAGAATCCGCCGAAGAAGTGAACGACGAGCCTGCTGAAGAACAACCGACGGAAGAACAACCGTCGGAGGAAGAAACGACCGAAGAACCTGCCGCCGAAGAACCTGCCGAGGAACAACTTGAAGAATCGCAGGAAGAAACTCCCGTTGAAGAGCAAGAAGAAGGCGAGGGGATAGAGGAAGAGTCCGAGACATCCGAAGACGAAACCGAAGAGGACGCGGAAGAAGAATCCGAGGACGAAGAAAGCGTCGAAGACGCCGAGGACGAAGAAAGCGCCGAAGACGCCGAAGACGATGAGACGGTCGTCTACGTCGTTGATGACGAGGAAGAGGAAGAAGAATACGTTCAACCGTCCAAACTCTCCAAGTTGTCAAACCTCACTGACTATATGCTCGCGCAAAACATGTCCAAAAAGGTCAAGATGCAGGTTGCCACACTGCTCATCGGCGTGTACAACAAGTTCAAGGACAGCCCTGAGGACAAGAAGATCATCGTCGACTGCTTGAAGAAGGTTATCTTCTCCCTGCAAGAGGAGCAAAGCAAGCCGAAGTACGTCGAAGACGAAAGTGCGGACGAGAACTCCTCAAGCGATGACGCGACGACGGAAGACGTCGAGGACAACCAAGAATAACATTGTTTTCTCACGGCATACCGTGAGCAAAACGCTTTTTACAACGTATAATAATTGAAAATATAAAGAAGGTATTATCATGTTTGGCAAAAAGAAAAAACTTGCTGCGGAACAAGCGGCGGAACAAGCACAAGAACAAGCAAAAGAACAACAAGTTCCCGTAGAAGAGCCTGCACAACCCGACGGCATCGACTTCCTTGAGAGCGAACTCGTTCTCGATGACGAAGAAGTCGAGGCGGAAGTGTTGACGGAAGAAGAGGCTGCTCAACTCGACGAATTGAAAGCCTACCTTATGGACGAGCCGAAAGCGGAAGAACAAAAAGCGGACGAGCCAGAGGCGGAACAACCGAAGGAAGAACCCGAGGAGCCAAAGACAGAGGAGCAAAAAGAGGAAGAACCGAAGGCGGAAGAAGAGCCTGCGCAAGAACCGAAGGAAACAGTTCCCGAAGAGGCGCCGCAAGAAGAGCCTAAAGAGGAAGAGGCTCCTGCCCCTGCCGAAGAAGAGCAAGAGCCCGTGACGGAAGAACCTGCCGAAGAGGCTGAACAAGAGCCTGAGGCGGAGGAAGTCGCGGAAGAAGAGCCTACTGAGGAAGAACAGAGCGAAGAGACTGAAGAATCCGAGGAAGCCGAGGAACAGGAAGAGGCGGAAGAGCAGGAAGAAGAGGCTTCCGAACAAGACGAAGAAGTCGTTTACGTCGTCGAAGGTCCTGAAGAGGACGACGAAGTCGTGCGTCCCGCAAGACTTGTAAAACTCCCGCACCTCATCGACTATATGATAGCGCAAGGCATGTCAAAAAATATGAAGATGAAAGTCGCGCTCATGCTTGTTCAAACGTACAACAAATTCAAGGACAGCCCGGAAGACAAGAAAATTTGCATGCAATGTATTGCAAAGATCATGCAAGAACTCATGAAAAAGTAATCTTGTCGTGAAAGAATAAAACGAAATTTTTGCACAAACAATATAAAATCCCACGCAAATCAGCGTGGGATTTTTGCTTTTGTTATTCGCTTCAAAAAATCAATTTTGAGTGGTTAGAGTGCCGAAAATTGCGATACAGCGAGGTGTGGTCTCGAATGCTTTTAGCACTTGCGCCCGCGAGATCCGCGAGACTCACTTTAAGAGTTTTTTCTTCCAAAGGAGAATGATCATGATGATGAGGACGACCGCGTTTATGCCGAGGACGATCCAAAATCCCCACAACTCGCCTTGGAAGGGTACGCCCGTGTTCATGCCCCAAATCGATCCGATCATAGCCGGGGTGTCGACGAGAAGCGTGAGCACTGTGAGCGTCTTCATGACGACGTTCAGGTTGTTGGAGATTATCGACGCATAGGTGTCCATCGTGCCGTTCAAAATGTCGCGGTAGATGTTGGACATCTCGATAGCCTGTTTGTTTTCGATGAGAACGTCTTCCCAAAGGTCCTCGTCCTCTTCAAAGAACTTGATAAGTCGGGGAACTTTGTCAAGCACCGCGCCGTTCGCACGCAAAGAGGTGGAGAAGTAGACGAGTGCTTTTTCAAGAGAGAGCATCTCGCTCAGTCCCTCGTTTTTCATGGCTTTTTCAAGTTCCGCCTGAACGCGCTGGCTTGCGCGGTCGATTTGTTTAAGATATTGGAGGTATTTCTTTGCGATTACGTATTCGAGTTGCAAGAAAAATCTCGTGCGCTTGTGGATGTTGAAATCCTTGACGTATCTGCCCGCCATGAGGTCGTAGATGATAGACGTCTCGTTGAGGCAAACCGTGATGACGCAGGTTTCCGTCATGATACAGCCGAACGGGAGAGTGGAATAGGAGTATTTTTCGTCGTCGTCTTCCGTGATCGGGATGTCGGTGATGGCGCAAATAACGCCGTCTTCCTTGTCGATATGCGCGCGCTCTTCGGAGTCGAGGGCGGCTTTTATCATATCTTCGGGGACGTTCAACTCTTTTGAAATGAGTTCGATCTCCTTGTCCGTCGGGTTGGACATGTGAATCCATTGATCGCTAAAATCGTAGCCGGGAACTATGAGTTCCTGATCTACTTCCATGACCGACTTGTTTATTTTCTTGTAAACTTGGAGCATAATCGGTTCCTCCTGAGTTATTGTCAAAAACCCTTGCCCAGCAGAAACCTGAAAACAAAGGTTAAATAATAGATTGGTGACTTCGAGGGTCAGCGTCCATTTTTCCTACCTCTTAAAAAAGATAAATCAATTTTATCAAATATTTTTGCCAAAGGCAAGAGTATGGCAAAATTTTCTGTTTTTTGTTGAAAACAAAATTTATCTCTCACCGCGTACTCTCAAAAAAACAAGCGTATGCTGTCAAAAATCAAAGATTTTTCAAATATTTTAGGCGGATATATAGTTTTTTCTTGCAAAAGCCATTATATTTTGTTATTATTATAGTAATATACAAAGATATATTTAGGAGGATTTTCTAAATGAGCAAAAAATACGTTTATCAGTTTGCTGAAGGCAACGCAAATATGCGTGAACTTCTCGGCGGTAAGGGCGCAAACCTCGCTGAAATGACCAATATCGGACTTCCTGTTCCGTTCGGTTTTACTATCACAACAGAGGCATGCACTCAATACTACGAAGACGGCAGACAAATCAATGACGAAATCAAAGCGGAAATCATGGAACACATTGCTCTTCTCGAAGAAAAAGCCGGCATGAAGTTCGGCGACAAAGAGAACCCGCTCCTCGTTTCCGTTCGTTCCGGCGCAAGAGCGTCCATGCCAGGTATGATGGACACGATTCTTAACCTCGGTCTCAACGAAGAAGTCGTTGAAGTCCTTGCAAAGAAGTCCGGCAACCCAAGATGGGCATGGGACTGCTACAGACGTTTTATCCAAATGTTCTCCGACGTCGTTATGGAAGTTTCCAAGAAAGACTTCGAGTCTCTCATCGACGCGATGAAAGAGAAGAAAGGCGTAGAATTTGACGTTGACCTCACGGCGGACGACCTTAAAGAACTCGCAACAGAGTTCAAAGCAAAATACAAAGCGGCACTCGGCAAAGATTTCCCATCCGATCCGAAGGACCAACTCTTTGAAGCTATCAAGGCAGTTTTCAGAAGCTGGGACAACCCGCGTGCAAACGTCTATCGTATGGACCACGACATCCCGTACAGCTGGGGTACTGCGGTTAACGTCCAAATGATGGCATTCGGCAACATGGGCGACGATTGCGGCACAGGCGTTGCGTTTACAAGAAACCCTGCAACCGGTGAACCGGGTCTTATGGGCGAATTCCTTATGAACGCACAAGGCGAAGACGTCGTCGCAGGTGTTCGTACTCCTATGCCTATCTCCAAGATGGCGGAAGTTTTGCCGGAAGTTTACGATCAATTCCAACAAGTTTGCAAGACTCTTGAAAATCACTACAGAGACATGCAAGATATGGAATTTACGATCCAACAAAAGAAACTCTACATGCTCCAAACAAGAAACGGCAAGCGTACGGCAGCCGCTGCTATCCGTATCGCATGCGACCTCATCGACGAGGGCATGATCACAGAGCAAGAAGCACTTCTTCAAATCGACGCAAAGACGCTTGATATGCTTCTCCACCCACAATTCGAGCCAAACGCTTTGAAGGCTGCCGACAAGGCAAACGTCGTCGGCAAGGGTATCGCCGCATCTCCGGGCGCTGCTGCAGGTACGATCGTATTCACACCTGAAGACGCAGTCGAACTTGGCAAACAAGGCAAGAAAGTCGTTCTCGTAAGACTTGAAACATCCCCTGAAGACATCGAGGGTATGAAGTATGCACAAGGCATTTTGACAGTCCGTGGCGGTCAAACGTCACACGCGGCAGTCGTTGCTCGCGGTATGGGTACATGCTGCGTCTCCGGTTGCGGTGACATCAAGATGCACGAAGAAGAGAAGTGGTTTGAACTTGGCGGAAAGGTCTTCCATGAAGGCGACGAACTCTCCCTCGACGGCTCTACGGGCAACATCTATGATATCGCTATCAAGACTGTTCCTGCGGATCCGAACAGCGGATACTTCGGACGTATCATGAAACTCGCAGACAAGTATAAAGCACTCGGCGTTCGTACAAATGCCGATACGCCGCAAGACGCAAAGCGCGCGGCAGAACTCGGCGCACAAGGTATCGGCCTTACAAGAACCGAACACATGTTCTTCGGTCCGGGCAGAATCGACAAGTTCCGCGAGATGATTTGCTCCGAAACAGTCGAAGAAAGACAAGCGGCTCTCGACAAGATCGAACCGTTGCAACAAGCAGACTTCGAAGGCCTTATGGAGGCTCTTGAAGGACAACCTGTTACAATCCGTTTCTTGGATCCGCCGCTCCATGAGTTCGTTCCGACAGAAGAAAAGGATATCGAAGAACTCGCAAAGGCACAAGGCAAGTCAGTCGAAGAGATCAAACTCATTTGCGACAGTTTGCACGAGTTCAACCCGATGATGGGTCACCGCGGATGCCGTCTTGCAGTCACGTATCCTGAAATTGCGGTTATGCAAACGAAGGCTGTCATCAAGGCTGCTATCAACGTTCAAAAGCGTCACCCGAGCTGGACAGTCGTTCCTGAAATCATGATCCCGCTCGTCGGCGAAGTCAAAGAACTTAAATACTGCAAGAAGACCGTTGTCGAAACGGCGGACGCAATCATCAAGGAAGCAGGCGTCAACCTCAAATACGAAGTCGGTACGATGATCGAGATCCCGCGTGCGGCTCTCACAGCGGACGAAATCGCCCAAGAAGCGGACTTCTTCTGCTTCGGTACAAACGACCTCACACAAATGACGTTCGGCTTCAGCCGTGACGACGCAAGCAAGTTCTTGCCAAGCTACTATGCGGCAAAGATCTATGAGTTCGATCCGTTCGCAAGACTCGATACAGTCGGCGTCGGCAAACTCATGAAACTCGCTGTCAAACTCGGCAAAGAGAACAACAGCCACTTGCACTGCGGTATCTGCGGCGAACACGGCGGTGATCCGTCATCCATCGAGTTCTGCCACGAAATCGGTCTTGACTACGTGTCATGCTCACCGTTCCGCGTACCGATCGCAAGACTTGCTGCGGCACAAGCCAACATCAAGCACCCAAGATCTTTGGAAGGCAAAATGCAAAAAGCAGGTGAGAGCATCGCAAAAGGTGTGAACAAACTTGCAGACGGTATCAAGAAAGCCTTCAAAAAGAAATAAGAAATCCTCTTAACAACATAAAAGCCTCGCCTTCATGGCGAGGTTTTTTGTCGCAGGGCAGGGAGACGTCAAATTGAGAAAGAGTTTTGACATATCCGTATTATAATGATATAATAATAGTAACCTATTTGTGAGGGGATATTATTTTGCAAAAGTGTTTGCTCGTCGTGAACAAGAGCAGTGGAAACTTTGAAAGATTCGACAGTGAAATCGCCGGCGATTTGCTCGGCGGTGAATATTCCGTTGAATTTGCGGACATCGACGACGACTACTCTTCGAGGATAAAGAAAGAGGGATTTGACGCTGTTGCCATTCTCGGCGGTGACGGCACGCTCAACTCCGTTCTCAACAAGATAAAGGGCATAGACGTCAAGGTCTTCTACCTTCCGTACGGCACTCTCAACGAAAAGTCTCACACTCTTGACGGCGCAAGCGATACGGGGGAGATTTTGGTCGGCTCGGTCGGCGGACAGGTGTTCACCTACGTCGCCGCGTGCGGGACGTTTACGCCGATTGGTTATACGGCAAAGGTTGCGACAAAAAAGCGCCTTAAATCCGTTGCATACCTTTTGCAGGTCCTAAGAGAGTATAAGGTGTGGAACACGCAGGCAACTGTAAATATAGACGACAAGGAGTATGAGGGGGCATACACGCTCATCATGGTGCTCAAATCGCCGAGGTGCTTCAAATTTCACTTCAACCACCTCTACAATCCGAACAAGCAAACAGGGCATATACTTCTCATCAAGTCGCCAGGCAAGAACAACCTGTGGAACAAAATCCGAATTTTCTTCCCGTTCTTCCGCGCGTTCTTTATAGGATTTAGAAAGCAAGTCGAAAAGAAGAACCTCTTGTTCAAAGAATTTGAAACGGTCAAGTTGCAACTTGCCGACAGCGTTGACTTCGATATAGACGGCGAACACAAGACGCTTGAAGGGGAGAACGTCTTCAAGGTCGGCAAACTCTCTCAAAACTTTATCGTGTGTGATACAAGACGTGCAAAACGTCTCGCAAAGAAGAGAGAAAAAGCTTCAAAGCAATAAAAAACAAAACACCCGTTGCGGTGTTTGCCAAAGCAGAAACACCGCAGCGATATAAATCCCATGCGGGATTTGCGAGATAGTAGTGCCCATTGCATTAAGCATGGGCACTACTGCGATATATTCGGCAAAGCCGAATGCGAGATATCCCTTCGGGATGCGACATATAGGGATTTATATCATATCGCATACGAGCAAGCGTATATATCGCATGATACGCTGTATCATATATCGCATTTGCAACGGCAAATATATAGCAAGAAGCACCGAAAATCGGTGCTTCTCTTATAATGAATAACGACATCCAATTCGGTGTTTTTTCTATAGTTATTGTCGTTGAATAATGCAGGCGGTTTTTATTTTGTTTTGCACAACTTCATGTTTTCACCGCGATATTGCTCGTATGAAATGCGGTTTTTGGATTTTTTGCCGCGCTTGCCGCTTTTTCCGCCTTTGCCTCTGCCGTTTATCGAATTTTCTTCTCGCATGTGGTTTATGACGACTCGCCTCATATTCTTTTCGGATACGTGACGAATAAATTTTTCTTCACCGCCGAGCATGACGATAATCGTCTTGAAGAGAATTTCGGCGTCGAGTTTGAGAGAGCGTATCTTTGTGTACTCAACGTCATAATAACTTCTTTCCTTTGAAGAGAGGTGTCCGTTGCCTCTGACTTGAGCGAGTCCGCTCATGCCGGGCTTGACGTCGAATTTTTGAAGTTCCCACGGCTCGTAGTGCTCGAGATATTCGACTTTGAGCGGGCGAGGTCCTATGAGGCTCATATCGCCTTTTAGCACGTTCAGGAGTTGCAAAAACTCGTCGAGCTTAAAGCGCCTTATCCATTTGCCGACACGGGTGAGATTTTGGTTGTTGTTTTTTATAACCGGGTGATTGACGTCAAACGGCACGTCGATAGTCTTCATCGTGCGGAATTTGTACATCTTGAAAATCTTTTGATCTTTTCCGACGCGTTCTTGTTTGAACACTATCGGTCCGCGCGAATCGAGTGCTATGAGCAGTCCGACAAGCAAAAAGAGAGGGAAGAGTATGATGATTCCCAAGAGCGAAAAGACAAAGTCAAAGAAGGATTTGAAAAACTTATACATTTTTCACCTCCTCGGGCTTTGCCTGTTTGTTATTTGGATTTGTCTCTATTGCGGAATTCGTTTTTTCAATACTGGATTTCGGCTCTGCGATGCTTGATTTAGCCATCACATCGTTTGCTTTTGCAGGCTCGACAGAGGGCGCACCTTGTACAAGAGTTGCGTTTGCAGGTTCTTCCGCCTGTTCTAAAGATTCCAAACGAGAATACTCTTCCTCCATATATTTGTCTTTGACAAAGAGTTGCTCCTTGTGATGCTTTTCGAGTATGGCGAACAGCACGAAGACTATCATCATAGTCGGGAGCGGAACAAACGTTCCCGTGTCAATGAGGGAGTAGAGTTCAAAGCCCGCAAGCGAAAGAGCGGTAAAGAGTACGAACGTATCTTTTGCAATATCGCGGAAGAGAATTTTTGCGCGCTTTATATAGTTCGCGCCATAAGCGACGATGCCGACGAGTCCCATAGAACCGACGACTTGGAAGAAGGTCGAATGGAACCAGTAGAAGACGATTTCTTCCACGTGATTTTCATAGTCTGGACCGTCGTAGCCGCAACCTACGCCGAAGATAGGATGATTTGCAAATTCGCGAAGCGCGTCCTTGTAGAGCATGACGCGGCTGTTTGAGGACAGTCCGTCTTCAAATATGCGGCTGAGCACCGTATGCACTTTTTCATACAGATAGGCGTATGCCGTGAGCGCGACGATAAGAAGGCAAATAAGAATTATCAAACTCTCCGACTTGTTCTTGGATTTAAGCACGGAGAATACGAGCACGAACGGGGCAGTGACGACCGCAAACAAAATTCCTCCGCGTGAATAGGTTGAGACTATTCCGAGGTAGTGAATGACGCCGATGAGAATATAAAAGGTCGGGTGTTCGCGCTTTGTGGAGAGGTAGAAGCACATCGGCGCGGAGATGAGAAGCAACGTCGCGACGTTGTTGTCGATGCCCCAGCCGAGGTCTATCCAGTCGTAGGACGACCATTCGGAAACGGGCGTGCCGATACGGTTGCGTATGTAATACGTCACCATCTCGCCGACCAAAATCAAGCCCATCCACATGAAGACTTTCGCGATATAGTCGGACGTTTCGCCGTGGTGTTTGTTCTTGATATAGTTGGTGCAAAATAGGTATATAAACAGCACTCCGACGCCCAAGAGAAGCGCATAGGTGAGCGCGCCCGTCCATCTTGCGAGCGTGATACAGGTGCATCCTCCGAGAAGAAGCGCGCAGGATATGAGAATCTGCGAAATGCCGAGTTCGCCGAGAGAAAAGCGATTCGGACGATAGACGATGATGTGAAACACTATCGCTAAAACCAGCGGAATAAGACTCGGCAAAAGCGGGTAATAAATTGAGAGATCCGTCGAGTCCGAAATGCAAAATGCTACGTAGAAAAGGAGCGGAATAAGCGGCTTTATGTCGTCCATAACGACGAGGAGTACGGTCGCGAGAATTATGACGGTGAAGAGCCCTATGAGCATGATTTTGCTAATCCAAGAAGCAAGTATCACTGTGGCAAGCGCCGCGAGATACCAGTCGGAATAGAAAAATTTTGTCAGCCAAGCAGGCGTCTTGTCAAACGTGGACGTAATCCTCGCCCTTAATTCTTTTGCACCCATAATTGCCCAATATATAATATCTATATATTTTGCAATATTATATCACATTTTGTTGTATAAATCAATTTTATAGCGTCAAGCAAACCTATAGGTTTCTTAAGATTCCAAAAATTGACATTATTTGCGCGCGTATGGTAAAATTATGTAGTTAATATATAATAGGTATGTCTACGCATACTAACAAAGGTTATGGCAAAAAGCACTTTCGCACCGAAACAGATAAGAGCCAACGGGCTCCAATTCAAAAAATCCATAGTCATAATGTGGGCTATGGTGAAGAAGAATATCAAAAACCAATACCGCCGTTCGGTACTTGGTATTTTGTGGACCGTTCTCAATCCTCTTCTCACCATGCTCGTTATGGCGTTTGTATTTTCCAACATTTTCGGGCGCGGAAATATAAGCATGGATTACCCGGTGTACGTTTTGTCGGGAAATATAGTTTTCAGCCTTATGCGCACGGCGACGACTATGGCGCTTCCTTGCATGGTGAACAACTATGACCTTCTCACAAAGACGCGCGTGCCGTATTTCGTATTCCCGGCGTCAAACGTCGTATCGTCGCTTGTGACGTTCGGCTTTTCGCTCATTGCGATGATCATCGTCATGCTCATTCGTATTCCCGCGGGAGTGCAGTTCCATTGGACGCTTTTTATGATCATCGTTTGGTTGCCGGCAATATTCCTTTTCTCGCTCGGTCTTGCGCTCGCGCTTTGCTCTATCTACGTCAGATTCAGGGATATTAAGCACCTATACAACGTCTTCTTGACGCTTTGGATGTATTTGACGCCCGTGTTTTACGCGCCGTCACTGCTTAGCGATAAAGTGAGAACGGTCTTGTTCGTCAACCCGATGTATCACTACCTCAACTATTTCAGAGACCTCATAGTCGGCACGGTGCCTGGTTGGCAAACGCATGTTCTCATATACGCGATAGGCATTGTGACGATGCTCCTCGGCTGGCTTGTCTTCAAGTCGCAAAGAAAGTCGTTTATTATTTATATTTGATATATGGAAGAAAAGATTATTTTGCCGCAAGAGAATACTCAGTTGTCCTTTGAAGAGGACGAGAATTTGTTGGTTGACGTGCACGATGTGTCGATCAGGTTTCGTATGCCGACCGAGCGCATCGACAACATCAAAGAGTATGCTATAAAGTTTATTAAACACCAAATAAAGTATGAAGATTTTTGGGCGGTCAAGCACGTAAGTTTGCAGGTGAGGCGCGGAGAAAGTTATGCCCTTATCGGCAGAAACGGCGCGGGAAAGAGTACGCTCCTTCGTATGATAGCAGGTATATTGGAGCCGACCGAAGGGTATATCCAAACGCGCGGCAACATGGTCCCGCTCCTAAAACTCGGCGCGGGCTTCGATATGGACGCAACCGGCAAAGAAAACGTGTTTTTGAACGGCGCAATGCTCGGTTTCAGTCGCAAAGAGATGATGAAAAAGTATGACAGCATCGTCGAATTTTCCGAACTTCAAAAATTTATGAACGTGCCTCTCAAAAACTACTCGCAAGGTATGCTCTCCCGCCTCGGCTTTTCAATTGCCGTCGACGTCCATCCCGACGTCCTGCTCGTAGACGAAATCCTCGGCGTCGGCGACGTACCTTTCCAAAAGAAGTGTTCAAAAAAGATTCATGAACTCAAAGACGAAGGTGCGACGTTTATCGTCGTCTCGCACAGCATGAACGCCGTTCGCGACCTTTGCAACAAAGCTATTTGGCTCAAAGAGGGCAGCGAGGTCATGCGAGGCACGGCGGACGACGTCGTCGCCGCATATCTCAAAGAGTGCAACACTCTGTGATTATGGAATTTGACAAGGCAAAAAAATATGATTACCTTATAGTAGGCGCCGGACTTTTCGGCGCTACTTTTGCATACTTGGCGACACAATGCGGAAAATCATGCCTTGTCATAGACAAAAGAAATCATATCGGCGGAAACTGCTATACAGAGAACGTGGACGGAATAAACATCCACAAGTATGGCGCGCATATCTTCCACACTTCAAACGCAAGAGTTTGGAAGTTTGTGAACAAGTTTGCCAAGTTCAATGACTTTGTCAATTCGCCAAAGGCATATTTCAAGGGGAAATATTTCAGTCTTCCTTTCAACATGAACACTTTCCACGAACTTTGGGGAGTGGAGACAAGCGAGGAAGCGCAAGCAAAAATCGCCGAGCAAAGACTTGACATAGACGAGCCGAAAAATCTTGAAGAACAGGCATTAAAACTTGTCGGAAAGGACGTATACGAGACGCTAATAAAGGGCTATACGGAAAAGCAATGGGGCAGAGACTGCAAGGATTTGCCTGCGTTTATCATAAAGCGCCTGCCGCTTAGGTTTGAATATAACAACAACTATTTCAACGACGTATATCAAGGCATACCCGTCGGCGGATACACCCGTATGATCGAAAAAATGCTCGCAGGTGCAGACGTAAGGCTCGGAGTTGATTTTGCCGAAATAAAGGATTATCAACACGATTTGGCAAGAAAAACCGTGTATTCGGGCATGATCGACGAGTATTTTGACTTTTGTTTAGGGAAACTCCAATATAGGACATTGCGCTTTGAAACCGAAAGAGTGGACGAAAAAGATTTTCAAGCGTCGGCGGTTGTCAACTATACGGGACGCGACGTGCCGTACACAAGAATCATAGACCACAAAAGGTTTGAATTTGGAGAACAGGATTTTAGCATCGTAACGAAAGAGTATCCTTCCGAGTGGAAAGACGGCATGGAGCCGTATTATCCTATAAATAACGAAGAGAACAACGCACTTGCAAAAAAATATATCGAATTGGCGTCAAAAGAACAAAACGTGTTGTTCGGCGGAAGACTCGGCACATATAGTTATCTCGATATGGACAAGGTGATTGCCTCCGCAATGGATATCGCGGACAAGGAGTTGTATGACGAAACTGTATGATTTGAGGCTGTGTTCAGGCGTTTGCGACGTCAAAGAACTATACTACCGCGCGGTCGACTGCGAGTTGAAAAACGATGCGGTGGTGTTTTGTCGTGGCGGAAAACTTGCTTTTAACACCTATTTCAACTGCTTGTCATACTCAAAACTCAAAAATTTTACGACTATTCGTCACCTTTCTTATTCTCTCCGCGCAAAGGGTAAATTTGTCGTTAGAATCGTGCAGAGCAAGTTGACAAAAGAGATTCTTGACAAGTTTGAGGGATTCGACTACGCTATAGCGCACAGGCTTCCTTTTGAATATCCGCATATAGATTTTGAAAAGTCGGTTTTGGAGGAAAAAGAAATCGACGGCGACGGCACGATAACTTTTGACATCTCAGCGCTTGACGGAGATGGGCTTTGCTATTTAGAGGTCGAGAGTTTGGAAGACGGGGCTGTATTCTTTGGCGGAAGTTTGGAGACGTCCGACGAAAAGCAAAGAGAGCCGAAGGTCGCTATCGCGATTTGTACTTTCAAGCGTGAAAAGTACGTGCTTGCAAACGTAGAGAGAATGCGGGCGGAATTTGACAACAATCCGATTCTCAAGCGCGCGTTTGACGTCATCGTCGTTGACAACGGGCAGACTATGACGCTTGAAGACAGCGAGAATTTTAGAGTTGTAAAAAACAAAAACCTCGGCGGCTCAGGCGGATTTACCCGCGGTATTATAGAGGCGTACAGGGCAAAGAAATACACGCATTTCCTCTTGCAGGACGACGACATAGTTTTCGATCCGAAGATGCTTGAAAAGGTGCTTGCCTACCTCCGCTTTGCAAAGAGCGACACGCTCTCTATAGGCGCAAGCATGATACACCTTAGCGACATGACCTATCAGCACGAGATGAGCGCCGCATGGGATGGTGTAAAACTTCAATCCAACGGACATGCCTACAACCTCTCAAAAGAGATTGACATACTCAGAAACGAAGAACAAAAATTTTGCACGTACAGTGGTTGGTGGTTCTTGTGCCAACCTGTGGCGGCGGTAAAGGAGAGTGGATTGCCGCTCCCGTTCTTTATCAAATACGATGACGTCGAATATCCGATAAGGAGCGCAAAGGGCATTATGCTTGTCAACGGTATCGGCGTATGGCATGACAGCTTTGACTCAAAGTATTCTGCGGAGCTTGAATATTATATCAAGCGAAACGAACTTGTTACAACCGCGCTACACTTTGACGGCAAACTCGGCGCAGTGTTGAAGAGACTCGTGAGAGGAGTCGCAAAACAGCTCGTGTATCAAAGATACCAAGCGGCGGAGTTTATCATCGAAGGCTACAAAGACTTTTTCAAAGGGCCGAAATATTTGATGAATTTGGACGCGGAAGCAATGCACGCCTCTTTGCGCGCACGCACGATAAGGCAGTACGGCAAAGAACAACTCAAACAGCAGGGCTATGACGTCGAGCAAATGACGCCGTACCTTAACATAAAAAGTTCGTATCTCAAAAAGGTGCTCACCTTGAACGGGTACCTTGTTCCAACCTGTTTCTATGACAAAAAGGAGAGGAAAGAGGGGAGACTTGTGTCGCTCACGCAGTCGGTGCCGAGCGATTTTTACAAATCGAAAATCACGGTGCAGTATGACGCGGAGACGGACAGGGGATTTGTAACAAAGCAAAAGAGAGGTATGCTCTTTAAGTACGGTTTCAAAATGGCTGGAGTTGCAATCCGCATATTGTTTGAATACGGTCATGTGAAAAAGCAATATTTGAAAGCGGAAAATGAGTTGACCTCATTTGAAAATTGGGAAAAACTGTTGGGACTTCCGCCGCACGAAGAAGAATAACAATAGGAATAAGGCAATATATCTCAAAAGAAAGCAACAAAAAAACGCATCGAGTGATGCGTTTTTTGATTGTTGTGTACTGTATTTTGCGACTTGCAAAATCATCTTCGTTTTGCTTCGCACCGTTAAGCGTGCAGGTTTTCAATCGCTTGAATAGGCAAGATAGTGTTGAAAAACAGGGAGATGATAAGCAGCGCCGCGCCCGTTATAAAAGCGACCGTGCCAAGGAAGAAGGCGAGGCGGGCAAGCCCTTTTTTTGTATTCGCACCCGCAACGGCAAAGATTATGCCGACAAAGCAAGCGCCGATGCCTATTGCCATAAAGTAGATGATTTGAACGATCGGTCTCGTGCCTTTGACGATGTCAAACCCCGGAACAAAGAGAACGAGTGCGCCAAGCACGACGGCGGCAAAGCCGACCAAAACGATCAAAAAGCCAAGCAGCAAGACGATTCGCCTTGCCGTCATATTAGAGTATGGCTGTGCGTTTTGTTGTTGAGGGTTTTTCTTGCTCATACAAATATTATACAGCGGAAAGGGTGGTGTGTCAATAAAGAGAAAAATTTTGTCTTTTGTGCGATACAAAGATTATACGTCTATCTCGACTATCATGACGTCATAGTCGCCGAACGCCATATACGAGACATCGTTTGAGGCTTTGCCGTCATAGAACAGTTTGAGCCGTGCAGGCCGTGCGGTGCTTGTCGATGTCGCATATTCCGCAAATACGTTTTTCCCTTTTGCGGAGAAGAGAACGTTCGCAGATTTGTCGACGACCTGAAAAGTTATGCCGTCCGTTCTCACAAACAAATCCGAGCCCTCTATGTCTTCGAGTTTTACGCTTGATGCAAAAGGCGAATCGTCCGCTTCGTATTGCGATTTTGAAACGAGTTCTAAATGCGAGCAAAATTGATACCTTTCGTCTTGGGTGAACAAAATCACCTGCTCGTTTTCCTGCTTTAAGACTCCGATAGGTGCGTCGTTTACAAGATAGGAAGACAGCATGTTTCCGCTCGAATCAAAACTCACAAGCAACAAAGAATCGCCTTGTTTGTCCTGCTTTTTCGCGAGCAAAGTAAACGCCTGAGACGACGCGGACAAACTTGGTAGTATTTGCACAAACTTAGAGTTTATAAGCCTGTTTTTGCAAATAAAGCCCGTGTTTTGCGAAAACGAAACTATATCGACGTTTTGTTCGCTTTGCACGAAAACGAGTTTGTAGTTGCTGAAATTCAAGATTTTGCAAACTTTCGGGCTTGCCGACGGATAGACGAAATTCGAGCGCGTGGCGCGCAGGTCGTCGTCTATCTCGTATTCATACACAAACGATTCGTCCGAGCCCAAGCACACGACGTCTTTTGTCAAAGAATCGACGGTGAAAGCGAGGCTGTCAAAGCGCATTGCAAAACTCGTCGCAACCACGTCTCCGTCAAGAGAGAGCAGTCTGAAAACCGTTTGAGAGTCCGTTTTTGTCGCAAGGAGTATGCCGTTTTTTGTGAGAATAGAGGCGAGATATGTCTCCTGTTCGTCGGCAATTCGCGCAGTTGAGAGAAGATAGTCGCTTGAAAACACCGCAAGGTATATGCCTTGCTCGTTGACGTCGTATTCCGTTGACAAAGTGGAGAAGAAGAGCAACGTCTTTTGTTGAAACGCGTATGAGACGAGATATGTATCCGCGTTTTCTCCGCCCGTGTGATTTACGGACATTCCGCCGATTTTTTCCGCACGACGGGGGAAAGTCGAATAGACGGGAATATGCTCGGGCACGCTCGGCGTAGGGGAGACGGGTTGTTCGTCAGGCTTTGTTTCGCTTGCGGAAGCCGTTGTGTCCGCAGTCGGGGCGTCTTTTTTTAGAACGGTGCTGAGAACGACGTAGCAGGCGATAGCCACCATAAGCAGCAGTCCTACCGCCAGCCATTTTGCCATTGTTTTTTGATTTTGCATAAACTCACCTTACGTGGCAAGCCTATCACATACGAGTTTTACAATCTTTCCGTTCGTGTCGGATGATACGGGGGTTGTCGGCGGATTTTTTGCGGCTTTGTCGATAGACAGCAAAATATTGTCAAAAAGCGTCTTTTCGTCCTCTATTTGCGGAGTGACGACAGCGCCGTGTTCCTTTGCGAGTTCCGCATTGAAGATTTGGTCGCCTCTCGACGTCCCTTTGGGGAGAGGCACGAATACCGCGCGTTTTTTTAGAGCTGTGATTTCAAAGACGGCGGTCGCCCCCGCGCGCGACAACACTATATCGCTCGCGGCGTAAAAATCGCCTATGTTGTCCGCATAGTCAAAACACATATAATTCTCGTGAAAGAGTTTTGCGTTTTTGCCTTTGCCCGTTATGTGCAGGACGAAGTATTTGCTTGTGAGGTCGCACATCTTGCAGCGCACGAAGTCGTTGAAAGTTTGCGCGCCTGACGAGCCTCCGAGCACGAGCAAAACCTTTTTCTTTGCCAAATTCGCGTCCTGTATGCCGAGCGTTTTGCGCGCCTGCTGTTTTGATGAGGAAAAGAGTTCTTTGCGCAGCGGTATTCCCGCCTCCAAACCCTCGAAGGAGGAGAGAGGATTGCCTTTCAGGACGGTTGCGCCGTACAATTTTGCAATCCTGTTCGCGAGCCCCAACGACATATCCGACTCGTGCGCAAAGACGGGGATATTCAGGCGTCTTGCGGCAATGACCACGGGGAGAGAGACGTATCCGCCCTTTGAAAACACGAATTTCGGGGACAAATTTTCAAGCACCGACTTCGCCTCTTTTATGCCTTTTGACAGCGTTGTGAAAATGGTGAGATTGTTTTTTATTGCGTCCAAGGACAGCGCGCGGGAAAATTTGACCGTGTCTACGGCAAAATAGGGGATTTGGTTTTCCTTTGCAAGTCGCTTTTCCTGCGTGTCGCCGCTGCCTCCGATATAGACGGGCGCAAAACCCGCCTCTATAAAGTCGGGGATGAGCGCGAGGTTGGGATAGATGTGTCCGCCCGTTCCTCCGCCTGTGAATACTGCGATTTGTTTTGGCATAGTTTTTTCCTTCCTGTTATTTTATGATTGTCATAAAATTTTGTTCGCAAACCTGTTTTTGCAAAGATATGGCGTATATTGCAAAAAATCACGCAAAAAGTGATATTTGATAGAGAATTGATATTGAAATTTGTTTTTGACTGTGCTAAAATCATATTATATTGAAAAAACGGTCGCGTTTGCGACATGGGAGAATGATTATGAAAAATGAAAAGTTTACAAGTTTTGACGGTACCGTTTTGCAATGCTATCTTTGGGACGAAGTCGAAAGCCCGAAAGCGGTCGTGCAAATCTCACACGGTATGGCGGAACACGCAACTCGCTACGACGATTTTGCAAAATTTTTGAATGCTAACGGCTTTATCGTTTTTGCGGACGACCACCGCGCTCACGGCGCGACAAGCCCGCTCTCTCCAAAAGGCAACAAAGGTTTCCACACGGGCGATATCTACAACGACACCGTTCGCGACGAAGTTGAAATCACAAAGATGCTCAAGAAGAGATTCGGTTTGCCTGTCGTATATCTCGGACACAGCTACGGCAGTATGGTCGGACAAAGATATATCGAGGAATCCGAGGATCACGTCGGCGCAATCCTTTGCGGCTCCGCAATGCAAAAGGGTATGCTCCTCTCCGTCGGCTGCTGCCTCGCAAACTGCGCATACGCATTCTCCGCAAAGGGCGACAAGCGCGGCGACTTCCTTGACAAGATGACCTTTGGCGCATACAACAAACCGTACAAAGCAGAGGGCGACTTCGGCTGGCTCTCAAGAGACAGAAAGCAAGTCGAAAAATACCTCGCGGACGACGAGTGCGGCTATATCATGTCCGTCGCTTTCTTCAAATTCTTCGTCAACGGCCTCAAAGCGAGTTATAAAAAACAAAACCTCGCAAAGATCGACGTCAAAAAGCCTATCGCACTTTTCTCAGGTGACCACGATCCTGTCGGCGGCAACGGAAAATTGGTTGAAAAACTCTACGAGCAATATCACAAACTCGGCGTTGAAAATCTTTCTATCACACTCTACGAGGGTGGCAGACACGAGATCCTCAACGAAATCAACAACAAGGACGTGTACAACGACTTCCTCGAAAAACTCAACGAATTCGTTGGATAAAACCGCGTGATTTAGCGACTAACTTTGTCAACACCCCCTTGGTTCAATTCATGTACTTCTTGTACATTAGGATTGCCCCACGGGGGTGTTTTCTTGTTATTCATCTAAATCACACGGTTTTACAAACCACGCTATTTAGCGAATAGCATTGTCAAAGCCCCCTTGGTAGTCGGTTACGTACTTCAATGTACGCGCCCTTCTCCCAAGGGGGCTTTTCCGCGCTCTTCATCCAAATATCGCGGTTTTTTAATGCGTGCTGTTCGAAGACGCGCCGGAGTCCCGACTTACTCATTCGAAGACGGAACCGACTCCGCAAGGCGGAGTCCCCGGAGTGCCTCGGTCTGCACTCAGTACGAGACTTTGGGACATTCTGTTGCGAAGCGTCCCAAAGGCG